>CALUVN010000030.1 GCA_944324235.1 Candidatus Gastranaerophilales bacterium
TTTAAATTTTTCAGTGAAAGCGTACCAAAATTCTCAAACCGGCTGTGATAATTTCTCAAACTAGGTGTTATTTTACATGGGTTCAATGCCCATCTACTATGTTTTTATGGGTGCTAATTTAACTTCATAGTCGTCTGTTTCGTAAATGGTTTGAATCATCTTTGTCCAATTATCTTTTGTAAAAATTCCACCTTCAGGATTTATCCAGTTATCAATGATATAGTTTTCGCCATTGCTTAAATCTTGTAATAAAATAGCTACATGACTAGGGTTTGTAAGAGGATCAAAATAAATTTTAGATACTTCATACTTCTCAGAATTTAGTTTTTGCAGGATGGAAGATGTTATATCTGCAGCCTCTCCACAGTTCGCAAAATTGTATTTTTTAATAATCGCTTCCTTTTGTTTTTTAGCTATTTCCGGATCATCAGATAGTTTTTCAGGTCTTAATCTGAGCATATCGTATGCCTTATTTTCGTCTTCCGACAATGTAGTATGAAGGATACTTATACTTCTCGATGTAGAATTGGATAATACGCCATACTCATCAAGATATTCTGAAACAACAGATTGTGCTAATCTGAGTAAGTCTGAATCTGTAGTTTTATCATGCAGTAAATTATATCTACTTACATACTGTTCTAATGTATCTTCCCTTTGCCGTGCTGTATTTGAATCTTTCGGTACTTCTTTGGTCTTTTCTTCTGTTATAGTGTTAATTTGCATAAGGAAGCTCTCAATATCTTTTGCTTTTAATCCGGCATCCTTTAATATTCCATTATCATTTTCTTTTGTAAAGGAAAGAAATTGCTCAATTTCATGAATATTCAATTCAGAATTCCCGTCACTTTCTGCAAAATTATATAAACTATTAAATAAACTGTTTAATTCTTTTGCATCCAGTCGATTGTTCTTGTTGGTATCAAAAAACTGGAAAAGTGACTTATTTGCAGAATTTGTTGAAATCTCACTATCCTTAATCCAGCCTCTGTCTTTTGAAGGCTGCTTCCATGTTGTACCATTATTGAATTTTATAGATTTTTCTTGAAAAAGTTTATCGAAATCTGACATTGGCATGAATATATAAAGTGAAAATGTTTTCTATTATTGCTCAATTTTAAAAAAAATTAACAATTATTTACAAGTAGCTGGCTTCCACATGGGCAACTCACTCAGCAGTTGAAGGCTGGAGTTTCTTGAAATGTCCCTCTAAAAACGTAACCAATCAGTAGGACGAATTTAAATATTGCCTAAATTCACAAGGTGTCATTTTGTTTAACCCCCCATTGTAATTTCACGTCCGGATTGATTTGTACGGATAGATTGATATTTTTGGAAAGCCCGCTTTGTGTGGGCTTTTTTAGGATGGTCGGTTGGGCATACTTGCCCAACAACACTATATTACAGTGGTCGGAAACTGCATGATGTTATATTTTTAAACCGGCTTAAATTGGACTTTATCAGGACTTGAAATTATAAAAAATATTTATAAATCAGACTAAAAACTCCCAAAATCAAAGAAAATTCCGAGTCTGCTTAATGTCCAAATTTACCGTTGGACAGGTATGCCCAACCGACATGCCCTTAAAAACGGATGGCAACCATATCTGGGTGTAAGTGTAGTTTGGAATATTATGGACAGAACTCAGTTTCAGGCAAACAATGTTGCCCTTCCAAACCTTTCAATTGATCCGTTTGTTAAGTACGGTGTCGGTGTAAAAAAAGCGTGGGGCGAAAGATTCACAGGCTTCTTCCAAACTTACATCACTAACGGCGGCAGAAACGGTGTAGGATTGCAGGCTGGCTTCAGATGGACATTAGGCAAATCTGAACAAAAACAGCAAAAAGCAAATAAAACACCGGAGCTTCCTAAAACAAAAATAACATTAAATAATAATAGATAGGTGAAATTTACGGCAAATAACTTCAAATCCGGATACTGCAATGGTATGTTAATCTTGGATAGTTTTTGTTCTTATTTTTGTAAATATTTGTTAATAATTTTAATTTTATAGAAATAAAAATATTAAAATATTTTTAATACATATAAGCGATAAGAGGTTTATGTATGGGGATTGAACCTATAGATTTTAACTCACAATTTAATATTAACAGTACCATAGAGCCTAAAATCAATCAGAAAAATAAAGAGCCTTTATGGAATCTGGCAGCGCAAAATAAAAATGAAACTGAGCCTGATAAAAGTCAAAAAAGTATGATTGCTTTATCTAAAGGCTATACACAAACTCCAAATATTGATATATATTACAATGAAAAAGATGAAACATATTATCGCTGGAATGAAAAAAAGAATAAATTTACAAAAGCAAAAGATATAAAAACTGTCTTAAAAACAGGATATTGCGCAACAAAAGATGGTTCATTTTTAACTCCTGAAGGCGAATTGTTTGTTAAAAATAAAAATACATATCTTGAACCTCAACATGATATTGTATACAATATTCCGAATGTAATGGCTGATGTATATGGTCTGGAACATACAGGCAAAAAATTTGTGTTCTATGATAAAGAACAAAAATGTTATAAAATCTGGGATAATGATAAGCAGCAGTTTACTATATCTGAAATTTCGGATGTAACAAATGACTCTTATTATAAAATCGGTGATAAATACTACGATTCATTGAATAATGAAACAACTCAATCAGATTTTTACGCAAGCAAAAACGGATATATAAAAAGTTCAAAAGAAGCAAATGTATATGTTGATTCAAAAGAGGCCGGAATTTATTACAGATGGAATCAAGATACAAAAACCTTTGAAAAATTCGGCCCAAAAGTTGAAATGTTAAAACTTCTTAATGAAGAAACAGACGGGATAATAAACAATACTAAACAAGGAAAACTTGGTGATTGCTGGCTGTTATCGTCCGTCCATGGAATTGCAAAACATAATAGCCAAATCTTTAAGGATATAATAAAAATTGCCCCGAACGGCGATGTAACGATAAATCTGTTAGGGGCTAAGCGTAGTTACACTATGTCAAAAAACGAATTAGACAATGCAATAAAACAACAAAAATATTCAACCGGTGATAAAGATATGGTTGCTATAGAATTAGCTTTCGAAAAATTCAGAAAAGAGAATATAGCCAACGGAAAAGCCAATGTTAATAACAGATATAATTTGTGTTATTTATCAGGATACTCCGAATCGGATTATTTGTACGGAGGTCAGCCTAAAAATGCAATCGAAGTTTTGACTGGCAAAAAAGTAAACACCCTTTCTAATACAGGAAATAATCAATTCCATTTCGAAAATAATGTTGTAAAAATGGGTAAAATTAGCCCGAATGAACTTCTGGAATATACAAATAAACCTGATAATACTATTATAATATCTTTAGACGAAACAGGGCCGCACGGCCAAGCACATGCTTATTTATATGATTCTCAGGATGAACAAAACTTTTATTTGATAGATACAATGGATACCTCTAAAACGCAGGCTTTTGATAAAAAATATATTTATTCAAAATTGTTGAGTATAGACTACACTGATTTTTCTGAACCTGTCGATGAAAAAATTGCCAATGCGGTAAGCCCTGTCATAGTGTTATCTCCTGAAGTTAAAGATTATTTAGATACTAAAAAGAATTAAATTTAACTATCCTGCTATAAAGATTTTTGATAAAACTCATATCAATATACCGGAAGCTGTTATTTTAAGGGCTTATAAGCCGCGTTATATTTTATTAATTCATCCTAATTTTCTTTTAAAAGTGCGTCCTGCAAGAGTTAGAGTGATTGCGGCAATTATAATCAACGGGATAAGATTTGTTATAACATCTTCAATTCCCATTCCTTTAAGAAAAATCCCCCGCGTTAAAACCATAAAGAAACGTACGGGATTTAACCAGGTCAAATACTGCAGAGCAACCGGCATATCTTCTATAGGTGAGATAAATCCTGATAAAAGTACCGCCGGCATCATAAATGTCATAACACTTAAAATTGCCTGCTGCTGAGTATTACAAATTGCGGAAATAAAAAGTCCCACACCAACTATTGCCAGAAGCGAAATTAAAATCGCAATCATAAATAATAAAAATGAACCCGCAAACGGTATATGAAAAGATACAATTACAATTCCTGTCATAACCATTGTTAAAGCCATTGCAATAATCAACGGCGGAATAGATTTCCCCAGAAGGATTTCCAAAGATGATAACGGGCTTACAATTAACTGGTCAAACGTGCCGAGTTCACGTTCTCTGGCAATTGATAATGCAGTTAAAATCAATGTTGTAACAAGTGACAACATGGCAACAATTACGGTTAAGATGTACCACTTGTATTCAAGATTCGGGTTAAACCAGTTGCGCACGGATGCATTTATGCTTGCACCGTTATTTTTCGGCAAAATTTCAGTTCCGTAGCCTGTGATTATTTGTGAAGCATAACCGGATGCTATTGATGCCGAATTGGTTTGTCTTCCATCTGCTATAACCTGAACGGATGCAATCTTTCCGGATTTGATATCGCGTGAAAAATCATTATTTATCATTATCCCTATCTGGACTTTTTGTGTATCAAGTTTCTTTTTAAAATCGTCCTCATTATCAACGTAATAAAAATTCCTGAACCTCGGAGAGTTTTCAAATCTTGACAAAAGTTCTCTCGACTCAACACTCTGTGAACGGTCAAGCGCAACTACATCAATATTTTGAACCTCCATAGTCACTGCGTTTGAAAAAATCAAAAGCTGTACTATCGGCAATCCGATAATTATTCCTTTTGTTTTCGGGTCATTCCATATTGTTATAAATTCTTTTTTCATCAATGCAAAAACTCTGCGGAAAAAATCTCTTATCATTTTTCTACCTGCCTTTCCTCCGGCTGACGGGCGGAAACTTTTTCCAGCCGCATGGAAGTATTTTTATAAACCGCAGCGAAAAACAGCAGGCCTAAAATTGTCAAATAAATTGCATTTTCCAGTCTGATACTGTTAACCCCGCCTGCCATAAACTCACTTTCAACAAACGAAACATAATATCTTGGCGGTAATATTCTTGTCAGATGCTGGAAAAATACAGGCATTGAATTTATCGGGAACATCAGACCTGAAAGCATTAAAGCCGGCATAAATCCGACACTCATTGCCACCATACTTGCCAGAAATTGATTTTTTAACACGGAAGAAACATTCAAACCGATTCCGAGAGAAGTAAACAGGAAAAGTCCGCTCACCACGAGCAGCACAAGGTAACTTCCCCTGAAAGGTATTTGAAAAATTACTACGCAAAGAAAAATATTAAAAATAAGTGACAACATTCCTAATATAAAATAAGGAATATATTTCCCGAGAACAATATGAATAGTTTTGACAGATGTCGAAAGCATCGCCTCCATAGTACCGCGTTCCCATTCACGCGCTACGACAAGCGAGGTGAGAAGAATTCCGATTAAAGTCATGGTAATCGCAATTGACCCCGGAACAATAAAATAATGACTGTTTAAATCCGGATTGTACCATGTGCGAACTTCTGCACCCACTGACGGAGACTTAACAGAACCAGCATATTTGCTTGTCATAAGCCAGCTGTTTGCAATTGATACAGCGTAGTTTTGAACATAATTTGCCGTATTAACTTCCGAACCGTCTGTAATGACTAATAAATCAGCGCTTTGCCCTCTTGCAAGTTTTGTTGAAAAATCGTTAGGAATTATCACTGCCCCTTTGATTTTTGAACGGATAATTGCTGTTTCGATATCTTTTAGATTATCAAAATAAATGGAATTTACGTATTTGCTGTGCCCGAAAGATTTGACGAGCGTGGCAACTTCGGGTGTCGGGTCATCATTTTTAATTCCCATTGTCACCCTTACAGAATCCAGATTTATCCCGTACATATAAATCAAAATCGAAATAAGCGGCAGAACAAAAGCGATTATTATACTGCTCGGATCGCGAAGAATTTGTTTTATTTCTTTTTTTATGAGTGCCAGTAGAATCTTCATTTGGCCTCACTCTCTTTAATAAGTCTTATAAAGGTTTCTTCCATATTTAGAAGCTCTCCCTCGCCCCGCCGGATTGACCTCCGTGCGGGAGAGGGTTGGGGTGAGGGGTTTAATTCCATAGCTTTACGCTTAAGCTCCTCCGGAGTTCCGAGAGCAATTGTCTCACCCTTATAAAAAAGACTTATTCTATCGCAGTATTCAGCCTCATCCATAAAGTGTGTTGTAACAAGAATCGTTACTCCTTTTTTTGCAAGTGATGTAATATGGTTCCAAAAATCCCTGCGGGTTATAACATCAACACCGGAAGTCGGCTCGTCTAAAAATAATACCGGCGGATTGTGAATGAGGGCACACGCCATTGATAATCTTTGCTTAAGCCCTAAAGGCAATTCTTCACTTTTTTGATTAGCATAATCTTTTAAGTCAAAAACTTCAATAATTTCTTGTACTTTAGAGTTTCTGTTCTTGAATTTTATACCGTATGCCGAGGCAAAGAACTCAAGATTTTCTTGTACGGTAAGACTTCCGTACAGTGAAAATTTTTGTGCCATATAACCTAAATTTGAGCGTGCTTTTTCAGGATCTTTTGTAATATCAATGCCCATAATTCTTGCAGTACCGTTAGTTGGTTTTGCAAGTCCGCACATCATTTTAAAAGATGTTGATTTTCCTGCTCCGTTTGGTCCGAGCAAACCAAAAATTTCACCTTTTTTTATTTTGAATGTGTTATTTTTTACGGCATAAAAACTACCGTATTTTTTCTCAAGATTATCAGCTTCTACAGTAAAAATATCCTCCCTCGCCCTGTCAGATTGACCTCTGTGAGGGAGAGCGGATTTGCGGACGGACGGTACGAAGTAAGTCCGGATAGCGAACGGAACGAGACTACTAAGCCGCAGGCTTTTTGTCGAGTCTCCGTGAGCGTGGAGCAAATCCAAGACAGGGTTGGGGTGAGGGGTGGTTTTGTATTCATAATTTTCTGCTATTTTTGAAGTTTCCTCTCTGTATCCGCCCATAAGCTCAATAACTTTTTCTTCAAACTCCTGCGGCGTGGCAGCCAGAGCATGCGGTTTACCTTCATAAATCACTTTCCCTTTATCAATAACAACAGCTGTATCAAAACTATGCGCTTCATCAAGATAGGCAGTTGACCATAAAACCGTGGTTTCGGGAGTAATCATTTCCCGAACCATTTGCATTAAATCTCTGCGTGAAATCGGATCAACTCCGACAGAGGGTTCATCAAGGAGCAAAAATTCAGGATTCCCGAGAAGCGTGCAGGCCAAACCCAATTTCTGTTTCATTCCGCCTGATAAAGCTCCGGCAAGCCTGTCTTGAAACGGAGCAAGTTTTGTAAATTCAAGCATTTTTTCAATCGCATTAACGGGCGGTACTTCTCCCCTCGCCCCATGCGGGAG
Source organism: Candidatus Gastranaerophilales bacterium (assembly GCA_944324235.1). GTDB lineage: Bacteria > Cyanobacteriota > Vampirovibrionia > Gastranaerophilales > Gastranaerophilaceae > CALUVN01. The sequence continues at coordinate 7,401 of CALUVN010000030.1, forward strand.
AGGGAGCAGCCGTTTGAGCGTAAGCGAATTACGGATGCGGGTGAGGGGTTCATTCCCGTTAACCTTATTATCCCCATTTACCCCTGTTTCAATACCTTTTAAATCAGCGTAAAGCATTAAATTTTCTATAACGGTCAAATCCTCATAAAGCCCGAATTTTTGAGGCATATAGCCAATATGTTGAGTTAATTCGTCTTTTTGTGTTACAGGATTGAATCCGAGAGTTGAAATATCTCCTTTATCAGGAATTAAAAGCCCTATGATTGTTCTTAAAAGAGTGGTTTTTCCTGCACCGTCCGCACCGATTAACCCTGTGATTTTACCTTTTTCAATGTTCAGCGAAAGGTTATCCAGAGCAGTTATTTTACCAAAAGTTTTTATTAGTTTTTTGATTTCTACAGTGTTCATTTTGTTACTCTTTTGTTTTTTGGGTTTGTTTTGGGTTTGAACCCCTCACCCGAATTTCTAAGTTTCGCTTATGCTCAACTTGAAATTCTTCCCTCTCCCGCATGGGGCGAGGGTGATGAGATTTCATTTGTTAAAAATTCATAACATCCTTCTATATTGTTGTCGATTTCGTTATTCCAAAATCTAATCACTCTAAAGTTTTGTTTTTCAAGATAGAATGTTCTTTGTACATCAGAAAAAGAACCATTATGCTGCCCTCCGTCAATTTCAATTATAAGCCTTTTTTCAAGACAGATAAAATCGGCTATATATTTATTATCAATCGGAAACTGTCTGCGAAATTTTACTCCTAATTTAGCATTACGAATCAACTGCCATAATTTATACTCTTGTTCAGTTTGTTCCTTACGCATTGTTCTTGTTAAATCTTTAATGTATGGTGCATAAAATCTATGATTTTTCTTGGTATTCATCATATCCTTTCTTTCCTATCCCTCGCCCCTTGCGGGAGAGGGAAGAATTTCAAGTTGAGCCCCAGCGAAACTTAGAAATTCGGGTGAGGGGTTTATTCCCCACTGTTCAAATCCACCTTAATCGTTACCGGCATTCCCTGACGCAGATATTCATCAATGTCATAAATATAAACTCTTATACGGTAAACCAGATTTGTTCTGATATCGGTTGATTGTACAGCCTTTGGCGTAAATTCCGCAACAGGAGAAATATATCCGATCTGACCTTTGTATTCTCTTTTCTTACCCGTATCCGGATCTACAGTATCAGTATATACAGTTACCCCCTGACCGTATTTGATGTTTCCTAAATCGGTTTCGTTTACATAAGCCCTTACCCATACCGGTTTTGTTTTTGCCATTGTGTAAACAGGCTGACCTTTTGAAACATTTGACCCCGGCTCTTGCACCCTAATCATAATTACCCCTTCGTCAGGTGCGTAAACTTTTGTATAATCAAGCTGGTTTTTCGCAAAATTTTTCTGTGCAACTGCAGCATCATAATCCGCTTTTGTTCTGTTTTTTGTATTTAAAAGCGTGTCATAATCCTGTTTGGAAATTGTATTATCTTCAACCAATGGAGCATGACGTTCAAATTTAGATTCTGCATCATCTTTCAGCGCGCTCGTTTTTTCGACATCTGCCTGTGCTTTTTCCAGATTGGATACATAATCTCTGTCATCCAGAATTGCAACAAGTTCGCCTGCTTTTACGGTATCGCCTTCTTCTTTGAGCATTTTCTCAATCTTTCCGGCGACCTGAAAACTCAAATCCACCTGACGAATTTCAATATTACCGTAGAGTGTCAGCTCATCACTTACTTTACGGTTTTTAAAGTACAGAAATCCAAGAGTCCCGCAGATAATTATAACTAATAATATCAAAACTATTGCTTTTTTCTTCATAGCTGACCTCCGACGGCTTTATATAATGTGAAATAATTTACTATTCTCTGCGTTTTTGCCTGCGCATAACTTGTTTGTGAATTTATAAATTTGTTTTCTTCTGCGAGATATTCAGGCTCTGAAATAACTCCTTGATTAAGTTTCTTTTGAGCTTTTTCAAAATTTTCTTTTTCAAAATTTAATTCAGACTTTATATTATTTTCTATTTTTTTGTTGTGTTTAATTATACAAAGTGCGGTATTGACTTCTTTGACAGCTTCCAAATTAGTCTGGTTATAATCTTCGAAAAGCTCTTCGTATTTTGCTTTTTGAATTTTTAAATTTGCGACCTTCATTCCGCCTTTAAAAATATCCTGTGTTGCACCCGCTAAAATTGCAGCAAGTGAAGATTCCCACGAAAAAAATGTCCCCGGAGCTATAGTATTAAATGCCCAGATTCCGACAATATTGAACCTCGGGAAAAATTCTTTTTTCGCAACTCTTGTATCAATTTTGGCTTTTTCAAGATTTGCCTCAGCCATTTTTACATCCGGTCTTGAAAAAATTACATCCGAACTTATCTCTTCGGGAATAACTCCGGAATATTCAAAATTATCTAAATCTCCGACTTTCATATCTGCCGTATTTGAAGATGAATTACCTGTCAAAACGGCTAATTTCATCATTGCTGTTTCGCGTTCTTTTTGTAATTTTTCCAGATTACTTTTGGCCGATTCAACATTCTTTTTTACATTGTTTAACTCTGTTGAACTTATCACGCCGCGTTCAAATTTTTTATTACTTCTGTTTAAAATTTCTTCCTGATTTTTTAAAACTTCAGACTGTTTTTCTATCAAATCATCGTACTGCAAAATATTTGTATAAACGGCTGCCACGTCACTTAAAAGTGCAAGGTAAACAGCTTTTTCATTAAATTTTGCAGCTTCATAAGTTTTCTTTACAGCTTTTGTTTTATCGCGATTTTTTAAAAGAAAATCCGCCTCGTAACTTGCCATCAAAGGAAGGATAAAAGCATTATCTTTCAATTGAAAATTATCAAGTTCAGGAACTTTTACACCGAGATAATTTGCACTGACACTCAACGACGGCAATTCTCTCCCAAGAGAATATTTTGTCTGCTGACGGTACTGCTCAAGAACATGCGCCGCCTTTTTTAATTCGTGGTTGTTATCAAGCGCCTGCTGTATATAACAGTTTAAATTTTCATCATTAAATCTCGTAAAAAATTCAATATTCAACTCCTGAACATCAACTGCAAAACAGCTCTGTGCAAAAAACAACATAACAACTGCAAGGAGTAATTTTTTCATTACCATTTACCCCCTCTCCTTTAAAATTGCATTAATATAAAGTTTTACATTTTCTTTTATAATTTTAATATCTTCTTCACAAAAATCCTCCTGTCCAAGAAGCCTCAACGAAAAGGCAGGAAGAATTCTCGGAGAATTTACCTGAGACAGCATAAAAAGAGTTTTGAATATAACAAGCCTGTCATTGACATCCTTATTTAAGACTCTTGCGACCACAGCTCTCATATAGTCAAGCACCGGAGATTTTACTATGAAATCCTGCTTTTGCTGTTCTTTCAGCAACAAAATTATCAAATCCGAAGATACATTCGTATAGAAAAAATCAACAAATTTTCCTGATATTAGCATTAATAAATCAGCGCATTCATCAACACTCATGCTTTTAGGATTTCTGTTTAAATCAAGAAAATTTTTAGAATACTCCATTTGTTTTTCGAGCAAATCTTCAATAATCCCCTGATAAAGCTCCCGCTTGCCGCCCCAGTAATACGAAATCATACAAAGGTTCACATTTGCAGCTTTGCAAATTTCTCTGATACTTGTGCCGTCATAACCTTTTTGCGCAAAGAGCTTGGTTGCAGCTGCCAAAATTCTTGATTTTGAATTTTCATCCTTTTTTGAATTATTGTTCATATTTTAATTATAAAACAAACGTTTGATTTTGTCAAGACATAAAATCATTCTATGATTTTTACACTGATTACTGCAATAAATAAAACTGAAAAAAAAGAGTCAAAAATTTTTGCCTCTTTTTTAATTTATCCTATACGATTGTTTTGTTCAATTAAAAATTAATCTCAAACTCATCGCCGTTGCTGTCACTGAAAATAAAAGTTAAATTTTGAATCTTATTTAAGTGTAATCCCATTGCCAGAATTCTGAGATTTTCACCTTTTTTAATCGTATAGTTTTTTGGAAAATCATACAGGTACGGAGTTTGTTCCTTAGAACTTTTAAATCCGTAATAATCGTCCATAAACGGCACATAGGTTTGCCAGTATTTAAGACTTCGCACATTTACACGAGTCCAATGGCTTTTTCTGGTTATGTTTTTATTTGCATGATAATCTGAATCGATACCTTTTAATAATAAATCTCCGGATTTATTATTTGTAACAATATATTCGTACGGGACACCTTCTTTGTTAGAATAGTCAAATCTGTACATATTTTTTTCAATTTTAATACCATCTTTATCATAAACTTCACCGAACATTTTTTTCAATGAAATCTCTCCCTCATATTTTTTATAAGGGTTTGTATTGAACCAGGTGTCTATTGCCGCAAACGAAGGCATAGAAATAAATAACATTGCGATTAGTATAAATATCTTTTTCATTTTTAACTCCTTTTTATTTATTTTTACATATTTCTTTTAAAATTTTAACCGTACAAATATAAATCTTAATAAATCTTATCTTTCGCAAAATTAAAAAAGAATTTTTCGCGGCCGGTAAAAATTATATATATTTACAGCGTTTGAATAAGTTACGTAAAGGACAGAAAACTAAATTTTTTCTTTAATATTTTTAAACACTGCACGCAAAAATTTTCCTCCGGGAACTTCAACCAGATGATAGGTAAATATCCCTGTTAATACAGCAATCAATAATGATAATACCGTTGATATTACAGGATAATTCGCAAGAAAATCCGTATGTTTCCACAATGTAATCCCCATTATATCGAAGGCAACCTGCTGCATAACATAAATTGAATATGAATATTTCCCCAGAAATTCCGAAATGTTGTTATTGAAAATTTTCGATAATAGCCCCTGTTTAATCAAAAAACAAAAGAATAAAACAGACAGTATTATCATATAAATTATTTTGTTATCGTTGTTTAACGGTTTGAAGAAAAAATGATAAATTATAAAAGAAAAACTGCACAATTCAATTACGGAAACGATAACAAATTTTATAAATTTTTGCGCTGCGGTTTTGAAAATTTCAGAACAATTTTTGACTTTTTCATAAAACAATCCTATAAAATATCCCAGCCCGATACCTGCAAGACAATAAAGCATCCCGCCGCTGAAAAATAATGCAAATGTCTCCCTGTCAAAACGCCCGTGAAAATAATTTACCGATGCAACGGTTGAAAAATAAATTATCAGAGCAATAATAAAATTTGCCTTATCAAATTTGAAATGTTTAAGCACATAAAAATAAAACAACATTACCCAGAAATACGGTGATATAAACCAATTTATACCGGTATATCCAAGAGTCACTCCGGTACACTTTAAAAATAATAAACTAAAAACCTCACTGCCAAAACTAAACTGTGTCGCATAAAAAATATGCAAAATTAAAGCGGCTAAAACAGAAAAAGCCAGAACCGGCCATAAACGTGAAATTTTATTTAACGCAAAATCAGTCCAAGTTCTTTCTTTTTTTTCATTGAATTCTTTAAATAGGAAAAATCCTGCAATAACCAGAAACAGTCCTACAGCATAGCAGCTATCAGCAGATGTCGGATAGAGAATATTATTGCACAATTCACTTCCGTGTTTAAAAATATCATTTCTTGCAAGATGGAAATAAAGAATAATGACTGCAAAAATAAATCTCAAAATATCAACATTTTTAAATCTTTCTGCCCTGCTATCTCTTAAATTATTATCCATCTAATCCCCTTAAATTAAACCTGTTTTCTGAAAGCTTTATTGTAATCTTGTTCGGTCACGCCGTGCAAAATTTCTTCCATCTTGTAAGTTTCTCTTATATTCTGCCACAGAGGTTTTATATTTTTGTTCCACCATTTATCATAAGCACCTTCATATTCTTTACCCAGCAACGAATTAAAGACGTCTTTATTTTCGGGATTCAGCAATTTTCTGAAAAGATTTTCCATAGGAGCTGTCCCATCATCACTTCTTGAAGGTTCAACATCAACAATTCTCTTTTTTGATGTTTCCAATACACCGCGGGCATTAAACAATTCACCTTTTCTATAGTACACATCAGCGTCGATAACTTCAGGAGAAGGATGGCGCGATATTGCTTTACAGATTGATTTGAACAATTTTATATTTTTGTTTGAACAAAAATACCCTTTTGGTGCATCCTTGCATCTGTCGAGATATTCTGTATATTCACGGATGCCTCGTGAATTAAGATTAATTCTTGCACTAAAATTTTGATTGTAATTTACATTTTGTTGAATTTTCATAATCTTACCATAACCCCTATCGGATTTAAGCTTATCATGAAAATTGGAAACTGTCGACTAATAGAACAAACCTGACCTTAACAGTCAAAAAAATTTTTATCAGAATTTATTCAAAAAAACCATAACATTTTTTGCCCACTCTGCGCCTACGGATTTATCACAATATTTTCCTGACAAGCCGAGTTGATAGACATCTTTAATATTTTCATTTTTTCTGGTTTGAAGGGTTTTAGCCATAACGTCAATACAATCGTCAACGCTGGCAAAAGTTCTCAGGCTTTTTCTGCCCATAATTCCGCCGACATTTTTCTTCACTCTTGCAGCGTATGAAGTTCCGCGTCCTGATTCAAACATTGCAATTGAGGCAAGCACTGCCGGATTTACACCGTACTTTTCACCTTTTTCAATAAATACCTCACCCTTGCCGTAAAGCGGATTTTTAGTAACATCCGTGCCTTTTTTATAAACAAGTGAACTGATTATAATATTCATTTCATCCGCGCTTTTGTTATATGCGCCGTCCAAAAGATTTGACACCGCGTTTGAGGCGGACATTTTTATTTTTTTTATAGAAGGATTTTTTGCAGCGTGTTCAAGGTTAGGAACTACAAACTTTGTAAAAGAATCTCCGCTGGAAGCTATAATATTTTTGGCAATATTAATTCTTTGCATTTCATGAATTTGCACCGGATGCATAAAAGCTTCTGCAAGAATAAAAACTCCCGGAAGCACCTTTCTGTTTATTGTTTTTTCTGCAGTATGCAGCAATTTATTTGAGATAGGTGCTGTCTTTTTAGATATTCTGTAAGCTGTTATATTCATTACACGGCCGATTCGTGCCGGTTTAATCTGGGGTATTCGCATAATTTCTGTCCTTAGATTTTTATCCGTCGTCATTTTATTTAAAACAAAATTAAAATGCAATACTTAATCGGTAAAGTGTGTAATATTAAATTTTAAATTCTCAATTTAATATTAAATTCAGGAGAAGATTATGAGAATAAACAGAATAACATGCACCCCGCAGCGGACTATCATGCCTGCTGAGAAATCACATTCTTTTTGCGCAAATCCGAAAGCCGTAAAAGAAACTCTTATTAACTGTTCAATGTTTGCGGCCGTAATAGGTATAGGCGCGTGGCTTGCAAAATTGTTTAAAGAGTATCCGAAAGACGATTCCATTTTTTTAAACGATGGAACATATTTTTGTGAAGCACACGAACTTAATCAACTAGCTTAATGGATGTTCAGCCCAGTAAAGCCTTATGAAAAAACACGCCACGTGCTGGATTGAATCAACTCTTACCCACTGGCGGGTAGCTTTAAAGCGGATTGAGCGGAAAGATTTTTGCGGATTAGGGTGTGCGTAGGTGCACTCTTCGCAATTAAATAACGAGAATTGGCTTTTTGCGGCTTTCTTACAAGCGGCAAGAAGTCCATCCGCCAGTGCATCTTTCCCGAGTCTTCTTGCAAGATAATACCCTGAAATCAACCCCTCGGAACGTGCACCGTCAGGGAAATAATGATCGCCGTAATTGTAATAGAATCCGCCGTCATAATCCAGATAAGGGCTGTCATCTTCGGTGTACATTTTTTCTACCATAGTATTTGCATCAGTGAGCACAAAATTTATATAATCGTCTTTTTTAAATCCGTCTATATCCACCCATGTATCTATTGCCTGCATAAGCCACGCATCTGACGGAAGTGCCGTAAACTGTTCACCGTAGATTTTCGGACGTTCATTCACAATCCAATCGAGCGCTCTGTGGCAGTTTGTTTTAACTTCATCAACAAGCTCCGTGTCGTCTTCAAAATCTTTTACAAATAAAGCAAGGCCGAATAAAGCTTCCCCCGGATAATAGAACGAGAATGTTTCTTTACGTTCCTGCTCAGACATTGTAATAAGAGGTTTGCCGTCCTGATATGAAGGGTGGATGTAGTATCCGAGCATTTCGCCCGATTCAGTAATCCTGCTTATCAAATGTCTTGCAAAACCTTTGATATATTTATCGTAAGATTTATCACCGGTAACGGTTCTGTATTGCATCATCATAATCAAAGCAAGTCCCGTACCGCCCAGTTTACCTTTATTGTTATAATGGGCATACATTGCAGTTTGACCGTTAACATCGTGTTCCCTAACAATTGTTGTAGTCCAGTCGATTGCGCGTTTTGCCGCGTCAAGATATTTTTTGTCTTTAGTCTGCAAATATGTTTTGATTAAAGTAATAGCTCCTCCGCAGTGACGCAGATCGTTATAGTAGAGGTTATCTTCTTTTCTGGAAGGGTGCTCGTGGTCTTTTCTGCTGTCTGTTGCGGCATCATAGTAGTACAGAAATCTTCCGTCATCATACATAGTATCAACAAGCCAGTCAGATGTTTTTATAAACTGGTCAAGCAGTGTCTCATAACTGAATTCAGGATAAAGAATGTTACCTCTGTAAAGCGGCACACATCCGTCTTTATAAGTTACAAAAGCGCGGCTTTTCAAAAGAAAGAGTTCATATTCGCCTGATGTTTTGAGAATTCTGATTCTTTCGGAAACAATTGTTGTAAGTTTAGCGATAGGAGATTTTCGCAAAAGTGCCTTGACAACCGCACTAAGCCCGAGGTGGCTCTGCAAAACCGCGTCTGTCGGCATATAATACCACGATAAATTTCCCTGTTTGAGTTCAAGTCCGTTGACACCTATTTCAAATCGGTTTTCGTTGAATTTTGTCTGCTGTAAATCTTCATATTTAACTGGTTTCTTTTCAGATACAAATTCCAGCATAATACGGCATTTGTTTTCGTCTGCGACATTGAACTTTTCAAAACTTTTATTTTCTCTTATTTTTTCCAGATTTCTGTCAATAGTTGCCGCGAGGTCTTTTTTTCTGCTGCCCCAGCGAATAGGAGCTGTGTGCTCTTGAAAAAGAGTTATATATGTAAAAGAAAGCGACGGTATGTAATCAAAAATTCCGTCAAGATTAATCCCTGAAATATCAACATTTCCGCCTGTAACAAGAGCGGTTCTGATACGTTTCAGAAGTTCACCCATCGGCGTAAAATCCTGACTGTAATATTTTCTCTCTACATAATTTTCGATTTTAAAATCCAATTTTTCCATTGCAGCTCCTCACAACTATATCAATAATACCACAATATCAGCAAATCAGGCAACAGGAGCAGTACAATCAAAACAGAAATCAGCAGGCTGAAATAAGCTGTCTTGTTTGTTCGCGAATTTCTTTATCAACTTCAAAAATCTCATCAATGGACGGGGACGTAATAACTTTATGTTTCGACATTAATTTATCAACAACGGTATAAATATCATAAAGCTTTATCTTTCCGTCAAGAAAAGCAAATACAGCTTCTTCGTTTGCTGCATTCAGACAAACAGTGGCTGTGCCTCCGGTTCTTCCCGCATCATATGCGAGTTTGACACAAGGGAATTTTTCAAAATCCGGTTTTTCAAAATCGAGCCGCGCAATTTCCGAAAAACTGAAACTTTTTGACTTAATCCCCTCCAATCTTTCAGGATAAGTTATGGCGTATTGAATAGGGATGTGCATACTTGGCAAACCGAGCTGTGCCACAACGCTTCCGTCTTTATATTCGACGGCTGAATGCACAATACTTTGCGGGTGGATAACAACATCAATCTTATCGTAATCAAACCCGAAAAGATGGTGTGCCTCTATAATTTCCAGCCCTTTATTCATAAGTGTTGCACTGTCAACCGTAATTTTCCTGCCCATATTCCAGCGCGGGTGGTGAAGAGCTTCCTCTACGGTTGCATTTTTTATATCGTCGATTGTTTTATGTAAAAACGGCCCGCCTGATGCCGTAATAATCAGCTTATCGACCATGCTTATATCTTTTATACACTGATGAATGGCGCTGTGTTCGCTATCAACAGGCAGAATTTTAACCCCGTATTTTTTAGCCTCGCTCATTACAATATCGCCTGCCATTACAAGTGTTTCTTTATTTGCAAGTGCAATATCTATACCGTTTCTTATCGCGGTAAGCGTAGGTTTCAGACCAATTTTTCCTGAGCAGGCAACAAGTATAATATCGTTTTCTTTATTTGAACAAATTTCTTCAAGGCTGCCGAGAGTTTTTACGCCGTTGACTGAAATCGGTTTTGCAGCATAAATGTATTCCGGTTTAAACTTTTGTGCCTGTTTTTCAAGAAGTTCAGTATTTGAACCGCCTGCCAGTGCTATAATTTCAAATTTATCACCGAGTTTTTCAATAACTTCCAGTGCCTGTGTTCCTATTGAACCTGTTGAACCGATTATACTTATTTTTCTTTTATTCATAGCTTTATTTTATCATAACCTTTGTTTTAATTTTTGAATTCTTTCATACGATTTTTCTATGCAGGCTGCAAGTGCTTTATCCTGAAGGACTCTTTGATAAAGTTTTTCTATGGCATCCGTTATTTCAGGTAAAGAATTCCTGTATATAAACATATCAAGCCCTGCACGTATGCCCGCCTCAAAAGCTTCCGCAGTACCGTATGCGGCAACCCCCTTCATCACCATATCATCGGAAATTATCACGCCGTCATATCCGATAATATTTCTCAGGTAAGAAAGCGCATTTTTACTCAATGAAGCAGGGATAACTTCACGGTCAAAACATGTACAGTGAAGATGTGCAGCCATTATCATTTCAACCCCGTCGTCAGCCAGAGCCTTAAACGGTTTAATGTGAATACGTTCCATAACATCAAGCGGCAAATCTATCACAGGCAGCGTAAGATGACTGTCAGCATCCGCATCGCCGTGTCCGGGATAGTGTTTGGCGCACGGGATAATTCCGTTTTCGCGGTAAGTTTTACAAACAATTTTTCCTGCCTTAATTACCTCGTCAGGATTTGATGAAAAAGCACGTTCCCCGATTATAGGATTTTTGGGGTTAGTATTTGTATCAATACATGGAGCAAAATTCAAATTCACCCCGTAACTCTTTAATTCACGCGCAATTTCAGCAGTCTGCGCCGCCAAAAATTCTTCACCTTTTTCAAAAGCGAATTTTGCGGAAAGGTATTTTTTCCCTCCGTGAATATTTTCCGTCCTCTCAACGCGGCCGCCTTCCTCATCTATACTCAAAAACGGTTTTGTAATTGAGAGTTTTTTAATTTTTTCAGTCAAATCGCGGAATTGTTCAGGGGTTTGAATATCTTTTGTAAAAAATATAACCCCGCCCAAGCCTTTTTTCAGGGCATCTTCATATCCCCCGCCGTCAAGACCGAGAATAAACATCCCGTATAATTTTTCCCGCAAATCCATTATGAAACCTTATCATACAACGGTAAAAATTCCGAAAATTTACCTGTTTTTACCACTTCTTCTATTTTATCGAGTATAAGTTCCAAATCTGCGGAAGGCGGAGTTTTTAGATTTGACGGAATTTTTATGTCATCTGTCTTTTGGGCCTTTGTAAACCCTTCATTTTCCGCAAGAAATTCTTTGTACAATTCTAAAATTTCAAACAATTTCGGATTAACCGATTCTTCTTTGCCTGTGTAATATTTGGAATCTTTTTTCATTCTTTCGAAATAATTTTCAATGTAGTGAATTTCTTCCATAGTTACATCATGGGAGTAATCACCGCCGTAACAATAATTATTCAATATTGGCATTGAACCTTTATTTTTAATATAAACAGCCCACAAAAGACACCCGAGATAAAATCCGATTGTTTCATTCAACAGTGAATTAATTTTCGGGAAAAACATTTTGTAGCAGTTTTTCTTCTGATTAAAATTTTTGTATCTTTCGATAGTATAATATGCGTATTCAACATTCTGTGAAAATACTTGTATATGCTGCATAAAGCCGGGATCAAACAGCGCGCCTTTTTCAAAATCCATTTTATTCTCTCCTAATTACAGAATTTATTTTATCACAATCTTTTTTAACTGCAAAAGACAAATTAAAAACGCATACAAATGCTGGATATTTTAAAAAAGGGTAAATGTAAATTCATCAAAGGAACGGCAAAGTGCAAATAACCGCACACCGCCGTCCCCCGTAATTTTTCTAATCTCTGTACGAAACAAATTTATAAACAAGAGCCGCAGCAATTCCGCCGAGAAGATTTGCGCCCATAGTTATAAAAATGTAAGCCCAGCAAGATGCTCCGAGTGTTCCGAGAGCAAGAGCAACCGCAGGATTAAACGCACCGTAGCACAACACTCCGCCTACGGCAAACGCCCCGACCATTACAGTGCTGCCGATTGCAAGACCGAAATATGAATTTCCGGCAGTACGTTCGCAAGTCGCAGATAAAAGAACCACGTAACAAAGAGCAAAGGTCACTATAAATTCCGCAATAATCATAGTACCGACTCCGAAAGGACAACCCGGAACCTGTGCACGTGTTCCGCTTGATAATATCACAGTCAAAGCACCCAGCGAACCGCCTAAAAATTGAGCAATTATATACGGAATAAAATCTCTCCACTCCAATCGTCCGCGGATTGCAGCAGCCAGCGATACGGCAGGATTATAGTGCCCGCCTGAAATATGGCCGCCCGCATATACCATAACCATTAATGCAGCTCCTATCGCTATCGGTGCAATTACACCAGGATGCGCAAAGTATGCAGTACAACCTACAGTGAATACAAGAAAAAATGTCCCGATAAATTCCACTAAATATTTTCTTAAACCATTCATAATATTTTCTCCTTTTTTCAATCTCATTGTATAATGTTTTATTTTTGCAATCATCCCGCAAGTGTTTTATTTTTGTTGTATTATTTATGCTATGTTTTATTTTGATGAAATAAACGGTAAAAAAATTCTAAAATCAGATGAACTCAACGGTCTTACACACTTTTTCACGACCCGTGAAACCGTTATTATGACCAAAGACCCCGAGTTTGAAAGCGTCACCGCGGAAAATAAAAAAGATATCTGTAAATTTTTAAGGATAAAAGAAGAAAACCTCATTCATCCTTCACAAACACATACTGACAATATAGAAACCGCAGTTATCGGAAAATCGTCTTATCCAGATACTGACGCGCTGATTTTAACAAATTTTGAACAGGCCGTCTACCTGAATTTTGCCGACTGCACACCGGTAATTCTCTATGACAGGATAAAAAACATTGCAGCTTGCGCGCACGCAGGCTGGCGCGGAACAGCAAAATCCATAGCACCCGCAACAGTTAAAAAAATGTGTACGGACTTTGACTCCAAGCCTGAAAATATTACTGCAGTAATCGGCCCTGCCATATCTCTATGCTGTTACGATGTCGGAGAAGAAGTTTTTGACGCGCTTAAAGCAACCGTCTCAAATTTTGACGGATTGTACGAACAGAAAAACAGTAAGATATTCGTTGACTTAAAAGCAATAAACGCCCGCCAGCTTAAAGAAGCAGGGGTTAAAAATATTGACATCTGTCCTTATTGTACCGTATGCGACAACGATATGTTCTTCTCATACCGCAGGGAAAACGCAACCACTAACAGGCACAGTGCAGTTATAAAATTGGAGAAATAAGCTTTCCCGTAAGCCTCAATATTACTTTTTGTTAAAAAAAGGGCTTTTTATTGTATTTTTCTGGTAAAATAATAAGGTCATAGTTATGGCAAAATAATAGGGATTTATGGGACAGGTACTTAGAAGAGAAAACGTAGCACAATTTGTGGAAAATCTGCATAAAAGCGGCAAAACCGTTGTCGTTACAAACGGCTGTTTTGATATTCTGCATGTCGGACACATAAGATATCTGCAAAAAACAAAGTCATTTGCGGATTATCTGATTGTCCTTTTGAATTCCGACAAATCCGTGCGCGCCATAAAAGGAGATTCCCGTCCGATAAATAACGAAAATGACAGAGCGGAAATTTTATGCGCATTAAGCTGTGTGGATTATGTGGTTCTGTTTGACGAAGACAGTCCGCGCAATCTTCTTGACGAAATCAAGCCAGATGTATATACAAAAGGTGCAGATTACACAATGGAAACTCTTCCGGAAGCTGATATTATGCGCAAAAACGGCACCCGTGTCGAATTTATAGAATTTGTCGCCGGCAAATCTACAACGAATATAATAAATAAAGTGAATAGTGACAAGTGAATTGTGAATAGTCCGTTACAAGGAGAAAAATGGTACACCACAAAAATTTAAATGTATGGAAAAAATCAATGGATTTTGTAACTGAAGTTTATCAGATTACAAAAAATTTTCCTGCTGACGAATTACACGCATTGAGTGTACAATTACGACGTTGTGCGGTATCAATACCATTTAATATTGCAGAAGGTTGTGCAAGATTTTCAGATTCAGATACACTAAAATTTTTATATATTGCAATCGGTTCATGTGCAGAAGCCGAAACACAAATTATAATTGCAAAAAATTTAGGTTACATCAATGAAAATGAAAAAATTTTAATTAGTCTTGAAGAAATTAACAAAATGCTTACAGGTTTGATTAAGCATCTGAAATTAAAGGAAACTTAACATGAGCGAAGCGAATTTAAAGGACTATTCACAATTCACTGTTCACTATTCACTGTTAGTATAAAAGGAGAAAAACATGAAAACTTTTTCGGTAGAAGAAATTACACAAATTGTAGGCGGAATGCTTACCAAAGTTCAGGATGCAAAAATTTCACAAATCGCACCGCCGCTTTTGTCAGATGAAAACACTCTTGCTCTTGCTCTCGGAGAAGAAGAAATCGCAAATCTTGCAAAATCAAACGCAAAAGCAGCACTCGTTCCGCTTGGCGTTCAAATCGACGGTTTAACAACAATCGAAGTAGAAAGACCGCGTCTTGCAATGATGAAGTTATTGAACTTATTCTATGTAGCTCCGGAAGTTAATCAGGGTGTCCACCCGACCGCTACAGTTCACGAGACAGCAAAACTCGGGCAAAATGTTCAAATCGGTCCAAATGTCGTAATTTCACGCGATGCAGTTATCGGTGATAATACAAAAATTCTCGCTAACTCTTACATCGGAGGCGGGGTTAAAATCGGTAAAAACTGCTTCTTCCACCCGAATGTTAATATCGGCGACAGAGTAGAAGTCGGTAATGACGTTATTCTCCATCACGGTGTTTCACTCGGCGCAGACGGTTTCAGCTTTGTAACCGAAAACCCTGACAATATTGAACAGGCAAGAAAAGAAGGCGCTATTAAAGAAGAAAACGTAAAACACGTAATCTTCAAAATCCCTTCAATCGGTTCCGTTAAAATCGGCAACAATGTAGAAATCGGCGCTAATACAACAATCGACCGCGGTACTATTGAAAATACCGTAATCGGTGACGATACAAAAATCGACAACCTCGTAATGATAGGCCATAACTGCCGTGTCGGTAAAGGATGTCTTATTGTTTCGCAGGTTGGTATTGCAGGAAGCTGCGTAATCGGCGACAGAGTAGTAATCGCAGGTCAGGCAGGTCTTGCTGACCACATTGAAATCGGCTCAGATACAATCATTACTGCAAAAGCCGGTGTTACAAAATCTTTCCCTGAAAAATCAATTATTGTAGGTATTCCTGCAGTTCCGAGAAAAGAATTCATCAAGCAGCTTAAAACAATGAAAGATGCTCAGGAAATCTTTGCAAAATTCAGAAAATACGAACCTATGTTGAACGCGTTTGAGGAAGCTCACCAGTAATGATTACAATAAAAAAAGAAATCTCAATATCAGGTAACGGCTTAATGAAAAATAAGCCGTGCACTGTTACGTTTTTCCCGTCGAAAGAAGGGAAAATCAGATACTTTGTAAACGGTGCCGAAGCCTTTACCTCTGACGTAGACAACGTATTTTCAACAGACCACTGCGTAACTATGGGGAATAAGGACGCAAAAGCAATGCTCACGGAACATCTTTCCGCCGCACTTGCCTTCTGCGAAATTGACTCCATAGACATCTGTATGACTGATATGGAAGTTCCTGCACTTGACGGAAGCTCCAAACAGTGGGTTGAATTGTTTAAAAAAGCAGGAATTGACAAACCCCTGCTGCAAAAAACAAAATATTATACGGTGACAGAGCCTGTTTATTACCTTAACGGGAAAACAAGCCTTGTAATACTGCCTGATGACGAACTTTTTATTTCATACGCGGTAAATTACGATCACCCTGATCTTTCAAACCGCTGGGTGAATTTTAACCCTAAAAATAAAGAGGAAATTATAGAGGCAAGAACTTTCGGGTACTATAAAGACCTGAAAAAATTTCAGATGCTCGGCTTTGCACAGGGCGTAACTTTTGAAAACACTGTCGGACTTGAAACAACCGGCTACACTACAAAGTTAAGAAGCAGTTACGAACCGGTAAAACATAAAATCCTTGATTTAATCGGGGACTTATACCTCACCGGTGTAAATCCGCTTCATCTGAAAGCCCAGATTCTTGCAAAAGAAGCAGGGCACGCAGTGCATATCAAAACTGCAAAAATGCTGAAAAGTAAGTTAACAGAATATAAAAAATAAGGAGAGAAAATGACTGAAGAAACTAAACAAGAAGTTTTAAGCTTTGACACAATGCAAATTATGGAAATGATACCGCACAGATATCCGTTCCTTCTGGTAGACAGAATCACAGAATGTGTACCGGGCAAATATGCTAAAGGCTACAAAAACATGACAATGAACGAACAGTTTTTCCAGGGGCACTTCCCTAATAACCCTATTATGCCGGGGGTATTGCAATTAGAAGCAATGGCTCAATGTTCAGCACCTATTTTAATGACTATGCCTGAATTTGAAGGCAAATTGACATTATATGCAGGAGTTGACGGCGTAAGATTTAAAAATATCGTAAGACCGGGAGACAGATTTGATATGGAAGTTGAACTTGTAAAAGTTAAAGGCCCTATCTGCAAAGCTCACGGTGTCGGAAAAGTTGACGGCAAAGTTTGCGTTGAAGCCGATATGACTTTTGCATTAAAATAAGAAAATATTTAAATTAAAACATAAAAAAGCCGGAACAATGGGTTAACACTCAAATTCCGGCTTTTTAATCTTTTTTTTGTTTGTAATTATATATTCATAACTTTCAAAATATCAGTAATATCGGAAGATGTCTTTTTAACATCTGCATTTGAATATTTAATAGCGTTGTCAGGGTCTTTCAGCCCGTTTCCTGTTAAGATACAAACGCATTTTGAGCCTTGTTTTATCTTATCTTTAACCTTGATTAAGCCTGCAACGGATGCGGCACTTGCAGGTTCGGCAAGAATACCTTCCGTAGAAGCAATGAGTTTATATGCTTTAACGATTTCATCGTCAGTAACAAAATTAATCATACCGTTGCTTTCGTCACGTGCGGCTTCAGCCTGTTTCCAGCTTGCAGGGTTGCCTATTCTGATAGCGGTTGCAAGTGTTTCAGGTTTCATAATTCTTTCACCCTTAACGATTGCTGCAGCGCCTTCAGCTTCAAATCCCATCATCTTAGGGAGAGCAGGAATTTTACCGAGATTAAACCATTCCTTGTAACCTTTCCAGTAAGCTGTGATGTTTCCTGCGTTACCTACAGGTATAAAATGATAATCAGGAGCCTGCCCCAGTGCATTTATAATCTCAAATGCCCCTGTTTTTTGACCTTCAATTCTGTATGGATTAACTGAATTTACCAGAGTGACAGGGTATTTTGCAGCGATATTTCTGACAACTTCAAGTGCTTCATCGAAATTCCCCTGAATTGCGATAATTTCAGCGCCGTACATCATAGCCTGAGAAAGTTTTCCGAGTGCAATATAGCCGTCAGGAATAAGTACAAAAGTTCTCATACCTGCTTTCGCACCGTAAGCAGCGGCTGATGCGGATGTGTTGCCGGTCGAAGCACAGATAATTGCGCCTGCGCCGTCTTCTTTTGCTTTAGAAACAGCCATTGTCATACCGCGGTCTTTAAAACTTCCTGTTGGGTTAGAACCTTCAAATTTCAGATAAATCTCTGCATCAACACCTATTTTTTTAGCCAGATTTTCTGCCTTAATAAGCGGAGTATTACCTTCGTTTAACGTAATTACAGGTGTTTTTTCCGTTACCGGAAGGTATTCTCTGAATGTGTTTATTAATCCTTGATAATACATATAATTCCCTCTTTTACTGAATAAATTCTAATATAAACAATAACATAAGGCAATTGAAATTAAAATGAAAAATCAAAAAGTTCTCTAAGTTCTATATCCAATGCGTCTGCCAGCGCGTGCATAGTTTTTATTGTAACGTTTGCTTCGCCGCGTTCAATCTGACCGATATAATTAAAATTCATGTCAACAATTTCCGCAAGTTTCATCTGGGAAAGTTTTTTAGATTTTCTTATATAAGCAAGTTTTGCCCCAAAGCGTTTTTCCACGTCGAAATTTTTATTCATAATAACTATTATAAATTTTGTATTAACAGATTTCTAACGTTCAATAATAGATATTTAATGGTTATTAACTGTTAAAATTTGTAACAATATCAATTGAAAAAGTTAATTTCATATTTGAAATATTGTTTAATAATATGTAAATAATAGTTATTAACTATTATAGAGGATGCAACTTTTAGAAAGGAGATTTTTATGTTTTTTGATGTTGGCGGCATATCAGGAGGAGGCGGACATCCTCAGGTTGATCCGGATACTTATGCACAACAGTACGCACAGGCAAACGGAATCAGTTTTGAAGAGGCAAAAAACCAGTTAAGAGCAAAATATGGTGACCCGCAAAAATCACAGGTTTCAGGCTTTGCTAATGATGTTACAGTAACTCCCGAGTACAGAGGGGCAATGAATATGAATGCAGGGCTATTACAGTTCAGCGGCGAAGGTGCAAATTTTCCGGTAAATCCTTTCGGTGCAATGACGTCAAATCCTGAACAGCTGGAACAATTTGTTAAGGACGGGGCAATGCGAATGGGCGTTTCCGAAAAAGAATTTGCTCAAATGCTTGGGTTGCCGGACAGAAATGAACGAAATGAAACAGACAAGACTCAACTGCTCAGAGAGCTTGGCATACCGGAAAATATTATTGAACAAGGTGATGATGCAATAAGAAAATATGCGCATGACCACGATATTGATTTACCGGCAAAAGAAAAACGCTAAACTTAAAAGGAGAGATTAAATAATCTCTCCTTTTTCATAATATATCTGAAATTTTTATACCTGCACTCTAATCAGGCTGTTAACTTTGTTGCCATCTTGTTCAATGAGTTTTATAGCATTTCGCATATTTTTTTCTTTTACGAGTTCTGTGATAACTGTAATGTCTGCGGTATTATCATCAGAAACGCAGCGTTGAACAATACTTGCAAGACTTATATCGTTTTGTGCGCAAATGGTTCCTATTGTACCGATAACCCCTTTGTTGTTCTGGGCATTGATTGAGATATAATATTTATTTTCCGTGTCCAGAATATCAATCATTTCGGCGTCGGATTCGTGCTTGCATCTCATCATCGGGAGGAGATAATCTGTTGTGCCGAGTTCTGCGGCTATAGCCAGAATATCGCCGACAACAGAGCTTGCGGTCGGGAATTCGCCGGCGCCTGGACCTGACAGGGTAACACTGCCTACCGGATGACCGGTGAGACTCACTGCATTTGTCACGTAATCAATGTGCGCTAACGTTGATTTTTTTGAAACAAGCATAGGATGTACACGTACATCTGCTCTTCCTTGTTCATCGAGATAAGCCGAGGCTATAAGTTTAATTTTATACCCTAAGTCGTTTGCAGCCTGCATATCTTCCGAGCGGACTTTTGTGATACCTTCGCGATAAACATCTTCAATCTTAATACGTTTTCTAAACGCAAGCGTTGCAAGAGTTGTAATTTTATAAGCGGCATCAAAACCTTCAACATCACCTGTAGGGTCAGCTTCCGCATAACCGAGCGCCTGAGCTTCGTTTAAAACCTGTTCATAAGATGCGCCCTGCATATCCATTTTGGTAAGAATATAGTTTGTAGTACCGTTTAATATGGCCTCTATTCTTGTAATTTTGTTTCCTGCAAGAATTGTCTTTATAGGCATAATAATCGGAATACCGCCTGCGATTGCAGCCTCATAGAGAACTACTTTATTGTGTTCTTCCGCAAATGTAAACAACTCTTCACCGTGTTTTGCAAGCAGTTCTTTATTAGCGGTTACGATATGTTTTCCGTTTTTAATTGCGGTTTTAATCAAATCAAATGCAGGATTAAGACCGCCGATAAGTTCAACAACAATCTGAATTTCAGGGTCATTAACAACCTCGTAAGGATCGCCAGTAATAATTGATTCATCAAGATTTGGAATATTTCTTTTTTTATTAACATTCCGAACTGCGATTTTCACAACTTCAATATTTTTAAAAGATTCCAGAGTCTTATAAACTCCTGAACCAACTGTACCAAGACCGATTAAGCCGATTTTAATTTTTCCGTTTTTATTAATATTCTTATCCATAGATTAATCATAGCATAAAAATATAAATAACAAGTGACGCACGGCCCGCGAATAGTGAATTGATATTT
>CALUVN010000031.1 GCA_944324235.1 Candidatus Gastranaerophilales bacterium
TTTTGTTGTCCCTATCATTCTTTTATCGAATCAACAAGTTTCTTCGTCTTCAGCTATTCTGTTTTCAAGGTACAGTCTTTATTTATAAACCGATTTCAGAAAACTTTCTTCTCTTTATCGGGGTCGTGTAAATCATTCGCAACATTTCTGCCGCAATTTCTATTATTATTTAGTAAAAAAAAATAATCAAGTACTTTTTCTTAGCTATTTATAATTTCTTTTAAATCTCTAGTGTTTTTAAAGTTCACTGTGCCTCAGGCACATGACTTATTCTATTTAAAAAAAAATTTAAAATCAATAGTCTTTTTTAAAATTTTTTCAACTTTTTTCTTTACTTTCACGGAAAGTTTTGATAATAGCGGGTTTTTGCGGTTCATAAAACTTTATAATTTGTTTATTTTTTAATTCTTACGCATTTATTCAAGACGCGACAATACAAAAAATGTTCCTGTTTTCCTCAATTAATTATATGATTTTTTTTTCTTAAAAATAGTGCATACTATTATCAAGTATCGTAACAATTAAACAAGGGGGAACTGTTTATGATTAATACTTTAAAAAAATATTCCATCTCGCTGGCTGTAGTTATGACTTTTGCAGGTGCGGCACTTGCTGACGGAAATGCGTTCACGCCTATTAATTTTGATGACGCATCTTATAATTCTTCAACACCAAACTTTTCTAATCTTTCTACTTCTAATTCATCTGCTGATAATCCTACTAATGTTCAAAACCTTCCGGGGAACAGCAAGATGCAAAATGCAATTCTGGAACTTGATAATGCACAAATTGATGTTAGAAACGATTTATTAAATTATAAAGCTAAATATGCTGATGTTGACGCTCAATATCAAGTTATCAAAGCTGAAAGAAAAGAACTTTCTAAACAAATTAAAGATATTGAAAGACGCATCAAAAAAATTGAAAAAGACAAAGCTAACATAAAAAAGAACATGCTTTAATTTAAAATATTAATTACGCAACTTCGATTAGGAATCGTCTGTGACGATTCCTTTTTCATTATTAATATAGCTGACTACGTGCATCAGGCAATATTAATTAACTATAAAAGGTGACATCGTAAGCGGCTTTTGAGGATTATCTTTTGAATATACAACCATTACATACGAACCGGGTTGATGCAATACCAAATAGTCGTCATAATAATACATTTGTTCATCTTTCAATCTTGCATTGCGAGTCCAGTATAATTCATATCCGAGACGGCCTGCGCTGCCTTTTTTGATTACCTGTATATATATATTATGCGTTTTAACTTTTTTGGGGATTAGTATCAGATAGTATATCCGTTCGCCGGCAGAAAATTCTGTTGAATTATTCATCACCGTTTCTACTGTTATTTGATTTTTGTTAAACAGTATCATCGGCTTTGAATTTGAGCATGCCGTTGTTGTTAATATTATAAATAATGCAAGACAATATAATAATATTTTTTTCATTAACTTAACTTTTTAATCTTTTCCAGAACCGGTGCTACCTGAGTTTCATCGGTGTTATATTCCAAAAATTTCTGATAATTTTTTACTGCTTCTTCTTTATTATTTTCAGTTTCGAACGCAAGTGCAAGAGCAAAATATGCGTAGGCATATTTAGAATCTATTGAAATTACACGTTTAAAACATTCTTTGCAACCGCTTATATCATTATTACCGGCATAGACAAGTCCGAGATTAAACCAGCCGTCTGCGTATGAAGGATTTACGAATATTGCTTTTTTATAGAAATCAACGGCATTTGTCATATCATTTTGAACTTTATAGGTATTACCTATTTTCAAAAGGGTTACTTCATCACTCGGATTAATTTTTAAAGCAGCCTGATAATTTCTTATTGCATCGTCATATTTTTTTATTTTAAAACTTTCATCCGCAATTGCGATTAAATCTTTATTCCGCTGCGCATCAAGCGCGGCATCTTCTTTGGAAACTTCTTCTGCTGCAACGACTACGGCAGGAATTTCCATATCATCGGTTACTTCTATATTGGACGCAACTTCCTTATTCTGAGTTGAAGCGATAAAGTCCGCATATTCTTCACTGTAAAGCTGGTTATCCGGAGACATGTTTATTGCTTCTTCATAATACTGTGATGCTTTATCGTTCATTTTGCATGCTCTGTATGAACGTGCAAGCCCAAAGTAGGCCTCACTGTCTTTTGCACCAAGTTCTACCGCTTTTTCAAAGTGTTTTGTTGCATTGGAAAAATTGGATGCCTTCAAATCAAGATTACCCTGTGCAATCAAGGCTGTCAAAAGGTTATCTTTAATAAGCTTACTGTCGTCCCAGTTGAGAATATCTTCATAAAGGGAAATTGCTTCTTCATAACGGTTAAGTCCGTGAAGTGCTATTGCTTTATTTGTTTTTATCTGCAAATCTTTGCTGTCAGCCGCCAAAATTTCATCATAGTATTTCAGGGCATTTGCATAATCTTTTTGTATATGGTAGCAATTTGCAATTTCTTTTTTAAGAGACAAATCTTCGTTATCTTTTGCAATGGCTTTTGTAAACTCTGCAATTGCAAGATCATACTTTTTCTCCCTCTCGTACAAAATTGCAAGGTTTTTGAAACCTCTCACATCATCAGGAAAATTTTCCGTATAAATTTTGTATTGTTCGATAGCCTGTTCATTTTTCCCCATATCAGCGAGGAGATTTGCGTAATCAAGGCGTAAAGAATGAAGTTTCGGAGCTTGCTTAAACACTACATCGTACTGAGCAAGCGCAAGCTCATCTTTTTCAAGCTCCTGATAGGCAAGCGCCAGAGAAACATGGTTTGCCGTATTTTCAGGATCAATACTTACGGCTTTTTCAAGCATTTCTACAGATTTGTCATAGGCTTGAATTTTAAAAAGCGCCTGACCGTAATTTGCATAATATTTAAAATCGTTAGGATTTTTAGCAAGAATCTGTGCGTAAACATCTGCGGCATTTTTTGCATCGCCTGCTGCCAGAAGTGAATTTGCCAGATTTTCTCTTGCCTCTTTATGGTTAGGGTATGCGCTGAGAAATTTTTGATAGTTTACGATTCCGGCTTTATATTCACCCAGTTGATACTGAACGTTTGCTATATTCAGGTAATTATACTTGTATTCCGGAAAAATCTTCAAAGCGTTTTCGTAAGCTGAAAGAGCCTGCTTATAATCACCTTTTGTTTGATAAATATTTCCCATGCTTATAAATATAAAAGCATCATTAGGGCGGAGCTTAGCAACTTTTTCATAAATCTCAAGCGCCTCATCATATCTGCCGAGTTCCGTGTATAATCCGGCAAGCTTTGTATAAAGCATCGCGTCATCACCGGTAAGCTTTAGAGCCTGAACGAGTTTTTCTGCAGCAGCCTCATAGTTATGCTGATACTCTAAAGTACACGCCTGCTGATAAAATGTTGTTGCTTCCTGAGACATATAGGCATTTGAAGGAAGACCTGCAAATGCTAAAACCATCATTGTTGATATTAATAACTGCTTGTTAATTTTTCTGCTCCTGACTTCTTCCCTAATGATATTTTATCACAAATATTATATTAGTGTAAAGCTGTGAGAATAAATTTTTCTGTTAAATATTATGTCTACAGTCTTCATAACAGCAGATTGCTCAACATCTTCCGCGTCGTATTCAATATTGTCAAAATCAGGGAAGTTTGACATATTTTCAACTAATGAAAGATATAGACTGTCCGAAGTTTTTTCCGGCACTCCGCTTTCAATCATTTTAAAAATTCTGATAAGTTCCGCATCACCCGCATCGGCAATCACAGCATCCAGCCCTGCTCCGAATGCCAGCACTCCGAAAACTCTGTTTATAAGAGGTCTGAGATTAGACGGTGAACCGTTTGAAATATTTGAAAGTCCTATCACCGTTTTTACAGGCGGATCAAAACTTTCCTTTATCATTTTAATTGTTGCAAGAACCTCCAACCCCTGCGGCTGATCAACACTTACAGGCAGCACAAGCGGGTCAAAATACAATTTATCTGCAGCTATTCCTTTGGCTAGAGCATTTTCATACATTTCAAATGCAATTTCAAGCCGTCCGTCCGCTGTTTTAGGAATACCTCTGTCTTTACAAAGCGTAAGTGCCACAAGGTTACTCTTAAATTCCAGTGCCAAATCCGTCATTTTCTCAAATCTTACAGCATCATTACTTGTACTGTTTATAAAAGCCTTAGAAGGATTTTTTAAGCACATAAGTCCCGCAGCCATTTCTTCGGCATTTGTCGTATCAAGAGAAACGCCCAGTGTACTGTTTTTCTCGGTAATATCACACAGCCACGGCATTATTCCGGAAAGTTCTCCCTTTGCAGGGCCTACATTCAAATCCGCAAAATCCATTGCTTTTTGTTTGTCAAGTAATGACAAAATTACACTCTCATTTCTTTCCAAAAGTGCGGTCCGAATTACTGGCGATATTATATGTATATTTTCTCCAATTAAAATCATAGCCTTATTTTAGCATAAATAAATCACTTGATATAAAAACTATTATTGTATAACATTATAAAAACATATATATTTTACAAAATGTTACATCCTGAACGTGGGTAATAGCTTGATACTCGTGAGAATTAATTACTAAAAAGCTGGTAAAACCAATTTAAATATGCTATAATAAGACATCGGGTTAAGAAATCTATTATTTATTTAAATATTTAATGGGACTTGTAACAAAAAGGAGTAATTGTATGGCAACATTAGTAACATCGTCGCAAGACATGAAAATCAAATCAAAATTTAATGACGAATTCGAAAACTATTTGAAAGACCAATGCCTTAAAACAACATTCAACGGCTTGGAATTGGAAACATTCTCTTGGTATAAGAAAGTATTAGGACTTGCGTAATCAAATTTTGAAGAAAAAGAAAACAATCAAGAATGCCAATCAAAATGGGAGGTTGGTATTTTTGTATGTTCACTTCTTAAAGATGCTGATGGCTCTCGGCAAAATGCCGAGACAGTAGGAAATCACAACTCCGTAATTGGTTATAGGGATATTTTTTGAATTTGCAAGAAGGATTCTCGATAAAATTTCGCGTCTGTTAGTCATACAGGCACCGCAATGTATGATTAATTTGTACTCATCAATTGAAGGAAAATCATGTCCTGCATAATGTTCTATAATTAATTCCTTTCCCGATTTCTTGCGGAGGAGATTAGGGATTTTGACCCGACCAATATCATCTTCAATAGCATGGTGGGTGCAGCTTTCCAAAATCAGCACTTTATCTCCGTCTTGCAGGCTCTCTATAGCTTCAGAGCCTCGTACAAACGCGCCTAAATCACCTTTCAGCCTTGCAAATAAAATTGAAAAAGATGTAAGGGGAATATTTTCAGGAACGATTTCACTCACCTGCTTAAAAGCCTGCGAATCCGTGATAACAAGGGCTGGCGGAGTCTTCAAATTTTTTATTGCCGCATCAAGTTCGTTTTCTTTAACGACATAACTCAGACAATTACTGTCCAGTAAATCACGGATTGTTTGCACCTGCGGCAGGATAATTCTACCTTTCGGGGCTTCTTTGTCAATCGGGATTACCAGAATAACCGTATCACCCTCATTCACCAGATCACCTGCTATTTTCGGAGAATTTATAAAATCCTCAGGAAGCATTTTCACCAGCATATCTTTAAATTTGAAAATTATATTTTCATCATTAACTGTTGAAGTTATAAGGATTTTATCCGTATAATTTACAATCTCGCTTAGTTTTTCACCACTAATCTGCTCTATATCGCATTTATTAATAACAACCATATAAGGAATCTGCAACTCATCAAATTTTTTGAACAAATCTTTTTCGTATTCGTCAATACCATTAAAATCACAAATAACAACTGCAATATCCGTACGATTGATAATTTTTAACGTCTTTTCAATTCTCTGACCGGAAAGCTCAGTTTTATCATCCAAACCTGCCGTATCGAGAAAAGTCACAGGTCCTACCGGCAAAAGTTCCATTGATTTTTCAACGACATCGGTGGTTGTTCCTGCGACTTCCGACACAATAGACATATCCTGACCTGTTATTTTATTCAAAAACGAAGACTTTCCGGCATTAGTCTTTCCGAAAATCCCGATATGCAGTCTCATAGATTTCAATGTTTTCATAAAGCCCCTTTTTATTTAAGAGTAAGTTGTAATAAATTACAACTAAATACTAAAAAAGGCACTCCGTAGAGTGCCTTTTCTTTGTTTAGAATTAACCTCTGATACCTAACTTTTTAATCAATTCTCTGTACTCATCAAGGTTTTGATCTTTCAGGTAAGAAAGTAATCTCTTTCTTTTACCAACCATCATCAACAGACCTCTTTTAGTAGCAAAGTCTTTTTTATTGTTTTTTAAGTGTTCGGTAAGTTCAGAAATTTTCTTGCTCATCAAAGCGATTTGAACAGCTGCAGAACCTGTGTCTTTTTCGTTTGCGCCGTATTCTTTGATGATGTCTTGTTTGTTTTTCAAATTAATTGACATGATATATTTTTCCTTTATTTAGTGTGAGTTGCTATTTGGCGTAAGCACTCTACAAGGACATCATAATATATCAATCCCAAAAATCAAGCCCATGAAAGCTGCATGTTACGAATAGTTAACCCATAAAATAAAGACCGCGTCTTTGCATACTGACTGCATTAAAGCGTGCATCGAGCGCCAAATCTGCTGCAAGTTCTGCATCCGTAGTATTTTTAATTAAATCGGCAGTCAGACCCGCGTCACTTTTAAAGCCGTTTAAAATCCCTGACGGAACCTGATTAATATCCGTAAGATTATTTTGTTTCATATATAAAAGCAATGCTGTTTGATAATCACTTTGGGCCTTATCCTGTTGTGATTTCAGGTTTCCAAACACTGTCATATAATTATTATATTTTTCGGTTGCTTTTTCATAAGCAATTTTACCCTGAGTCCAAAGCGGAGTAATTTTTAATTGCTCCATCATTCTGGCTTTATAATTCTCATACGTCCCGTACTGGTTCTGTAATTCCGTACTAGAATTAAAGTAAAATTCTGATTTAATTCCGTCTGTTGATGTCATAAATCTCCCTTTTTCTTGTGTAATTACATATATAAAGTATTTTTTTTCAAAAAAATTGCCTTTTTGATTAAGTTTTGTAAAGTTAAATTATTCATACGTTTTTGTTTCTGCTAACATTGTAGAACACAAAGAGGAGTGATTATTATGATAAAAGTTGCAGTATGCGGCAGCGAGGGGAAAATGGGAAAAGAAGTGGTTCAAGCTGTAATTGCGGAATCGCAGACCGAACTTGCCGCCAAAATCGACATCGCAGGAAATGATACCTATAAAACAATAGAAGAAGCATCAAAAGCTAAAAAAATTGATGTGCTGATTGATTTTACCCAGCCCAAATCAATTTTTGAAAATGCAAAATACTGTCTTACTCACGGAATAAAAATCGTCATCGGCACAACAGGTTTAAGCGATGAACAGATAGAAGAATTAAGACGGCTTTCAAAAGAAAATAACACAGGATGTTTTATTGCGCCGAATTTTTCAACAGGTGCTGTATTGATGATGATGTTTGCCAAACAGGCTGCAAAATACTTTGACAATGCAGAAATAATTGAGCTTCACCACAACCAGAAAAAAGATGCGCCGTCAGGTACTGCAATAAAAACAGCCTTGATGATGTCAGAAGCAAATGACAATTTTAAAAAAGGAAATTGTCCGGAAACAGAAACCATTAAAGGTGCAAGAGGCGGGGAATCTTATGCAGGGATTCAAATTCACTCGGTAAGAATGCCGGGGTATATTGCATCTCAGGAAGTTCTGTTCGGCTCAAGCGGACAGCTTTTCAAAATCCGCCACGACTCAATGGACAGAAAATGTTATATGGCAGGGGTGCTGCTCGCTACAAAACATGTTTTTGAAAAGAACGATTTTATTTACGGGTTAGAAAATATATTATAAGGGAATTAAAACAATGAGAAAACCAAACATAGCAATTTTAGGCGCAACAGGGGTTGTCGGAAGAGAAATCACAAAAATTATCGACGAATTAAAAATAGAATTTAACGAAATAAAATTTCTTTCAAGTGCCAAAAGCGCAGGCACCGAACTTGAATTTCAAGGGAAAAAATATATCGTAGAAGAAGCAAAACCTGAAAGCTTTGACGGTGTAAATATTGTACTGGCATCAGCAGGCGGCTCTACCTCAAAACTTTTCGCACCGGAAATTGTTAAACGCGGCGGGGTTCTCATTGATAATTCCAGCGCTTTCAGAATGGAGAAAGATGTTCCGCTTGTAATTGCTTATGTTAATGATGAAGACTTGAGAAAACACAAAGGAATTATCGCAAACCCTAACTGTTCAACTTCTCAATTGATGCTTGTATTGAAACCGCTCCATGAAAAAGCTAAAATTAAACGGTTGATAGTATCAACTTATCAGGCTGTATCAGGCGCAGGACTTGCGGCTATAAACGAGCTCACCGCAGATACAAAAGCAAATCTTGCCGGTGAAAAATTTGAGAATAAATGTTTCAAAAAACCTATTTCATTTAACGTAATTCCGCAGATAGACGTGTTCTGCGAAAACGGTTATACAAAAGAAGAGATGAAAGTGGCAAACGAAACTAAAAAAATTCTTCACCTTGCACCGGAAACTCCAATATCATGTACCGCAGCACGCGTACCTGTTTACAACGGACACTCGGAAGCTGTTGATATTGAATTTGAAGAAAAAATTACACCTGATGAAGTCAGAGAAATCTTAAAAAATTCTTTCGGCGTGACAGTAATTGATAACCCTGAGAATTTTGAATATCCGACCACTCGCGATGCTTCAGGTGTAGATCCTGTTTTTGTCGGACGTATAAGAAAAAATCTTGCGTTTGATAACGGTATTTCGCTCTGGTGCGTTGCCGATAATCTTAGAATCGGTGCAGCTTTGAATACCGTTAGACTTTGTCAGAAAGTTATTGAAATGGACTTATTTTAATTGAAATAAAATATTGACTTATCCCGTAAAATCATTAAAAATTTTACGGGATTTTTTAACGAATTTTTATTAATTTTTTGAAAAATTTCTACACAATTAAGCAAAAATTTTTTTGTTTGTGTTTTGATATAGTTAATGGAAATATAGAAGGTATTTAATTATGAAAACAGAAGAAAAAAAAGTAAATTTAATGGACAAAAAACATGTCATCACTAACGTTGATACCCACATTGATGTTAAAGAAAATGATTCTTTGTATGAATATCGTTCAAATATAGAAATGCTTGAACAAACATTACAAATAGCTTAAGTTTACTTAAAAAAACTCACCTGTTAAGGGTGAGTTTTTAAATTATGCCTGATAACGTTTAAATGATTTTTCAATGTTTTTAGTAATTACTGACTTAACTGTATCGTATTCTGTTGTGAGTGAAGAAATTTCAGTATCAAGGTTTTTCATTTTCATATCAATTGTTTCTTCTTTAGAATTCAGTTTTTGTTTTTCAGTTTGATACTTAGCTTCAGCCAGTGCAATAGCATCTTCATCAGCGACTTCTTTTACGTAAGAATTTGTGCTGTAGTTACCCTGATAATAATAACCGTCATCGTCAAGTGTAGTCATATACATCATGCCGTTTGCAAGCATTTCTTGAATATATTCAGGATCATTAACGAGAGACTCGCCGTTTTTATCCTTACCGCTTTCAATCCAGCCTCTCTGACATAACTGGTTGAATAATGCATCATAGAATTGTGATGCTGCAAGGTTTGCGGATGAATATTCAGAACCGACTTTGAATGTATACAGATAGTCACCATTATTCGTAACAAGATTTGAATTATCTTTACTGTACGAACCAAATGCAACATTGTAGTCACTATCCAGCTCATCTAAACTTTCAGCAAATTTTGTTAAATATACATCAACAATGTTACTGATATTAATTGCAGTTAAAGCATAGTCTCTGTGTACCCAGCCTAGGCCCCAACCTGTTTTTTGGTCTGAGTGTATAAAACCTAATTCAGAATCGGAATTAATAATATTACTAACACCGTTAACACTGTTACCCCATTTTTTGTGCTGGTCTTCAAAACGGTTACCGTCTGTATAGTCCCAACCTGAACCAGAATTAGTATTAATAACGAGATTTTGATAATAAGTTAATGTTTCAGTTAATGCATATTCCAACGCATTAGACTGTTTTATAGCCTCATCACTTCCGGAACCAATATCCAATACAGCAGTAAGTTGTTCATTCAACCACGGTATAAGTTGATTTACCAATCTGTCGACAATTGTAGCTGCAGCATCGTCACCGGAACCTCTATCATCGCCATTATCGCAAGAACCGTACCATATAACTTCATTATTCAAGAAATCAGCAATTGTAAATGTATGATCTCCATTATCAGTTGAAGGATTAATATTTACGCCTGTACCTGGCGCAATAACTGTTAAACCTGTACCATCAAGACCTCCGCATGAACCGTCACCTGCACCTGCGGTATTATCACCACCGGCCATTTGAGCCATATTTTTAACATCCTGAGCATTAGCACCTAATGTAATTGAATCCGTACTTGATTCTATTAATTTATCTTTTAATGCCTCAAAGTTGCCTTGCTCGGTAATAATTTTTTCACTTGGTGAAGTACCAATACCAAGAGTAGGATCGTATGTAATATTTGTAAGACTTTCAGCCAGAGTTGGTGATATAATCCCTTGATCACCCAATGCCAATAAGAATGCATTACGAACAGCCTCAGAAGGGAATCCATTAATACCTTCCTGAGGAATACCAGCAGCTCTTGCTGCAGCCGCATATTTAGAATCAAGGACAACTCGGCCCTCTGCATTTGTCAGCATTATCGGAACATTGTTATTCAAAATAGACGGAGTCATCATCAAACTGTATGATAACGGTGTTGATGTGTCGCCTGTTCCGTAAAAATCATAAACTAATTTTGTCTTAGTCAGGGAATTCTGATATTCGTTAGAAAGCGTAGTCATATCACGAGACAGCGCAATTTTCTGGTGCGACAATCTCATTGATTGATATTCGCAGTCAGATTTTCTCGCTGTAATGGTTAATAATCTCGCTTGTGATGCCGCTAATCCCATTTCGTTAAGAATTTCCTTTCAAATCTTAGTAACATTTCCTAAGTGTACACATGGTATTACGGCTTTTTTCCCTTAAAACTTTAGTACATGTTAACAACTTTGTAACATTTATTTACAATGTTTAACCGCTGAAAATATTAACTTTTGTAAAATTACTACAAATGTAATACCGAAATATGATACCATGCTCTTAAAAAAGTGTTATAATAAAAATAGGAGAGAAATAACATTGAAAATTAAATAGCCAAAAATTTATTTTGTCATATACATATAGCAAAATGAAAGGCGAAAACATACATGAGTAACTTACAATTTCAAAATGACCTTGACAAACTGATTGACATTTTACCCGACAAAATCAGACGGCAGGTTACGTATGAAAAAATGGAAGATGTAATTGAGATAGTATTAGACATCGGCAGACTTCCAGAGATTCGGCATGCGAGCGGCAAGATAGAATATTTTGACTGCGGGGAAGTTACTTATGAAGACATAGAATATATAACAAACAACGTACAGGAATTTACATCAGATAACCGTTCGGGCATCCCGGGAACTCTTCACAGAATAAGCGCCATAAGAAACAGACAGGGCAAGATTGTTGGTTTAACCTGCAGAATAGGACGGGTTGTTACAGGAACAATTGCCTGCATAAAAGATTTTTGTATGCTTAATAAAAGTATTCTGTTTTTAGGCAGACCGGGGGTCGGAAAAACCACAAAATTAAGGGAAATTTCAAGGCTTGTAGCAGATGAATTAGGTAAACGGGTTGTTGTAGTTGATACTTCAAACGAAATCGCAGGAGACGGGGATACCCCGCATCCGGCAATCGGTCATGCACGCCGTATGCAGGTTAGACAGCCGGAGTTTCAAAAAGATATTATGATAGAAGCCGTCGAAAACCATACACCTGAAGTTATTGTTGTAGACGAAATAGGAACAGAAGCAGAAGCACAGGCGGCTAGAACGATTGCAGAACGCGGCGTTATGCTTATTGCAACCGCACACGGAAACAGTCTTGAAAGCTTAATCAAAAACCCGACTCTTTCCGATTTGGTCGGCGGCATTCAATCAGTAACTCTCGGTGACGATGAGGCAAAACGCAGAGCTTCGCAAAAAACTGTTTTGGAACGTGAAAAACAGCCTACGTTTGATATAGTAATAGAAATTCTGGACAGAAACACCCTTGCTGTATATAAAGATACCGCAGAAGCTGTCGACTATATCCTCCGCGGATGGCCAATTAGACCTGAAATAAGAAAAGTTGACAAAACTTACGACACACAACAGTCTGCGGCAGCAGAACCATCACAAAAAAATGAAACTCAAACTGCGCAGGAACATCCGATTGTTGAAAAAATTAATGAACTTGAACAAAAAATCAGTCCTGCTGATAGTTTAAAATTCAGTTTTTCCAGACAAAAGTACGTTGATACCGTAAAAAAATTCAAAAAAATCTACCTTTACGCAGTATCACGCAGCATTGTTGAAAAAATTATAGAAAGGCTCGACCTGAACGCCGAAATAACCAGAAACATTGATGATGCTGATATTGTCATTGCGCACAAAAACTTTGCAAAAGGCGGAGCAAAGATTCTCAGCACAGCAAACGATTACAGGCTGCAAATCTTCTTTATCAAAACCAACTCAATGGCACAAATTCAAAAAGTTTTGAAAGAAGCCCTTGATGTTGCTGAATCTTCAGAAACGCTATGCGGGTATTACGATGATGCGGAACGCGCGCTTGACGAAGCTAAAGCTGCTATTAATAAAATCCTTGCTGGCGCTGAACACGTTGAATTGCAGCCGCAAAACCAGCACATAAGAAAACTTCAACACGAACTTGTTGAGCAGCACAACCTTGAAAGTAAATCCGTCGGCGAAGGTGAACAAAGACATTTAAGGATTGTCGGCGGCAAAGATTTTAAAAATAAATAGTTTTTAATAGCAAAAAAAAATTTGATGCGGTTTAATGATAATATGAATATTACATTACCCCCGCAAACTTCACACACCCGAAATTCATCCGTACAAAGAAGTAACACCCCGTCTTTTACCTCAAATTTTATGCGGATAGGGACGGGTCAACGTCCGCATTTTACATATTTTTTCAGGGGTGATTTAGAATGGCGGAGCTTTGCAAAATATCTTCACAGACATTTTGCAAATGCAGACAAGGTTAATGTTTATAACGCAGCATGTTCTGACGGGACTGAACCGTTTACGCTTGTAATGAGCCTCATTAGCAAGCTCGGACAAAAGAAAGCTCAAAAATTCTTTCCGATTGAAGCATTTGACTTAAATAAATATCTTGTAAACGATGCTAAAACAGGACAAATCCCGCTGTTGCCCGATCCTTATACAGTTGTTGATATATTCAAATTAAAAATAAAAAATTTATTTCTTGAACACAGGTTTTTAAGCTACAAAAAAGTGCGCAAAATCGGTGATGTTGTACAGATGAAAGACGAAACGAGAAAACACGTCAATTTTGACGTAGGGAATGTTCTCTCAAAAGTTGACGAAATGAAAGGCGAAAATTCCGTTGTAATGACAAGAAACATGTGGATGTATCTGGATGAATTTGAGCAGGAGCTGCTGGCGCATAAATTAGGACAACAATTGAAAAAAGGTTCGGTAGTAGTTCTCGGCAAATATGACATACAAAACTCAAATGCTGTTAAGTTATTATCTAAAAACGGATTTGAAGAAACCTATATTGATAATGTCTTTGAAAAGATGAAATAGCAAAATGTAACGTTTGCATCAAGAGGAGTGAAGTGTGAAAAGTGAAGAGTGAATAGTCCTTTACTGTATAGAACTACATAAAAGAAAAATCATTTTCGGAACACGCTTCCGCTCTGCTCTCGCTATTGTCCTCAAATAATTTTTCTTTCGACTCTAATGATGCAAACGTTTCGTTTTCCCTCCCCCGTCAGATTGACCTCTGTGAGGGGAGGGAATCAGGGAGGGGGCAAACAAATGAGTGACCAGTGAAAAGTGATTTGTGGATGGTCTGTTACAGTGCTGCACACAGATTAACTATTGAAAGAAAAATCATTTTCGGGACATGCTTCCGCTCTGCTCACGCTATCGTCCTCAAATAATTTTTCTTTCGACTCTTATGATGCGAACATTTCGTTATCCCTCCCCAAATCGGGAGAGGGATAAAGTCTGTCATCCTGAACTAGTTTCAGGATCTTAACTTTTTGCAAATCATACCTCACCCCTTCCCCCTCTCCTACTTAGGAGAGGGAATTCGGTTTAAACAAAAGCCGGCATTTCAAAGTTTTTCAAAACTTCTTGAATACCTAATACAGGCGACTGCTCAGTTTGCGGAAAAAATGTTGATGCAAACATTATGTTTGCCCCTGTCTTGGATTTGCTCCACGCTCACGGAGACTCGACAAAAAGCCTGCAGCTTAGTAGTCTCGTTCCGTTCGCTATCCGGACTTACTTCGTGTCGTCCGTCCGCAAATCCGCCACCTACTTAGGAGAGGGTATTCAAGTTTATACAAAAGCCGACTTGTAGAAAGTTATTATAAGTTTTTGATTATCTAATACAGGCGACTTTTCAGTCTGTCGAAAGAATATTGATGCAAACGTTACGTTTGCCAAACATAATGTTTCTACCCCGCACCCTAACCCTCTCCCTCAAGGGGCGAGGGACAAAGTCTGTCATCCTGAACTAGTTTCAGGATCTAAGCTTCTTGCAATCCTACCTCACCCCTACCCCCTCTCCTACTTAGGAGAGGGGAGAATGATTTACACAAAAGCCGCCATTACAAAGATATTTAAAACTTCTTGAATATCTTCGAAAGGCGACTTTTTGAAAGTTGAAGAGTCGTATTGATACAAACATAATGTTTGCTGCAGGTCGGATTTACTAATCCGACAATAAGACTTATGCATCTTCCTGATTGTTATCAAGCAAACTTGTTTGTTCAACAGTCGGAGCATCCTGTGCAGAGATTTGTGTCTTACCAACAGCATCTTCGTCATCTTCCGGATTCAGAATTTTGTTGACTGAAACAACAGAATCATTTTCCATAAGATTTTGTGCTCTTACACCTGTTGCCGGACGGCCCTGACAGCTTATAGAACCTGCGTTAAGTCTTGTTACAACACCGTTTGCAGTAACCATCATAATATCATCAGAATCTTTTACGATAGTCAACGCAACAAGTCTTGAAGATGATGACTTGAACTTGGTTGCAATAAGTCCGATACCGCCTCTGTTTTGACTTCTGAATTCAGAAAGTTTTGTACGTTTGCCGAAACCGTCAGAAGTTACAACGAGCAAATCAGCATCATAGTCACGCGGAACAATATCGCAGCCGACGATTGTATCGCCTGTACGTAATTTCATTGAGGTGACTCCGCGTGCGCTTCTGCCGAGCGGTCTCAAGTCTTCAATCGGGAATCTGATAGCCATACCGCAGGATGTACCGATAATGATTTCATCTCTTGCAGTTGCCAGTTTTACCCAGTTAAGCTCATCTCCGTCTTCCAAACCGATAGCTATGATACCGCTTCTTCTTATATTTGCGAAATTATCAAGTTCAATACGCTTGATATATCCTTTTTTAGTAAGCATAATGAGGTTCAATTCATGAGAGAATGTGCTTACAGGAACAACAGCAGTAATACGTTCGCCCTGTTCAATAGGCAGAACATTTACAATCGGAAGACCTTTAGATTGACGTCCGCCTTCAGGGAAGTCATATACATTCAGACTGTAAACAGTTCCTTTTGAAGAGAAGAACAATACTTTATCGTGCATCATTGCAGTAAAGAAGTGTTGAATATCGTCATCTTCTTTTGTTTTGATGCCTGATTTACCGCGTGTTGCACGGTTTTGACGTTCAAACGTATCGAGTGAAATACGTTTCAAATAGCCCTGATGTGTGATGAACACTGCCATAGGAGTATTCGGAGTCAGGTCTTCTATTGTAACTTCGCCCTGTTCAGGTATAATCTGTGTTTTTCTGTCATCGCCGTATTTTTCTTTATCTTCAAGAAGTTCTGTTTTGATAATATCAAGAACTCTTTGACGGCTTGCAAGAATATCTTCGTATTCTGCGATTTTCTTCAAGAGTTCATCGTATTCAGCTTTGACTTTGTCTTGTTCCAATCCTGTTAATCTTCTTAATTGCATTTCAAGAATTGCATTTGCTTGATCTGCATCAAGTCCGAATTTTGACATCAGACCTTCTCTTGCCTCATCGGTAGTTTTGGAATTTTTAATAAGTTCAATAACTTCGTCAATAGAACCTAAAGCAATAATCAAACCTGCCAAGATATGCGCTCTGACTTTAGCTTTTTTGAGGAAGAAAATAGTTCTTCTTGTAACGATTTCAACCCTATGTTCAACAAATTCGTTAAGAACTTCATAAAGATTCATCAATCTAGGCTGTTTACCGCAGAGTGCAAGCATATTTACACCGAATGTAGTTGCAAGCTGTGTAAATTTAAACAAATTATTTTTAACAACGTCAGGTTTTGCGTCACGTTTAAGTTCAATAACTATTCTCATACCTTCGCGGTCAGATTCGTCACGAAGATCGGAAATACCGTTAATCTTACCGTCTTTAACAAGTTCGGCAATTTTTTCAATAAGCATGGCTTTGTTAACCTGATAAGGAATTTCGGTAACGACAATCGCAGTACGAGCCTGACGACCGCCGCCGCCTGCAATTTCTTCTATCGTAGCAACGGCTTGCATTTTGATTGAGCCTCTGCCTGTTTCGTAAGCCTGTTTAATATCGTTCAAACCGACGATAGTAGCTGCGGTCGGGAAATCAGGGCCTTTAATATATTCCATAAGTTCAGCGACCGTAATATTCGGATTATCAATCAATGCAATAGTACCGTCAACAATTTCGCAAAGGTTATGCGGAGGGATATTTGTAGCCATACCAACAGCAATACCTGAGCAGCCGTTTAACAAAAGCATCGGAAGTCTTACAGGCAAAACTGAAGGTTCTTGCAAAGAGCCGTCAAAGTTTGGTTCAAACTCAACGGTTTCGCAATCGATATCTGCAAGCATAGATTGAGTAATTTTGTGCATACGGGCTTCTGTATAACGCATAGCAGCCGCGCTGTCACCATCGACAGAACCGAAGTTACCGTGACCGTCAACAACAAGATATCTTGTGTTAAAATCCTGAGCAAGACGAACGAGTGCTTCATATACAGAGCTATCACCGTGCGGGTGGTATTTACCGAGAACTTCACCAACGATACGGGCACATTTCTTAAACGGTTTATCAGGGGTCATACCGAGTTCGTTCATAGCATACAAAATACGTCTGTGAACAGGTTTTAAGCCGTCACGAACATCAGGTAATGCACGACCTACGATTACACTCATCGCATAGTCTATATATGAACGTTTCATCTCTTCTCTTATATTAACGGGAACGATTTTACCGTCATGAAACATGCTTTGCTGGTTACTCAATCTTTTATCCTCCGGTGTCTAGTATTAATTCTATACCTTAATTATAGCACAAAAACATACATACGGGCACTAATCTTTACAAAAGCAAATATTTAGCGTTAAAATTCGACAGTGAAAAACTGATGTAATATCAACAGATTTTTTTCAAAACACAAAGCAAGAGCATTTCTGCCATAGCCATATATTGACAAAATCCTGCTCTTAAGAACAAAAAACTGAGCCTTCCCCCCCCTTGATTTAAACCCCTGATACAGGCGGCAAATCTATGCGTTTGAGTCTTTGTTCTATACGTCTGTACCATTTCAGGTGTTGTTTGAAAAGGATTTTGTAATCTTCCACTCTACCCTGTGAAATATCTTCCGCAAGCTCATCACAAACAGATTCAAGGCTGTGCGCAAGGTAATGTGTGTAATCTTTACGATTAACAGCCGCATCTTCAAGCGATATCGCCTTACCGAATTTAACCATAACTTCAGGACGGTTATCTCTCAAAAAAGTATAATCAATACCGACAGGTATAAGATTAACCTTGCCGTATTTTTTAACAGCATTCTGCGCAATGTATGCAAGTCCGGTCTGGAATTCTACAGGTCTGTAGTGAGGCGGTCTGATTATCCCCTGCGGGAATATGAACAACAGATTTTTCAAATCACCGATTACGTCTACGGAATATTTCAGCGCCTGCATTGAAGACTGCGCGGATTTTTTACATACGGAATAAGCACCGCCGCGTCTCAAAAGCGGGAATCTGTTTAATTCTTCTACCATAAGACGAATTTCTTTATGGCAGATTCTATGCGAAATATTATAAAGAACTATACCGTCCCACCAGTTGCAGTGCGGAGCAAAAAGTATTGTCGGAGCGGTTGTATCACGCCCGAAAAAGTTTTCATCTCCTGAATATCTGAAAGCATAAAAGCGGTTCTGGAGCATGTTAAAAAAGAACAAACTTGCGATGGTAAGCCAAAATTTGTTTGTCTTTGCCGGTTTAAATTTCTCCTCTTTATTCCTCAACTTTGTCGGAGGGATGTCAGAATATAGTTTTTCCTCAACACTCATGATGTTATTTATTGTACTCCGATATGTTTCTTTTGTGAACACCTTGAAGTCAAATTTTTAAGAAATATAAAGGTGTTTTTAATATATTACAGAGTTACACTCCGTAATAAACTGACAAAAAATTATTTTTCGGATTGTTATAACATTAATGTAAAAACAGGTGTAAAAGTGTTAATAAATCTAACCTCGATAAATTTTCAACATAAAACAACTCCATGCGGCCGGCAAAATCAACTTGCAACTAAATCACATCTTGCTCATTTAGCTCAGGATACTGTTTCGTTTGGTGCAATGAAAAAGAAAGAATTTGAAGGGATAGATTTTGCGGTTGTTAAAAAATTCAAAGTGCCTATTGAAAAGTTCAATACAAATGATGATTTACAAAACTGGGCGGGCGATAAAGCAAAAGCAATCGCAAACAAAGACTTTGGCGGACGTCAGCAGAAAACTGAAATTCAACGCAAAGCGATAATCAAAGAGTGGGCAGATTATGTGTTTAATGAAAATGACGCTTATTCAAATACAACTGCACTTTTAATTTTGAACGCAATTACAAAAGATTTAAAGCCGGATAACGACAATATTCCGCAGGTTCTGAACAAAGGAGTTCTTGCTGATTGCATATATGAAATTGATAAAAATACTAAAAGTGACCCGAAATACCAGTTTGATTTAAACAAAATGTATCAAAATAAGCTGCGTGCTTTTTATCTTGGTGATACAAAAACTGATACCGGCGAAACTGATACAAAATGGGTGGTTATACCATCTAAATATCATGACCCTAAAAATTTTGAAACAAATGTTGAAAAATTGAAAACCTTATCCTATAAAACGTGGTGCACAAAAAGTAATCACGCAGAACCATACCTTGCTAAAGGAGATTTTCATGTGTATCTAAAGAATGGTAAGCCGAAACTCGGGGTCAGATTTGTCGGAGATGAAATAAAAGAAATTCAGGGAGAGCGAAACAACAATAGAATTCCGCCTGATTTTCTTGATGTTATGCAAAAACATATTTCTGAAAATAATCTAAAACTTACAAATGATACTAAAGATGAAATAAAATTTGCTGAAGGAGCACAAATTAAAATCAAAAAAATAAAAAATGATTTAAAAGAAGCCATAGAAAATAATGATGTAAAAACCATCTATAAATATTTTGGAATAGAAGTAGAAGAAGATAAAGACGGGTATTTAACTATTTCAAAATACGAACAGCCCTCTGATGACTACACATTTAAAGATTTAGGAATAGATGAAAATAAACTGTTTGAAAAAGTTAAAAAAATTGAAAAAAATGCTGATTTCTGCTATTCACAGATTACGAATTTGAATAACCTCAAATATATTGGCTGGGCAGCTTATTTCTGTGATTCACGGATTACTGATTTAGAAAATTTGGAATATATTGGTGAAAATGCTAATTTCAAATTTTCACGGGTTACTAATTTAGGAAATCTCAAAAATATTGGTGGGTATGCTTATTTCAGTGATTCAAATATCACAGATTTAGGAAATCTAAAAAGAATCGGATGGAGTGCTTATTTCAATGATTCTAAGGTTACAGATTTAGGTCGTCTCAAACGGATTGGAGAGGATGCTTATATCGAAAACTCTCCGCTGACTATTGAAGATTTTAAAAATGTTAAAATTGGCGGCAGCATTAAGTACCAGTCTTAGGTCAGAAGATGCATTTACTACTGCTGACGCTGGAAAAATGCGACGAGTTCTTTATGCGGGAAAAACTTACAAATCGGACGTCCGTGCGGACAGGTATAAGGAAGTTCTGTTGTACGCCATTTCTTAATAATTTCGCTCATTTGCCATGTTGAAAGCTTTTGACCTGCTTTCACAGAAGCTTTGCACGCTGTAGTGCGGAGAATTTTTTCTTCCAATCCGTCGATGTCTCCGTCAATATTTTCCAGAATATCCGATAAAATTTCTTTCGGGTTTACTTTTGCAAGAAGCTGCGGAACTTTTTTGAAAATAAGCTCGTTATCTTTTAAAAATTCTATCCCGTAACCGAATTTTTCAAATTTTTCGATATTTTCTTTTATCAACTCTGACTCGCTTGCCGAAACCTCAAGTACATCAGAAACAAACAACAGCTGAGAGACTATCTCTTTATCTTTTTTTAGCTTTTCGTAAATATAGCGTTCTTCTGCTATGTGCTGGTCAACAATCTCAAGCCCGTCTTCTTTTTCCACAAGAATATACGTATTTTTGTACTGTCCGATGATATTTTCTTCAGGTTCCGGAGTCGGCGGCGGAGCTGTAAACATTGCTTTTTGTACCGAAATATCCTGTGTCTGAGGCTGAACTTTTTCTTCGTTTACATAAATCGTATCGTTGTTTCTGTCTATAAAAACATCAGGCGTTGAAGGTACAGACTTCGGGAATTGAATAACATCAGCGCTGATTTGCCGAATATTTTCCGCTGCAGGTGTGAATTCCCTTGGAACTTCAGTATAATTTGAAAGTCCTGCAAGTATTCCCGTATGGATAAAATTAAATATTTGATTTGTATTTTTATACCTG
The DNA here is from genome assembly GCA_944324235.1 of Candidatus Gastranaerophilales bacterium. Lineage (GTDB taxonomy): Bacteria > Cyanobacteriota > Vampirovibrionia > Gastranaerophilales > Gastranaerophilaceae > CALUVN01. The sequence continues at coordinate 21,159 of CALUVN010000031.1, forward strand.
ACTTCTTTTTTGGTCGGGTGAACATTTACATCAACATCTGATGCAGGAATTTCAAGGTTCAAAATTACAAACGGATATTTCCCGCTCGCTATCAAACTTTTATAGGCAATGTCCACTGCTCTTTGAAATACAGGGCATTTTACGGTGCGGCCGTTTATAAACAAATGATAATTCTTTTTGCTTGAACGGGTATAATCAGGCTTGCTGACAAAACCGCTTAATTTTAAACACGAAAGTTCATCCGTCTTTAAAACTTCTTTCAAATTATCGGCAACTTCCTGCGAAAATACTTCTTTTATACATTGAAGAAGATTGTTCTGTCCTGTTGTTTTCAAAACAGTTTTGCCGTTTTTCTTTAATTCAAAAGCTACTGCAGGATGCGAAAGTGCAAGATTTTGGACAAGCTCCTGAATATTTGAAAATTCGGTATTCGGATTTTTCAAAAATTTCAAACGAACAGGAATATTATAGAACAAATCCTTAACATCCATTATTGTGCCGACTGCGCATCCTGTTTCGGCTTTTGATACTTCCGAATTCTCGCATTTTACTTTCATGCCGGTTTCAAAATCTTTTGTTCGTGTTGTACAGGTGAGTTTAGCAACTGATATTATGCTTGAGAGTGCTTCCCCGCGAAATCCCAGAGTGTCAATGGCAAATAAATCTTCACTCGTGGAAATTTTACTTGTTGCGTGTTTTGAAAATGCAAGAATAATATCATCAGGATGAATACCTGAACCGTTATCGGCAATTCTTATATCGCGGCATTCGTTTGTAATTTCAATACTTATTTTAGTTGCACCTGCATCTATGGAATTTTCGGTCAACTCTTTCACGACTGACGCAGGTCGTTCTATTACTTCCCCCGCTGCTATCTGGTTTATTAAATGTGCCGATAATTGTTTGATTCTTGCCACAATATACTCTCCTTACTAATGATAATTTACTCCAAAAACAATCTCATCTAAATGCTTGATTACAAATTTGAAACATTTCTATAAGATAAACGTGTAAAAGGGAATATCGGGGAGAAACGACTTTGGCGAGGATAAAAACAAACACAAAATTACAACCGTCTAAAAAAGCTGATTTGCAGGTAGTTAAACCTGTCAAAACCACCAAATACAGCGATATAGATTTAAATAACTGGAAAAATTATCCTCACATTAAAACCGATACTCTGTGGGAATTTCCGAGCAGATTAAAAGAAGGCGGCCATTCCAACGAATATCACGGGAATTATATCCCGCAAATTGCGCAACAATTATATGAAAGATTTACCAAAAAGAATGATATCGTTCTGGATTTGTTTTTCGGCTCCGGAACATCAGGCATAGAAGCGCTTAATATGGGCAGACGCTGCATCGGAGTAGAATTGAAAGAAGATCTGGCAGAAAAAGTCTCCGAAAAATTTACACCGAAACAACTTGTTACCGACGTTAATATAATCTGTGCAGATTCCGCCTCTGAGCTTGCTAAAGAAAAAGTTCAGGCAAGACTCGAGATTATGGGGGAAGAATATGCTCAAATGCTCATCCTGCACCCGCCTTACGATGACATCATCAAGTTTTCGGACAAAAAAGAAGACCTTTCTAATTGCGAATCAACAGAACAGTTCTATGATTTGTTTGAAAAAGTAGCACAAAACGGTTATGACCTGCTGGAAAAAGGCAGATTTGCCGCATTAATCATCGGTGACAGTTACAAAAATTCTGAAGTTCAGCCGCTCGGGTTTGAATGCATGGCAAGAATGATGAAACTCGGATTCCGACTCAAAGGTATCATCGTTAAAGATATTCAGGGTAACGAAAGAGCTAAGGGTAAAACCGCAAACCTCTGGAGATACAGAGCTCTTGCAGGCGGATTTTTCATCTTCAAGCACGAATACGTTATGCTTTTTCAAAAAGTAAAATAATCCGACGTTAAACCGTTTTTACCTGCAAAAAGGTTTATGATATAATTACATTATGAAAAAAACAGCATTACTTATTTTGGCGTTAATGATAACTCTATCCGCAGGAGCAAGTGAAATTACTGAGGATTACCTTGATATAGCCAAAAATTACTGCGCAACAGGCCACTACAAAAATGCACTGATTTATCTGGATAAAATTCTGAAAGCCGAACCAAACAACAAAGAAGCCCGTACATATAAACACGGACTTGAAATGCTCATAGCAGGCAAACGTAATTCCTACATAACCTCAAACGATAAACAGTTGATGCAGGCTGTGGATTACAAACTCGACGGGAATTTACAGGCCGAACTTAATACCCTAAAAGCAGAATCTGACAAAGGCAGCTACTGGGCAAGTTATTTTCTCGGCGAACACTACCTTGCGAATAATAATCCGTCGCAGGCTGTGTCTTATTACAACAAAGCTTTCAAACAAAATGAAAATTTTATCCAATGCTGCCTTAAAATTGCGGAATGCTTTGCCCGTATGAACCGGTATGCCGATGCTATCGACTTTCTTAATCAATATTTGATTATAAATAATGAAGATGATTATGCATACGCTCTGAGAGCTAAAATTAACCTGAATCAGGGACGGATTAGCGATGCGGAAAACGATATTATAACAGCATCTGCACTGAATGATGATATTACTTATAAATATCTCTACGGCAAAATTCTTTACGAAAGAAATAACTACCGCGAAGCTAAAAAAATTCTTTCAGAACTTAGCAGCGAAATTAAAACTTCCGAAATCTATAAATACATAGGCATGTGTGATTACCATCTGGGAGACTATAACAACGCGCTTTTGAATCTGGATAAGGCAATCATATTGTCTGATGAAGACTTATCATTAAAAAATATGTACAATGAAGTAAAAACATTGCTTCAACAAAACAGCCAAAGTGAAAGTTACAATGAAAAAGAAAACTCATAAATCAACAATATTTTCAAAACTGCGTAATGCCGTATTTACACTGATGCTCACTGCTGTAATGCTGTGCGGACTTCAGGTATACAGTGCATCAACACTAAAATTTGCACAAATCAGCGATGCTCATTTCTATACAGGCGAAAACAACACTTCTTATAAAATGATAGCTGAGTCAGACAAACTGCTGGATGATGCAATAAACCAGATTAACGAAATGCAGAACATATCATTTGTAATGTTCACGGGCGACCAGATTGATAAACACTTTGAAAAAGAATTAAAAGCATTCCTGCCGTATGCACAAAAATTAAACGCACCATGGTACATAGCTTTTGGTAACCACGACACCTGTCAGGGAGGTTATCTGACACCGGAGGTTTATCTAAAAATGGTAAAAGAAGCAAATCCGCAATTTAACTTTGATAAACCGTACTACTCTTTTGTGCCGCAGGCAGGGTATAAAGCTATTGTTCTGGACACAATTATCAGAGACAGACTCACCTCTAACGGTTATATAGATAAAGAACAACTCGAATGGCTGGATAAAGAACTTAAAAATTCACAAAAAGATGTCGTTCTAATCTTTATGCATGTTCCTGTAATCGAACCTTTTCCTAGTCCTGGTCATAAACTTTTAAATGCTCCTGAAGTACAGGAAATTATTGAAAAATACAAAAATCCGATAGCAGTATTTCAGGGTCATTATCACGCTGCCAAAATAACCCAGCATAAAAATGTTTTATACGTAAGCACACCGTCTCTGGTTTCTTATCCGAACGCATTCCGCGTAATCAGTATAAGCAACCACAGAAACAAAGTCGTTTTTGATATTCAAATGAAAGAAACAAACGAAAAAAATATTCAAAAACTTGCAAAACTTCTGGTGTTTTCATCATCAATCTATACAGGTGAAGAAAAAGACCAAACATATACTTACACAATTAAAAAATAGTTGAGGATATAAAAATGAATGAATTTAAAGTAAAGTTCAGAGGTGTCAGAGGAAGCTACCCGATAGCAGACAAAAATTATCTTGAATACGGCGGGAACACATCCTGTGTGGAAGTAAACGTCAACGGACATTTGATAATACTTGATGCCGGTACAGGATTGATAAATCTTGGCAACGACCTTATGGAAAAATATATTGCATCAAATATTAATCCTCAGGAAAGAGAACCGATGAAAGCCACTATTCTGATTTCCCATATCCATCAAGATCACATACAGGGCTTTACATTCTTCCGTCCTCTACATATACCGTCAAGCATTCTGAATGTTTACGGAAATGTAAACTACAATGAAAGCCTGTCTGATGAACTGGCAGAACTCTTATTCGGCAAATCTTTTCCGCTTGATTTGGGAGATATTGCAGGGAATTTGAACATTCACGACCTCAACGAAAACGAAGGAATAATCCTGCGCCACGGCTGCCCGCCGATTGTAAAAAGAATTGAAACAGCAGAAGATACAAAAATTGAAGATGACGATGTATTAATTACCTGCTACAAATCGTACGCACACCCGCAGGAAGGTGTATTCATCTATAAAATTACTTATCGCGGCAAAGTGCTTGTTTACGCAACAGATAAAGAAAGTTACCTTGGCGGAGATAAAAAACTCGCCAATTTTGCAAGAAACTGCGATGTTCTTATCCACGATGCACAATACACAACAGAAGATTACTTGAATTCGTTTGTATCAAAACAAGGATACGGACACTCAACTTATGATATGGCTATTGAATGCCAGAACCAGACTGAGGCAAAAAAACTCGTATTCTTCCACTTTGATCCGGGGTATGATGACGCAAAATTAAACAGCATCAAAGAACACTACAAAGCACTCGGCGATAAAGCTATTCTGGCTTATGAAGGTCTTGAACTCGACCTTTTGCAAGAATAAAAGGGTATTTTAAATGAAAAAAACAGCATTACTCGCACTATTAATAACCGTTACGTTGTTTGCATCAGGTTACAAAAGACCGGAAGTCTACGAAATTGATGCTGTTCCAAATGCCTATATACACAATAACAAAGCCCTGAATTACATGGAAGAAAAATGTTACTATGCAGCAATTCAGGAATACAAAATTGCAATAAGCTTAAGCCCGAATGTTCAAGCCACATCTGTTTTTTATAACAATCTCGGGGAAGCATATATGATAATAGGCTATCCGGATTATGCACAGGATTGTTTTGAAAGGGCAATCAAGCAATATAGCCTGAATTTTAAATATTACATCAATTTAGCTAAGTGTTATAAAGCGCGCGGCATTGTGCCTTTGAAGATTCAGGAATACAAAGCTGATACCGAAAATCCTTTAAACCAGATAATGGTCGGACTTTTATATGCAGAAAACGATGAAATTCCGCGAGCGATTACAACGCTGGATGAATTCGTAATGCTTGAACCAGACTTAATGATTACTCCTGCAGTAAGCCAGCACGTAAAAGATTTAGTCAAAAAAATGAACGAAGAAGCTGCGCTATAGTATAGTGAATATATTATAAAAACCGCATTCTCAGCCTGTAGAAAAAATGTTAATGCAAACATGATGTTTGCATCAATACTATTTCCACAAACTGAAAATCGCCTTTTTAAAGATATTCAAAAAACTTTCAAAGTCTTTTAGCCGTCGGCTTTTGTATAAACCGTAAGAATTTTCCAACACTTCCCGCCCCCTTGAGGGGAGGGATTGAGGGAGGGGGCAAACATGATGTTTACATCTTTAGAGCCGAAAGAAAAATTATTTGAGGACGATAGCGAAAGCAGAGCGGTAGCGTGTTCCGAAAATGATTTTTCTTTTATATTTTTTGTTTAGTTCATTTCTTTCTCTTTTATTGCGAGTAAAAGAGAAAGAAACGTAACCAAAGAAAGAGAAAAACGCGTCCGAATGAAACGAGTCATCAGAAACTACGTTTCCGAACCTTCTGCTGTAAACATCATGTCTGTCCCCTCACCCTACCCCTCTCCCTCAAGGGGCGAGGGAAGAGTATCATTGTGCGTAGCACTGTAACGGACTATTCACCTTTCACTATTCACTATTCACAATTCACTCCCTTTTGATGCAAACGTTTCGTTTGCCCCTGTCTTGGATTTGCTCCACGCTCACGGAGACTCGACAAAAAGCCTGCAGCTTAGTAGTCTCGTTCCGTTCGCTATCCGGACTTACTTCGTGTCGTCCGTCCGCAAATCCGCTCCCCTCACAGAGGGCAATCTGACGGGGCGAGGGAAGAGTATTATTGTGCGTAGCACTGTAAAGGACTCTTCACAATTCACCATTCACACTTCACTCATCTTGATGCAAACATTATCTTTGCCCCCTCCCTCAATCCCTCCCCTCAAGGGGGCGGGAAGTGTTGGAAAACTCTTACGATTTATACAAAAGCCGCCTTGTAAAAGATGTTTAAAGTTTGCTGAATATCTAGTACAGGCGCATTCTCAGTCTGTGGAAATAATGTTGATGCAAACTTATGTTTGCCCCTGTCTTGGATTTGCTCCACGCTCACGGAGACTCGACAAAAAGCCTGCGGCTTAGTCGTCTCGTTCCGTTCGCTATCCGGACTTACTTCGTGTCGTCCGTCCGCAAATCCGCCTCCCTCACAGAGGTCAATCTGACGGGGGACGGGAAGTGTATCATTGTGCGTAGCACTGTAAAGGACTATTCACTCTTCACCATTCACACTTCACTCATCTTGATGCAAACGTTTCGTTTGCCCTATGAGAAGGCTTTGAATGAACGCTCCATGTTCTTGTCCATTACACTCTTTAT
>CALUVN010000032.1 GCA_944324235.1 Candidatus Gastranaerophilales bacterium
GAAGAATCCGGAGCTTGCTTCGTTACTCTTACAAAATCTGGACAGCTAAGAGGGTGTATAGGTTCAGTTATTGCTCATCGTCCGCTTATTATGGATTTGATAAAAAATGCGCATTCTGCTGCATTTGCCGATCCTCGTTTTAAGCCGCTGACATCAGAGGAACTTTACGAAATTGATATTGAGGTATCACTGCTTTCTTCTCCTGAAAAAATCCTGTTTAAAACGGAAGATGAGCTTATGGAACAGATTGTTCCGCGCCGTGACGGTATAATTATTAGAGATGGAAATTATCAGGCTGTATTTTTGCCGTGTGTGTGGGAGCAGCTGACTGATAAAACAGAATTTATGCAGGCTTTAAAGCAAAAAGCAGGACTTAAAAAGTCCTACTTTTCAGAAACTTTTACAGCGTTTAGATTTTCTGCTGTTGAGCTTGCTTGAGTAAATTGTTAAATCCTGAAGGTGTGGTTGTTTGTGTTGTTTGCACCGTTGCGGTTTGAGGTTGAACAGGTTCGGGTTGTACTTGCGGCTGTACTCCATCAGTTAATTTAGCGACTGCTTTCTCAATTTTTTTGCCGTCTCTGAATGGACCTGCTATTGCTCCAGCAAGTAAACCTGTGACCCCGCCGCAAATGCCGCCTAACAATTTATCCCAGCCGGAAGTTGGTAGTTTTTTGTGGAGTATTGCTCCGATAATAGCACCTATTATGACACCTGCTGTTGCGCCGCCGCCTAAGGCTAATCCTTCCTTTGTTTTACCTTTTTGATAGGTTTTAACAAACTCGTCAACCTTTTCAGGTGTTGTAAGATAAGTTCTGTAAATACCTTTTCTATCTTGTACAGCAATTGTTTGTGTGCCGTCTTTATTTTCTACTCCGACTACAGGACCGCCTAAATTCATAAAATTGTATGTCATACACATAACCTTTCGATTTTAACACTTCAACATATTATTATAAACGCTTAATATTCATTTTTATTGCTAATATGTTAAGTTTTATTAATTATGTTTCAATAAATTTGCCGTCAAAAAGTTCTACAACCATATTTACCTGATCTGAATACATTGATGATATTTCAGACTTTGTTTTTGTTTCAATTTTTATAGCTTCGTCCTTAGCTTCCTGAATAACTTCTTCCGTTAAAGATTCCGGTTCAGGTTCTTTTTTAGGTGGCTGAGGCGGCGGTGGCGGGGTTACTTGCCTGGGAGTTGTTGTTGGCGCAATCGGAACATCATCAGCTTGCGGAAGGCGTACTATTACTTTTGAATTTTGCTGAGAAAACAGAGAATCTACAGCATTTTCCAACATTTTCTTTTTGTTGCCTTCTACAAATTGTTTTAAAAGCACCTCGTTCTTCATTGTAAGAATAACGCCGTCCGGTTCAATTTTAATAGGGTTTGCCCATTGTTTCAGCAGTGCGCGTGTCGGTGCGCTTTGTATATGCTGAAGAAGATTTTCCCACATAACCGCAATATTGCCTGCTGCCGTAAGCCCTGCAGATTTAGGCATAGGCGAAAAGTCTTCATGTTCGGATTGAACAGGTTGTTCTTTTGTAATGTTGGACTCTTGTTTTGAAGTTTGTTCCTGAGTGTCTTTGATAACCGGTTTTGGTTGCGTGGCTGCAGCCGGTGGTGTTGCAATATTCGGTTTCATAACCGGTGACGGCGGGGTTTTATATGCTGACACATTTACAGGTTGAACCGCGCCCCCTTCCAGACGTGATATTCTTGCCTGCAATTCCGATAATTTTGTGTTTTCTGTTAAATTCGCAAGATCTATTACGCCGACTTCAAGCCACAGGCGCGGATTATTTGTTGTTTTTACTTCTTTTATATAGTTTGCTGTTTTATCTATAAGAAATACTATCTGATGTGTTTCAACTTCTTTACACTGTTCTTTTAATTTTTTTATTTGTGCGTCATTAAGTTGAGTAAGCTCTGTTATGATTTCTTCTCTGCAGTTTTTGATAATTAATAAATTTTTGAAGTAATCAAGCAGGTTGGTTAGTATTTGAACCGGTTCGTTGCCCGAATTGTATATTTTTTCAAGAACTTCAATTGCTTCCTGCTGGTTTGATGCTATTATTTTGTCTGCGAGTTCGCTTAAAACATCAAAGGAAATTCTTCCCAGAAGGCTGTTAATGTCATCAGTCGTAATAGCGTCAGTGCCGTCAAGTACGCTCAGCTGATCCAGCAATGCTATACTGTCTCTCATTCCGCCTGCTGAATTTTTTGCAATTGTAAACAGTGCGTCGTCAGTGATGTTTATTTTTTCTTTGTCGGAAATCATTCTCAGATGTTTTACGATATCATCTGTAGTAATTCTTCTAAAGTCAAATCTCTGACAGCGGCTTTTTATTGTATCAAGAACTTTATGTACTTCTGTTGTAGCAAGTATGAAAATTACATTTTTAGGCGGTTCTTCAAGTGTTTTTAAAAGTGCGTTAAATGCAGTTGTAGAAAGCATATGAACTTCATCTATTATGTAGATTTTATATCTGCTGTTTACAGGCGCGTACATAACTTTTTCTAATATATTTTGCGCATCTTCCACTTTTCTGTTGCTTGCCGCATCGATTTCTATTACGTCCATCGGTACGGAATTCGTGATATCAACGCAGTTCTCACAAACTCCGCAGGGTGATACGGTAGGGCCGTTTACACAGTTTAGCGATTTTGCAAAAATTCTTGCTGTTGACGTTTTCCCTGTGCCGCGTGGCCCAGTAAAAAGGTATGCGTGAGCTATTTTATCCATATTAATAGCATTTGCAAGTGCTTTTTTAATATGTTCTTGTCCGACTATTTCATCAAGTTTTTGCGGACGGTATTTTCTGTAAAGCGGTATGTATTTTTCGTTCATGATGCTATAATTATAACAGAACAAATTTAAAAGGACAAACGATTATGAATTTACTTAAACCGCCTGCGCTTAGGATTGGAGATACAATAGGTATAATTGCTCTTTCAGGAGTTGTAGAAGATAAAGCCGCAGTATTGAGAGCATCTGAATATTTTAAATCAGTCGGGTTTAATGTTGTATTATCGGAAAACATTTATGATGCCAAACGTTATCTAGCAGGTGATGATGATAAGAAAATAAGCGAGCTTCACAGATTTTTTTCTGATGACAATATAAATGCTGTTATATGTGTGCGCGGCGGATATGGCGCAATAAGGCTTATTAATAAAATTGATTACGCGCTGCTGCGCCGTAACCCTAAAATATTTTGCGGATTTTCTGATGTTACAGCACTTTCTCTGATGATGCTGAAACGTGCAGGGCTTATTACATATTCTGCTCCAATGGTTTTGAGTGATTTCGGAATTGAGCATCGTTCTGAATTTACTATCTCAAATTTTTTCAGTGTAGTTGAAAATAACCATGATATTAAACTTAAAAATGAAGGTAAGATTTATAAAAACGGTACTGCGGAAGGTATTTTCTGGGGGGGGAATCTTGCTACTGTAGTTTCACTTTGCGGACAGGATTTTATTCCTGATGAACCTTTTATCTTTTTTGCAGAAGATTTGAACGAACCTGTTTATAAAGTTGATAAAATGTTTAGTCAGCTTTTTAATATTACTGAATTCAGAAATAATATTTCTGCGCTGGTTCTTGGTGATTTTTTGAATATTGATAATCCGGTGTGGCTTGATGATTTATTTGAAGAAATAGCTGTTCAATATGATATTCCTGTTATAAGCGGGTTTAAATTTACTCATGGTACTGATAAACTTACTGTTCCTATCGGAGGGAACGCATCTGTTATTGACGGTGAACTTTTGATAAATAGCCGTTGTTAATAATTCTGATAAGCATTGTTTATTTAATTTATTAATGTTATATTTTGGTCAAAGGATGTGCGTTATGAAAATTTTGTTTGTTATAGACAGGATAGAGCTTAAATATTTTGAATTTAATGATTTAGTTACTAATTTTTGGATTATAAAAGAATTCTTAAATCGCGGTGAGGATGTTTATATTACAACTATTGATAAATTGAAACTAATTTCTTCAAAAGCGTATGCGGGGTGTTATTCTGCCTCTATAGCAGGTGAGGATATTGTTTATAGCAAAGACGAAAAATTAAAATTGATAGAAGATTTTGCGCTTGTTATGTTTAGACCGGATCCGCCTGTTGATATGGATTATATAAGTGCAACTTATATTTTTGATTTTGTGGATAGAGAAAAGACTTTTATTATGAATGATACAAAGTCGATAAGGGATTTTAATGAAAAACTTCACGCAGTAAAATTCGCGGAATTTATGCCGGAGAACATTGTTACTGCTTCTAAAAAAGATATAATGCAGTTTTTATCACAACATGAGGAGATTATTTTAAAACCATTGAACAAATGTTTCGGTTCAGGTGTTTTTTATCTTAAAAAAGGTGATAAAAATTCTGCCGCTATTATCAAGACAGTTACCAATAACGAATCGATGCTTGTTATGGTGCAAAAATATATTCCTCAAGCTGTGTACGGTGACAAGAGAGTATTAATTTTAGGTGAGGAAGTTCTGGATTATTGTGTGCAAAAACTGCCAAGCAATGACGATTTTAAATTTAATGAACACAATGACAGTTGTGTTAAGAAAGCGGTTTTATCTTCTGCTGAAAAGGAAAACTTTACAAAAATTGCTAAAGCTTTGAATTCTATGGGCATATATATGGCTGGGCTTGATGTTATTGACGGCAAAATTATTGAAGTTAACGTTACAAGTCCGTGTTATTTCATAAGAGAGATTAATAACGCATTTGGTATTAATCTTGAGCGCATTATTGCAGATTATATTTTCTCAAAGGTTAATTCTTGCCATAAGGTTAATGTTTAATTAAAACCATTCTTGACGTTGCGGTGTGTAATTGATTAGTTTTTCCTCCACAAATTCTTTGAATAAATCAACCATATATTCAAAGCCGTTTTCGTGCAGGGATGGATTTTGTTTTTCGGCAATAAGTTCTTTCAGTTTACTTTCTGTTTCTTTAAGAAGAGCTTTATCCGGAAAATAGTTAAACGGATCACCATCAAAGCCTCTTGCGTGGAAGTTTGAATCAAGTTTATCAAGGTTTAACTTTTTGGCAGGGACTTCCAGAAGTCTTTGTGCGTAAGCGCTGCATAATTTCCCGAGAATTTTAGGTGCGTGTTCTGTTTTATCAGCATCTATTGCGTGGTATATAAATGAGATAGGGTTGTACTCTTCCATTGTAAAGTTTGGACTGAAATCAATGCAGGTTAGGTTCTGCGATATAGGATCAACAAGCAGATTTTCGCCAAATCTGTCAAAATCTATACCTTTTTCTTTTGCGTCTTCCACCTGTTTAATTACATTTTTAAATGAGTCTTCAGGAAAATTATTTGCAACAAGTTCCTGCAGCGCTTGTTTTACTTTTATGCCGGATGCTGTATCGCTGTGTCTCATAATTTTTAGAGGAATTCCGGGAATGTATCTCATAAGCTGTGTATCTGGTGAAAGATGCGCTACAACATGATTTACTTTATCATATTTATCAAGCTTCATATCCAGACCAAGCTGTTTATTTTTATGATTTCCTTTTTTTAAATGTCTTATACAGTAATAAGGATAATCCTGAATTTTAATAGCTACGGCTTCCTGCCCTTCTCCTATGACGAAATGTTCTTTGAGTGCATTTTTGCATATTTTTATAATTTTGTCCGGTGGTAAATCCATTAAATCAACTGATTTTGGAATTCCGCCGCTGAATGAAACTGTATCCTGTTTCAGTGGTGCAAGATTTGGATAGGAGGAGCTAGTCGTTGTAAAATTCTTTTTTATTCCTGTATTGTTCGGGGTATTAAATAAATTGATTGATTGTAATAACATTTTTCTTCCGTATTATTGTTTCATTACGGATTTGAATGTTCGTGAATAAAAAAAATTGCCTTTATGTGAAGAATTCTTTACATTTATTTAACTCGGGAGAATACTTCTACGTTTACATCGTCGAAGGTATTTTCGTTAAAATATGCACAGCTTGCGACCATTGCGGCATTATCCGTACAATATTTCATTGCAGGTGCATTTACTCTGTAGCCTTCTTTTTCCAAATCAAAAACTTTTCTTCTTATTTCAGAATTTGCTGCGACCCCTCCGGCCACTACTACCTGTTTATATCCTTTTTCTTCAAGTGCTCGTTTTAATTTCTTAACCAGAGTAGATGAAACTGTCTCCTGAAAACTTGCACAGATATCATTTACAGGCATGGAATCTTTGTCGAAGGATTTTACAAGTCTTAGTACCGCAGTTTTAAGACCGCTGAAACTAAAGTTGTATCCGTCGACTTTTGCTTCCGGTAATTTAAACGCGTGAGGATTTCCTTGCTGTGCAAGTTTATCAAGCATAGGGCCTCCCGGATAAGGAAGTCCGATGAGTCTTGCAACTTTATCGTAAGCTTCTCCGACTGCATCATCTATTGTTTCCCCGAGGATTGTTTGTTCGGTGTAAGACTTAACATCAATAATCTGTGTGTGTCCTCCGCTTACAAGCAGAGCCATAAATGGCGGTTTTAAATCTGTATCTATATAATTGGCACAAAGGTGTGCGTTCAGGTGGTTAACACCTATAAAAGGTTTGTCATTGACAAGAGCAAGTGTTTTGGCAGCATTCAAACCGACGAGTAATGACCCGACAAGTCCGGGGCCTACTGTACCGGCAAAAGCACTTATTTCTTCAGGTTTTAATCCTGATTGATAAAAAGCCTGCTCTATCACAAAATTAATTGATTCCAGATGCTCTCTTGCCGCAATTTCAGGTATAACACCGCCATATTGTGCGTGTGTTTTAATCTGCGATGCTACAACGTTTGCGATGACTTCTCGTCCGTTTTTAACTACAGCGCAGGCTGTTTCGTCGCAGCTTGTTTCTATTGCCATTATGTAATTATCGTATCCTGTTCCTATATCGACAGGGGTTTTAGTTAACAATGAATATTTTTTCATGCTATCATTATAATACGAAAAAGGATTAATAGATATGCAGTTTTTAGATAAAACAAAAATAAAAATAATTTCAGGTAAAGGCGGCAACGGTATGGTTGCGTGGCGTCGTGAAAAATATGTTGATAAAGGCGGCCCTGCCGGCGGTGACGGCGGCAGAGGCGGTGACGTCTATCTTGTCGCGACCGAAGATATGTCAACATTAATGGATTTTAAATTTAAATCTGTATTTAAAGCTGAAAACGGTGAAAACGGCGGTATTAAAAATATGCACGGGCGATGTGCAAAAGATTTGTTCATTCACGTTCCTGTAGGCACTGTGGTTAAGGATGTAAAAACAGGCAACATAATTGCAGATTTGGTTCACGACAGACAAACTGTTCTTGTTGCAAAGGGCGGCAGAGGCGGCAGAGGAAATGCAAGATTTGCTACTGCTCAGAAGCGTGCCCCTCAGTTTTGTGAACCCGGAGAACCGTCTATTGAACGGGAATTGGAATTGGAGTTGAAGCTTATTGCGGATGTCGGTTTGTTGGGTATGCCTAATGCAGGAAAATCTACCTTAATAAGCAGAATTTCTTCCGCCAAACCTAAAATTGCGGATTATCCGTTTACAACTCTTGTCCCTAATCTTGGAGTCGTAAGAAAACGCAGCGGCGACGGTTACGTTGTAGCTGATATTCCGGGGCTGATTGAGGGCGCAAGTGAAGGCGTCGGTTTAGGACATGATTTTTTGCGGCACGTTGAACGCTGCCGATTTTTGGTTCATCTTGTAGATGTTACGGCTGAAAATCCTCTGGAAAATTTCGAGATTATTAATAATGAACTTGCTCTCCATTCTCAAAAACTTGCTGATTTGTATCAGATTATTGCGTTGAATAAAATTGATGCTATTGATGATGAGCGTAAGTCTGAACTTGCCGAACAATTCCGTCAGTATTCTGATGATGTTTTTATGATTTCTGCTGTTACAGGTGAAAATGTTGATAAGCTCGTTGATTTTATGTCTGTAAAAGTTGATGAGATTGAGAAACCTGTTTCCGAAGTTGTTGTAGAAGAAGACTTGGGTGCATTTAATAACGATGACAGCGAATTTGAAGTTATAAAAGTGACTAAAGATGCTTATGCTGTTGAAGGCGGTAAAATTAGACGTCTTGCTAATGTTACTGATGCAAGAAATATTGAACAAATTATCAGACTTCAAAATATAATGACAGGAATGGGTGTTTTTGACGAATTAAAGAAAAAGGGTCTGAAAGACGGTGATACCATTATTGTCGGCCATTTGGAATTTGTTCATTATGATGACCATGATGAAGTTAAGTCTGACGATACAATTTAAATATTTGTAATATAATAGACTTATGATGAATGTTCCTAACATAATTGAAAGAATACGCGAACTTATCAATGATGATACGCTGGATCAGCTTAAAGAAGAATTAAACGGATATCACAGTGCTGATTTGGCGGATATTTTCGTTGAGTTGCGTTCTGATGAACGTTTGGAATGTTTCAGGCTTTTAGACGTAGAAAAAGCAGCTGAGCTTGTTGAGTACCTTTCACCACAAATGCAGGTTGAACTTCTTGGTGATATTGATGAAGAAGTTGCCTCAAAAATTATCACAAAACTTCCGCACGATGCTGCCGCTGACGTTTTGGGCGATATGGAAGAGGATGGCGAAACTTATCTTGATAAATTGCCTCATAAATTTTCTGCAGAAGTTCGAGAACTTTTGACGTACAACGAAGATACTGCAGGCGGTATTATGAACCCTGCAGTGCTTACAGTAAATTCAGATATGAGTGTTCTTGATGTCTTAAATCATATCAGGATTAAGGCTGAAAAAGATAATATGGAACTGTATTATGTCTATGTTGTTGACAAACAAAATCACCTTTTGGGTGTTGTTTCATTACGAAAACTTTTAACATCTCCGATTAATCAAAAAGTTGAAGATATTATGATTTCTGATATAGTGAAGCTTCATGTTGATGATTACAGTGATTATGTAACAGATGTATTTACAAAATATCAGTATAACGCGCTGCCTGTTGTTGATTTATATAACAGATTAAAGGGTATGATTACCTGGGATGACGTTCAGGATTTGGTTGAAGTTGAAACTACAGAAGAAATTTACCAGTCTTCAGGTATTTCAACGGAGCTTGTCGATGAGGATGAAATTTTAACAGGTAACATTTTGCATTCGGTAAGAGCACGAACACCTTGGCTTTTCATAACATTGCTGGGTGAATTTGTTGCTGTAAATGTTGCACATCACTTTGACAGTACACTTGCAGCATTACCTATAGTTGCTATATTCATGCCATTACTTGCTGGGCTTGGAGGAAATATCGGAACACAAAGTATTACACTTATGGTACGCGGATTTTCTACAGGCCAAATAACACTCAGTTCAGCTTTATATCATATTATACGTGAAATGTTTATTGGATTGTGTATAGGAATATTGTTCGGTATGCTTGTTATGGCTGCAACTTGGGGCTGGCAGCATAATATTGAACTTGGTGTGGTGGTCGGAATTGCTATGGCTATTAACATGACTATGGCGACGGTTATAGGGACATTTACGCCTTTTGCGCTCAAGGCGTTGAAAGTTGATCCGGCGGTCGCTTCAGGTCCTGTAATCGCGACTACAATTGATGTTGTCGGATTGGCGGTTTATTTTACGCTTGTTTCAACCTTTTTGATTAAGATTATTTGAGAAAATACTTAATCTATGGGATATTAATATTATAATATTTGAATTACTATTTTATGATAGAGAGATAATGTGAACAGGAAATAACAGATGAATTACAACTATAATGATGAAAACGACAATAATGTAAATTTTTCTGAAAAAACAAACGACGGGCAAGCTTATCATAAAGTGAAACGTTCCGGAGGTTCTTTTTCAAAGTATGGGCTTGATAAATGCGACCATTCCGGTTTTGTGAAAACCCTTGCTTTAATTTGCATTATATTCCTTGTTGTTTTGTTCGGAATATTTATTCTTTCGGATAACAGTGAAATATTGGCTGAAAAATTCGGTAAAGATTCTATAGTTGCAAAAATATCTCAAAATTTGTCAAAAAGCAGTTCATCTAAAGAGCATGCTGATTATTCTCTGCCTTTTGGTATGAGACGTCAGAATATTTTGTTTCTCGGTGTTGACTCAAACGGAGACGGCAGTGATTTATGGGAAGGCACAAGAACAGACACAATCATTTTGATGAATATTGATCCAAAAACAAAAACTGTAAATGCTATTTCTATTCCAAGAGACAGTAAAGTATTTTTGGCAGGCGACGGCGGTATTCAAAAAATTAATGCGGCTCACGCTATAGGTGGTATTGATATGACCATTAAAACAATTGAGGAGACTTTGGGTGTTAAAATTGATAGATATATAATGGTTCATGATGATGCTGTTAAAGAATTAGTAAAAGCTCTGGGCGGTATTGATATTTATATTGAAAAAGATATGCGTTATCATGATTACGCCGGAAATCTGCATATTGATTTGAAAAAAGGTGATAAACATCTTGATGCTGACGAAGCTGTTGGTTATCTGCGTTTTAGACATGATGCAATGGGCGATATTGGAAGAACTCAGCGTCAGCAGTGGTTTTTAAAAGGCGTTCTTGAAAAGCTTAAACAACCGCAAACTATTGCAAGAATTCCTGAAATTATAACTGTTGCTAATAAATATGTTAAAACTAATATGTCTATGTATGAAATGTCTCAGTATGCAGCGTTAGCTAAGCATTTTGATATAGATAAAATTGAAATTGCTCTTTTACCTGGTGCACCGAATAAACGCGGATATACAAGTTATTGGATTCTTGATCCTGAAAAAACTCAAGAAGTTGTTGACAGACTTATCTATAGGATTAAACCAGCCAATGTGGATTATAAGACTGCGCAATTTACGGCAAATGTTATGTATGCTCCGGCCAGAATTAATGATGCGCAGACTTTGATTGATGAATTGGGTACTTTTGGTGTTAATGTAAATTGTACAGGCGAAGCTCTTAGAACTCACTCACAATTTATCGCTCATTCAAGCAGCATAACAAATGATTATTATAATTGGCTCAAGAAAAAAGTTCCAGCTCTTGATGTAAATCAATTTGTATATGAGCCTGTAAACCAATACTGTTCCGGTGCTGATTATACTATTATTTTATCCGGAAAGTAATACAAGACTAAGAAAGAGAGTTAGATGACATTAAGAAGAAGTGAAGAGTTAACGGCTATAGACAAGGCTTTCCGACAAACTTATCATAGCGAACTATTACCGCAGTTAAAGCGTATGGAATTTGTAAGAATTATTCTGTTTTTTATTTTCACGGTATGGTCTCTCGGCACCATTGCCTACGCTGGTCTTGCTTTATGGGCTTGCTTAAATTCTCCGGATACAACCTTGCTGCATTATTTATCAGTTGCTGCGATTGTTTGTTCTATTTTTGTTGCATATAGACTTTTGGAATTTGTTCTGAATTTAATCTTAAAAAAGAAAATGCTAAATTCTATTCTTAAGCCATTTAAAACATTTAAGGCTAACAAAATTTTTGATATTCCGTCTTCCCAGCTAAAAGAGTCCAAAATTGTTGAAAAACACGTATTCAAGATAAATCCGGAGCGCATCGAAGGGGTGTACAAGGGTGTTGAAATAAAATTTAACACGGCACTGCTTTTTGATATTGAAAGGCGCTACTCCGCCGGAAAAAGCCGGACAAAAATCAGCAATGTTTTTTCCGGTTATATTGTAGAAATGGACATGAATAAACAGTTCAGCGGACATACCATTTTAGAATCATGCCTTTATCACACAGATGAGAGCTTCTTTGACTTTTTAAAAGATGATTACTATGAAATGAATGAAGTAGAGCTTGAAGATCCTGAATTTAAGAAACATTTTACGCAAATAAAATCTACAGATCAGGTTGAAGCCAGATATCTTTTAACCCCAACTGTTATGGAAAAATTAAAAGAGCTGGACATGACACTTGGCAGATTATTGATGCTTTCTGACTTGAGACTGTCATTTTTGGATAAGAAAATTCTACTTGTAATGAAAGTACGCAATGTAAATAATCTTTTAAGACTATGCGTGCTGAATAAACCTTTGTACAAACAAGATAAAGAAATTTGTATGTTTAAGGATACATTACTTGAAATTTTAGAAATCGTTGATGAGCTTGAACTGGACGAAAAAGTCGGAACATACTAAAAATCAGGAGAATAAGGAAGAGAGGTTTATATGTCAATGACAATGATTATAGCAAGTGGTGCAGCTTTAATTTTGGTTTTCTGGCTGTATTCAACCTATGTAAATGTTGTTAAAACTAAAAATAAAGTTGATGAGGCAATGGCAAGCATTGATGTACAGTTAAAAAAGAGATATGACCTCATGCCCAATGTATTGTTCTTAGCTAATAAATTCATGGAACATGAAAGAAGTTTGATTGAAGATATCACTAAATTAAGGACATCCGCGATACAGCTTGCCAGCGGGGTTCAGAATATACAAGATAAAATTAACCTTGATAATGAAATACAGAAAAAAATGAAAGAGCTGTTTGTATCAGTTGAAAATTATCCTCAATTGAAATCGGATAACACAATGGTGCAGGCGATGAAAACTTACGCAGATGTGGAAGAACACATTGCAGCAGCACGCCGCTTTTACAACGCTGCTGTTAGAGATTTGAAAAATGTAGTTCAAATCTGGCCGAGTTCAACGTTTGCTGCCTCTATGGGGATTAGCGGTGACATTCCATATTTTGAAGCCGCAAGTGAGGTTGAGCGTGCACCTATTAATGCACAGAATTATTTTAATTAATTTGGTGTGAGATGCTGTAACAAATTGTAACAATAAGTGTAATTAATAGCATATTTTTGCATTTATACATTTTATTCCCTAATGCAAGTCTAATAGGAGATAAATTGAAGTGAATATATTATTAAAAAATATAAGTATGTATTTACGAGGTTATGAAAAGATTCCGTTAAACGATGTAAAAGGAGTTTTGACTAAAAATAATAATTTTAAATGGGTAAAATATGCAGATAGATGCCGATTTACTGAATATACAAGTGGCACCAAAGTAAAAGATGCGTATTGTGCTAATGGAGAACAAAGTAAAACTATCACAAGAACGGATGGTACAATTTACAGTAAATTAACCTCTGCTGATGGAAGCTGGAAAACTATAAAAGCTTTTATTTGGAAAAACGGCACCAAAATTGTAAAAGTATTTTCTAACGAATAAAGATGTGTAATTGTACGCCACTTTATTTTAAGTAATTAAAAAATGTGCCTGACGGGATTCAAACCCGTGACCTTCGCCTTCGGAGAGCGACACTCTATTCAGCTGAGCTACAGGCACATAGTGTTTTGTTTAAATTTTATCTGTTGGGCTGGTAATCCCAACCTACAGAAACAACTGCGCAAAGCGCTAATTAAACCTGTTGAAAAAATCTTTAGTAATGCTTGTCAATGTACACGAAAATCTAATGTCCCGCTTTTTTCTTACTTTTTTCTTTATGGCAAAGAAAAAATATAAAGCCAAGATTTATAAAGGAATATCTAAGCTTGTCGTAAGGTTTTCTTTTTGGTTACTTTTTCTTTTTACTAAAGAAAAAGTAACTGGGCCTGGCGGGAGTCGAACCCGCGATCTCCGGTTTAGGAAACCGTTGCTCTTCCTACTGAGCTACAAACCCATGTTATGTGTTTATTTTAACATAAATTTATCGTATAATGTACACGGTTGACAGCCGGTTGTATAAACCGAAAAGAGAAAGATTCAGATCTTTCTCTTTAATTTTTAATCAGCCTCCGCATTGTTTGCAAGGCACTCCGCCTTTATTATAGGCATCTTTTCGATCTATTTTTATACAGTTTTTAGTACATTTTTTTGCAGAGGCACATGTCGGTTTATGAACCTTGCCGGTTACAGTATTATAGACAACAGGTTCTGCAGTAGCTGAAAGTGTCGTAAATATTATTATTGTAAACAGTGTACTAAGAAATTTCCGCATAAAGTAATTTTTCCTTTGTCGGCTTTCTTCCGCAAGATTTGTCTTCGTCGCAGAAACCCAGTCGTTCACATTTTGGTACGAGGTACGGCTTGAGCCAAGGTTCTTCTTTGATTAATTCATCGCACATCATTTTTACCAGAGTTCTAATTTCATATTGAGCGCGTGTACAAAGTCTCAGGTTTGCAAGGTGAATCATTTCTCTGAGGTTCAGGCTTGCGACCATAGAGCTTGCTGCCGCGTTAGGAAGAACAAATCTGGCGTCTTCTGCAGGAATTCCTGCATCTACAAATTCCTGATACTGTTCCGAGATTTTGCCCATGAAAGAAATAAATTTGTCTTTTAATTCCGGATTTTTTTCAATTGTTGGCGGAATTATGTAATCAAATTGACCCTTTTCCTTTACATAGCGTTGGGATTTTTGAGAAAAAGACATGTGTCTGTGTCTTACAAGCTGGTGTGTGCAGGCGCGTGACACATTTGAGATTGCAAAACTAACCTGTATATGCTCGATTGTAGAGTAGTGTCCTGAAGAGATTACTCTTTCGATGAGTTTAAGCATTTTTTCTTTATCGTCAGTGCTTTCGTAAATATTAATAGGATAGTCAGCACTATAGCATGTTCTGCATGCTGTGTAGACTGTTTTAAGCATATTTTCAGGTTTAGATATCAAATTTACAACCGGTTTATTATTTTCTTGCATAAATCCTCCAACTATGTCTTTATACAATAATAGCCCATTTGTAATAAACGGGCTACTTTGTAAATAAATGTTTTTAAACAATAATTATTTTTTGTTACCGTAACGTTTGTTGAATCTTTCAACACGACCTTCAGAGTCAAGAATTTTTTGTTGACCTGTATAGAACGGGTGGCAGTGGCTGCAAATTTCAACTGTGATATCGTCTAATACAGAACCTGTTTCAATTTCGTTACCGCAAACACACTTGATTGTCATTTTCTTATAATCAGGGTGGATTCCTTTTTTCATTTTAAACCTCTTTCTTTGCGTCCAAGATTCCAAACTTGAACTTTTATACATTTCGACTAATACAATTTTAACTTACTGAATTTAAAAGTGCAAGTATATTTTAAAAATTAAGCAGAAAGTGTAAAGATTTCGTAGATTTCTTCGTCTGAGAGTTCCGTAATAATCTTTTCACCTTCGTAGACGGCCAAATCAGCGAGTTCTTTTTTCGATTTAAGCATTTCGTCAATTTTTTCTTCAAAAGTGCCGAGCGTAATCATTCTGTGAACCATTACATTTTTATCCTGACCGATACGATAAGTTCTATCTGTTGCCTGTTCTTCAACAGCAGGATTCCACCACAGGTCGTAGTGAATAACGTTAGTTGCGCTTGTGAGGTTAAGCCCTGTACCGCCTGCTTTGAGCGATAGTATCATGATTTTACAATCAGGATTATTCTGGAATTTTTCTATAAGTTCTTCGCGCTGAGGTACTGTAAGAGACCCGTGGAAGAATAGCGGTTCAGTGTTGCATTCATCAGCAATAACTTTGCATAAGATATCGCCCATTTCTTTGTATTGCGTGAATATAAGAGTTTTTTCGCCGTGTTCAAGAATGCTTTCGACCGTTGAAATACATTTATCCATTTTACCTGAAAGTTCACGGCTCATTTCACCGCCTTTTAAGAATTGGTAAGGGTGGTTACAAATTTGTTTAAGTGCAGTGATGAGCTTGAATATATTTCCGCGTCTGTTAATACCGGTAAAGCCGCTGATTTTTTCCATCATCTCATTAAGAGTTTTTTCGTAAAGTACAGCCTGAGGTTTAGACAGATAACAGTATTCGTTGAGAACCATTTTTTCAGGCAGGTCTGAAATAACGTGTTTATCTGTTTTAAGACGTCTGAGGACAAACGGAGAAACAGACATTTTGAGTTTACCTGCTCTTGATGTTTCTTTGAATCGTTCAATCGGGATAGCATAGCTCTTTTGGAATTCTTTCAGCGAGCCGAGATAACCGCGGTTGATAAAGTCAAATATACTCCATAATTCTGTTAATCTGTTTTCTACAGGGGTGCCTGTCATAGCAACTTTAATATCAGCTTTCAACATTTTAACAGCCAGAGTTTGAGCCGTATCAGGGTTTTTGATATTTTGAGCTTCGTCAACAATAATCATGCCCCAGTTGTGTTTTTTCATTTCGTCGACATCAATTCTCATAATTGCGTATGTAGTGAGAATTATGTCGTGGTTAATGTCAAGCTGTCTTTCTGCACCGTGATAAATTACCGCATCAAGGCTCGGTGCAAACATTTGCAGTTCTTTCATCCAGTTACCGATAAGTGTTGTCGGACAGATAACAAGAACAGGCTTTTTCAGCTGGTTATCTTCTTTTAATTTTAGGATTAGAGAAATAATCTGGATAGTTTTACCTAATCCCATGTCGTCTGCCATACAAACGCCAAAGCCCTTGGATACGTTAGTCCAGAGCCATTTAAGACCTGTTTGCTGGTATGGTCTTAATTCGCCTTGCAAAGTTTCAGGCACAGTAACTTCGACAGGTTTTGTAAAGTCTTGTATAATTTTTGCAAACGCTTCGTCATAATCAAAATCATACTGCTGCAGTTGCCCTGACATTGATGCGTGGATAAGCTCCATTCTTGAAAGATTTTTGAAGTTTGCTTTAGCAACCTGTTCAAAGATTTTTTTACTTTCATCCTTATCAATCAGAACATATTTATTTTTGTATTTAATTAGGCCGTTGCTGTTTTCTACAAGTTTATTAAATTCTTCAAGCGATATTTTTTCGTTGCCGATAGCAATTTCGTAAGAAAAGTCAAGAATATCATCAAGAGAAATTCCTGAAGATGCCGTGTTATTGAAAATGTCAGCCAAATCTTTTGAGCGTTCGGATTTAACTTTTGCATTGATTGAGGCTCTAGGTACAACTATATTAACGAGTTCTTTCGGCAGAATAACTTCAATTTGTGCTTTTTGAAGATAATATGCTGTTTGAGTAATGATTTTATAAACCTCATTCAGGTTCAAATCCAGATATAATTTTTCTTCATCTTCAAATAAATCTTCAAGTTCCGGCATATATCTGATAGCATAATTCAATTGTTTTTCAACAATCCTTGCAATATCTGATGCGTTTGCGCCAAAAACTTCTCCGTCTTTGTAGAGTTCATCAATAAGTACGGTTTCTTCTGTTTTTCTGTTTCTGATATGAACTTTGAGGCGGAAGAGTTCATCTTCGATTTTTTCAATCTGGAAGAACGGAATGACGTCGTATTTGCCCAGATAAAGTTCATCAAACCACTGAGCTATATTTTCTGCGATGTCATTTCCTTTCATCACAGCGCGCTGCTCAAGGTCTTTAATCATATATGTTCCGGATTTTACGTCCTTGAACTTATATGCCTTAATACTTAAGAATTTATATATAACGTAATTCAGGTAGTTGTAGATAAATTCATTAACAAAATTTTTAGGTTTTTCGCCTTTAATGAACAGGTCATCAGGAATATTTTCTTCAAAAATATTGATGACTCTTGCAAGCTGATTGTTGGAAATAATCGGTTCATAGACAATTCTAAACATGTTATTGTGTTTTTTAACTGTCGGGATGAAATATAACTTTTCAATCAGTTTCAAGACAAAATGAGTGAGAGCGTTCATATAAATGAATGTCGGCGTGACCGCGTCAAGTTCAATTATGTCTCCGAATCCGCCAAAGTAGTCCATTACTAAATCAAGAGCCATAGCATAGCCTACTTCACCGCTGATTACCTGTGAATTAAATCTGAAAAGAGAACCTTTTGATTTTAAATAATACTGGAAGTTGTTTGTCGGAGTGATGAAGAATGACAACTTGTTATTATCATTCACAAGGTAGAAATGAGTGTTTCTTGCGGGAGTATAAGGGCTCAGGAACACATCTTTAAACTCATCTTCGACGATTTGATAGATGAGACTCAGTGTATATCTGAAATCCTTATTCTTAAACCCTTCGGGATTTTCGCTAAGATTAAAGAACAATTCATCTACATTATTTTTTTTGAATGAAAAATCAATATTCAGAATATTTTCATTATTAGTTGTCATACTTCACTATTTCCGTGTGTTATTTAATTAAAGATTCACAATTCATTTCAGCAGGCTGTTTAATGCCCATTAACTGTAAAACTGTAGGTGCAATGTTGCACAAAGCTCCTTCAGATTTTAGTTCAACATTTTCAGGTGCATTAATCAGAACAAAAGGCACCATATTTGTAGTGTGGGCAGTGTGAGGTTTGCCTGTAGATTCGTCCACCATCATTTCGGAATTGCCGTGGTCTGCAGTTAAAAGCATGATTATATCGTGTTTTTTGCAGGCGTCAGCAATTTTTCCTACACATTCATCTACAACGTGGCATGCTTTTGTAGCGGCTTCTATAACTCCGGTATGGCCGACCATATCAGGGTTTGCAAAGTTTACGAGAATGAAACCGTATTCAGGATTGTCAATAGCTTTTAGTACTTCTTCGCAAACCTGAGGAGCGCTCATTTCCGGCTGCATGTCATAGGTTGCAACTTTCGGAGACGGAACAAGAACTCTTGTTTCGTGAGGCTGCGGCTCATCAATACCTCCGTTAAAGAAGAATGTTACGTGAGCATATTTTTCTGTTTCTGCTGTTCTGAACTGATGAACACCGTTTGCTTCAAGAACATCACCGAGGATGTTTACAAGGTGTTCTTTAGGGAAAGCCACAGGATATGTAAAATCTTCGTTGTAGCTTGTCATTGTTACGTAGCAGATATTTTTAAGAACTTTTTTACGTTCAAAACCGTCAAAGTCTGTAAAGTTGATTGCTTTTGTTATTTCTCTTGCTCTGTCAGGGCGATAGTTAAAGAAGATTATTGCATCGTTGTCATGAATGCGGCTTTCTTCTCCTCCGATTACCGTCGGAAGTACAAATTCATCTGTTTCACCTTTTGCATAAGAGTTTTTAACACCTTCGCAGGCCGAAGACGCTTTTTCACCTTCGCCCAAAAGAAGTGCGTTGTAGCCTTTTTCAACTCTATCCCAGCGGTTGTCTCTGTCCATTATGTAATAGCGGCCGATGACTGTTGCGATAGGCGGCAGATTATATTTTTTAAGTTCAGCTTCAACTTCTTCAAGGTAAGTGCAGGCGCTTTGCGGCGGCGTGTCACGGCCGTCAAGAAATGCGTGTACGTAAACTTTTGTCAAACCTTCATCTGCGGAAAGTTTTATTAATGCTTTAAGGTGTTCAAGTGATGAGTGCACCCCGCCTGTTGAAACAAGCCCGTAGATATGAAGCGCTGAATTGTTTTGTTTAGCGTGGTTAATTGCCATTAAGAAACGTTCATTTTTGAAGAAAGAACCGTCTTTGATAGCATTGTTAATTCTTGATAAATCCTGATAAACAATTCTGCCTGCACCAAGATTAAGGTGTCCTACTTCGCTGTTACCCATTTGCCCATGCGGTAATCCGACATATTCACCGTCAGCATGTAATTTAATGAATTTATAATCATGTTCCAATTCATCGACATGAATAGGGTGTGATAATTTTGTTGCATCATATTTTTCTGAGCCGGTGCTAATTCCCCAGCCGTCCATAATACATAATAAAACTCTTTGTGTCATAGTTATATCCCCTCTATTTACACTTCGTACTATGGACAAATTTTAGCAAAAACATATTTCAATTACAAGATAGTTAAAGTTTTAACTTGAATTTTAACTTCTGCTTTCTCCTTTTTAGTGTTAGTTCCTCATGTTTGGGGTATAATTTTATTAAAGATTTAAAATGGAGAGAATAGAAATGATAAAAGATTATTTTTTAGAGAATATAGAAAAAGCCATTGAGTGTGCTGTTAAAGCCGGAAAATTGGGCGCGATGACAGAATATACCGGAGGTTCTCTTAATGTAGAACGTCCTAAAAATCCTGATTTTGGCGATTATGCAATAAATGTTTCATCACTTGCTCGCAGCGCTAAAATTGCTCCGCCTGCGATTGCAAACGCTATTGTTGAATTCGTTGACAAGGAAGATAATGATTATTCCGTAATCGGCGGATTTATCAATTTCAAGGCAGGTAAAACTCTATTAATTAATCTTGTTGATGAAATTTATAAAAAAGGTGCTGAATTCGGAAGACCTGAAAATATTAATAAAGAAAAAATTCTTCTTGAGTATGTTTCGGCTAACCCGACAGGACCTTTCCATATCGGACACGGACGCTGGGCTGCTATGGGTTCGGTTCTTGCAAACCTTCTAAAATTCTACGGACACGAAGTTTATCAGGAATTTTACATAAATGACGCAGGTTCTCAGATTAATAAGCTTGGCAATTCTCTTGCCATCCGTATAAGACAGGAACTCGGCGAAGATGTTGATTTCCCGACAGATGAAATTGAAAGAAAAAATTATTATCCGGGGGATTATCTGATACCTGTTGCGAAAAAATTTATTGACCAAAACAAGGCTTTGCTTGAGGAAGTTAACAATGATGTTACTAAATTAGATGTTAAAGTTCTTTCTGACTTTGCTAAATATGAAATGGAAGATTTACAGAAAGCTCTGCTTGAAAATTTCCGCGTCCATTTTGATAATTTCTATTCTGAACTTGAATTGCATAAATCAGGCAAAGTTGACGAGTGCGTAAATTTACTCAAAAAAAGCGGTAAAATCTATCAAAAAGACGGTGCAGACTGGTTTAAATCATCAGATTACGGCGATGATCAGGACAGAGTTATTAAAAAAGCTGACGGCTCAAACACTTATTTAACTGCTGACATTGCTTATCACGTTGATAAGCTTGAGCGCGGATTTGACAGACTTATTAACATCTGGGGTGCTGACCACCATGGTTATGTTGCTCGTGTTAAGGCATCTCTTGAAGCTCTCGGGTATGACTCATCAAGGCTTGAAATTCTTCTCGGACAGCTCGTTAACCTTGTAATTAACGGTAATGAAGTCAGAATGGGCAAACGTAAAAATATGGTTACCCTTGAAGATTTGATTGATGAAGTCGGTGTTGATGCTACACGTTTCTGGATGACTATGAGAAACATTGATACAACTCTTGATTTTGATATTGAACTTGCCAAAACAAATTCGGACGAAAACCCTGTATTTTATGTTCAATATGCGCATGCAAGAGCTTGTTCTATTCTCAGAAACGCCACTTCCGAAAAAATTGACAAAGAAACAGGAAAGACTCTACCGCCGGCGTTGAGTGCTGAGGAATTTGCTGACTTAACAGGCAATTTTGACAAATCAATACTTGATATGACAATCAACGATTGCAGAAAGCTTGTTCTGAAGCTTGAAGAATACAAGTCATTAATTAAAACATCTGCAGAAACCCGTCAGGTTTATACAATTTGCAGATATGTTCAGGAACTGGCAAGCGAATTCCATTCTTTCTATAACGCTACCCGTGTTATAACTGAAGATAAAGAGCTTACAAAAGCAAGATTGTCGCTTGTTTATGCTGTTAAATCAGTATTAAAAAATGCACTTGATATTCTTGCGGTGACTGCACCCGAAAGAATGTAATTATCTGTTGTTTTTGATAAAAAGACCGGATTTGATCTAATCCGGTCTTTTTTACAGTTTAGTTATATATTTTTGAATTAAGGTAATTTATCAAAATATTTGCTGTCACCAAGTGCTTCTTTTGCGCAGGATAGACCGTTTATAACGGAGGGGATGTCTTTGTCGCAAGTGCCGTCTTCAAGCGGCAGTAATCTTCCTGCATCTTTATCAAGTATAAATGTAAACAAATCATGTCCCCATGCATTCGGAGCTTTTGTTCCGTTAGTGTCTATACTAACTAAAAAGGACGGATAGTTACTATTGTCAATGTAAATAAGCATACCGTCCATTGTTAAAAGCATCCCATCATCAATATATGTGTATCCTTGAGAAAAATCTTTAGTTTTGTCAAAGGTTTTATACGTTTTTTTAGCCCAGTTATTAAAATCTCCGGCAGTTGCATTGTTGACATCTCCGCATTTCCAGATGGACTCCGAGCAGTCTACCAGTTTTTTGTAATATTTTTGCAGCAACGGTCTAAACGTAAGTCGTGAACTTACTGACATATTATGCGTATGCGGGGTAGAACCTTCTTCTGCAAGCATTTGTATTATGACCTGATTTAAGCTGGAATATCCTTTTTTGAAGCTCGTTTCTAAAACTTTATGCTGATAGTGTTTTGCAAGTGTCGGAATTGTAAGTGCTGCAACTACTCCTATTATCCCGAGTGTAATTAAAGTTTCAGCAAGAGTAAAACCTTTTCTATGCATTTATATCCCTCAATTGTTAAATGTATAATTTGAATAATAATTATTTAATTATTATTCAAATTAAAAAATAACATATTTTAGTATTTATGTCAATAAATTTATAATCTTATATATGCAAATTAGAGAAAAAATAAAATCACTTCTGGCGCTAAAATGTGTTACAATAACCCGTTTAGCCGAGTTAATGACAAAAAAAACAGGTAAAAAATATACATTTCAATCAATATCACATAAATTACGTCTAAACAGACTTACGCTGGCAGAAGCATATACTATAGCGGAAATTCTTGGTTACAGACTTGAATTTATAGATAAAAATACAGATGATTAAAAATAGTGGCAGTTTGGCAAACTGTTGCTGTACAATTAAATTTATATAATTTTTCTGTTGAAAGATTTCTGCTTACTGTAGCTTGATGCGGTTTGGGTAAGTTAACTATGCATTTACAAATTTAAGCGAATTGATTGTTTCAATTATACGTTCGTAATTATCCTCAAGAACGAGTATGCCGCGTATTTTGGCTGCATTTTTTACGCCTGCGATATAATACGGGTAAAATTTTCTGACAAATTTAATACCGAGGCTTTCACCGCGGAGTTTTATTTCCATATCAAGGTGTTCTTTCAGTATATCCAATTTTTCTTCCATTGTTGGAGCTGGCAGTTTTTCGCCTGTTTTGAGATAATGTTCAATTCTGTATATCAAAGTCGGGTCGCCTATTATTCCTCTGCCGACAGCAACTCCGTCTGCCCCTGATTGGTCAAGTGCTTCTATTGCAGTATCAACTGAAACAATATCGCCGTTTACAAAAACTGGAATATCAACATTTTCTTTTAGTTTACGGATTTTAGCCCAGTCAGCTTTGCCTGAATACATCTGCGAACGGGTTCTGCCGTGAATTGTTATAAAATCCGCGCCTGCTGCCTGCATTTGTTCGCCGAATTCCACGTAATTCATCTCATCCTGCGTAAAACCCAGACGAAATTTGACGCTGACAGGCTTATCAATACCGTCTTTGATTGCTTTTACCAAATCCGATGCGAGCTTCGGGTTTTTCATAAGTGAACAGCCGTCCTGACCGCCGACAACTTTTTTTACCGGACAGCCCATATTTATATCTATCATGTCAGCGCGCTTACTCAGATAAATTGCGGCTTTTCTCATCAAATCCGGTTTATGCCCGCTGAGCTGATATGAAATCGGGTGGTGAGATTCATCCATCATTGTGATATCTGTTTCTCTGGATTGGTTCAGGGCTTCCGAGCTTATCATTTCCGTTGTTAAAAGTGCTGTTTTGGAGTATTTTCTAACAAGACTGCGCAGCACATAATCGGTTATCCCTGCCATCGGGGCAAGTGATACGCGGCTTTGGATAAGTGTATTAACTTTGCTATTTGGCATAATCTTTTAATTCTTCGGCTCTGGTTTTAGCGTAGGTTTTGTATTCGTCTTCCGCAGCATCTGACCCTGCGTATGCAAGGTAGTATTGATATGCGTATTTGTACTGTTCCATTGTATCATAATCCACTGCAATCATGTAGTTTACTATGTGCATTGTTGAATCTGCCGCTATTGCTTTTTTATAATAATTTATAGCAGCATTTTTGTCATTTTCTGCGTCGCATATCATTCCTAAATAGTAGTAAGCATAAGCATTTTGCGGTTCTCCCGCAACTACTTTTGTAAGAAGAGCTTTACTTTCTGCATATTGTCCGTTGTCGTAAAGTGTAATCGCATCGTTAAGCATTGCGGAATTTGCTTGAGACTCAACGCTGGCAAGCAGTTCTGTTGATTTTGCGTTATTTTTGTTCAGCGATATAGATTTATTTAAGTAAGTTTTAGCGTTTTCAAGCTCGCCTTTTTCAGCGTAAAGCGCGCCTATATAGTAGGCAATATCAGAGTCTGACGGTTTGATATCAAATGCTTTTTTATAATACGTAATTGCATTATCGGTGTCATTCATATTCTGGTATGCTGAGGCTGCACCAAGCATTGAATCCACAGTCGGCGGCTGAATTGCAAGGTATTCGTTTATTGCGTTCTCATAATCTTTGTTATTAAAATATTCAGCTGCTTTAGCAAGTTTTGTATCGATTGCCTGCGTTTTAATTGAATTTATAGCCTTTTTGACTTCGTTATTTGAAGGAAATTTTTGCTGTGCAGAAGTTAAGGTTGCCAGTGCCTGCTCGTAATTTTGCTGCTGGCTTTGCGCTATTGCCAAGTTTACATATACTTCAGGGTTTTGAGTGTTTAACTTTATAACTTCCTGATATAGAGCAATCGAGTCATCAAGTTTATTTTGTTTGTGTAAATCAAGCGCGTAATTATAAATTATATCCGCAGGGTTGGATTTTGCCATGTTCTTTTTAACGTAATCAACAAATTGTGTTGTTGTCATTGTTGTTTTTAAGACATCAAACATCTGGTTTTGAGCGTAACTGTTTGCCGGATCAAGTGTAAGTACTTTTTTAAATGATGCGAGTGCGGCTTTGTTATCTCCCAGTGCAGCCTGACACTGTGCTTTATAAAGATTTGCGTTGACATTATCAGGATAGAGTATAAGGATAGAATCATAAGCCGTAATCGCCGTTCTATAGTCGCCTTTTTGCTGGTAAAGAGTACCTACATTAAGTCTTGTGTTAATATTAGACGGATTTATGTATTCTGCTTTCCGATAATAGGTAAGTGCTTCGTCCATTTTTCCCTGTTTTTGCATGATAGCTCCGAGATTGGAGGTTATGTCAGCATCGTTCGGGTTTTCTTCAAGTTTCTTTTTATAAATTCTTTCAAGAGAATAGAGCACTTCTTTGTTGTCTGTATTTTTGCTTAGAATATAGTTGTATTCTTCAACTGCAGCGTTGTTGTCTCCGAGTTTATCCAAAATTTTAGCATAATTCAGTCTTAAAGCTATGTTTGTCGGGTCAACTGTCACTGCTTTTTTATAGAACTCAGCGGCTTTCGGGTCGTTGCCGAGAAGTTTCATGATATCGCCGGTTTGTTCAAAGGCGTCCTTAATATAGCTTTTGTCGCTGAGAGTCTGATTAAATTCATAGCCGGCGGCTGCAAAGTTGCCTTCTGCACGAAGTTCCTTCGCTTTTTCAAATCTGGATTTCGGGCTCATGTCAAAGCCTATTTTAGTCAGGCATATATTCAAATTCTTTGTGGTTTGCGGAACATACGCCGCTGAATTCTGTGCATTGTCTTTTGACGGGTAATATACCATATAGAATAGTGCAGCTCTTAAGTCATCTGCCGCTTTTCCCCAGTTCTTTTCTTTGTTTGCGTAATGCGTGCTTCTTGCAAGATATGAATTAATCAGACCGATACGCGCTGAATTATCAAGGTAATTTATCCTGAGTGCGCTTTTAAATTCAGTAATTGCTCCTGAGTACTGGTAGTTTGTCAGATATTGCTGTCCCAAATCATAATGTTCTTTGAATCCTGCAAATGCAGGCTGTGATAAGACTGCCATTAATGCTAAAACGGTTGCTGCTTTTCTCATATCCTGTCCCTCTGCTTATACTGAATGTATTTTATATTAATCTACACGTCATGTACTCCTACATTTTACTATACTTATTGTTAATTTAACAGTCTATGTTAAGTTAAAAAAAGATGCTGTATAAGTCACAGCATCTTTTTTAGTGTTGAATCTTTTCTGGGGGAAATGTTGATTATTCAAAATCAACTTTTGAAATAAATGTCATAAAATCATCAAATAGTGCCTGGATTGGAAGTGTCATCTCAATTTCTACATGTTCACCGGGTTTAATGTTTTCTTCCAATAATGCGCTCATCTCTGCCCCAAACAAATTTGATTTCGTTTCTGTCATCATTCTTGATACTCCTATTATTTATATTCCGTTGATTCTTAACACTATATATATCGTCATGTTTTTGTAAAAACTTTAATCATGTATTTCTTTAAAATTTTGCTTAATCCCTTATGAGGCTTGCGTTAACCCTGAAAATAATTTAAGTTTACATATTGTTACAAAAAAATATACATTAGCATGCTTGGTAAAATATCAGTGTTTGTGCTATGATTTACACGTTAAGTTAATTATTAAATATAAGGAGATAAAACCATAGCTAACGATAATAACAAATCCGGCAAGGATCAGGCAATAATGAATGAGCGTATTCGTGCGCGTGAAGTGAGATTAATAGACCAAAACGGTGAAAATCACGGAATTATAGAGACTTCAAAAGCTTTAAAAATGGCATACGACGCCGATTTAGATTTAGTATTAATCAGTCCTAATCAGGAACCTCCGGTTGCTAAAATTCTTAACTATGGTAAATATAAGTACGAACAGGAAAAAAAGGCTAAAGAAGCTAAGAAAAAACAGCATACTGTTGAAGTAAAAGAAATTAAAATCCGTTATAAAATTGATACTCATGACTATCAGGTCAGAATTAAGAGTATTCAAAAATTTATTTCTCAAGGCAACAAGGTAAAAATTGTTATCATGTTGCGCGGACGTGAAATGCAGCATTCAAATCTGGCTTTCGATTTAGCTTCAAGATTCATGGAAGATTTGAAGGACTCCCCTTTAGTATTTGAGAAAAAGCCGCAGCTTGAAGGGCGTAATGTTACATTATACCTTGCTCCTCAAAATAATTAGCAAAAGTTCTTGACTGTAAAGTTTCAGCAAATATAATTAAACATGTGGCTGAAATCAAGTCGCAGTAATGATAATTAAATAAAATTTAATTATAGAATATGCCGCAATAGCTCCCCAGTGGAGTGAAACGGAACGGAGTTCATAATTAGTAGAGCTTGCTCTACCAACTCCAGTGATAATTAAATAATAGAATATGCCGCAATAGCTCCCCAGTGGAGTGAAACGGAACGGAGTTCATAATTAGTAGAGCTTGCTCTACCAACTCCAGTGATAATTAAATAATAGAATATGCCGCAATAGCTCCCCAGTGGAGTGAAACGGAACGGAGTTCATAATTTGTAGAGCTTGCTCTACCAACTCCAGTGATAATTAAATAATAGAATATGCCGCAATAGCTCAGTTGGTAGAGCAAGGGACTGAAAATCCCTGTGTCCTTGGTTCAATTCCGAGTTGCGGCATATTTTTTGTGTCTCAAAATCCATAAAGGATTTTGAAGTCCTTGGTTCCCTCTCGCAAAAACAGACATTTAGTCAGTTTCTGCTCGGCAGAGTGAGTTGCGGCATATTTTTTTGTATCAAAAGTTGGGCAGGTATGCCCAACCTACAATCAAATTTGAGAATTTTACATTGTTGGGCTGAAAGCCCAACCTACAGGCTTCTCTAAAAATCACGAATTTTACTTCCAATATTTTTTACATACCCCATAACTTTAAAAACCTCAAGCACTTCAAA
>CALUVN010000033.1 GCA_944324235.1 Candidatus Gastranaerophilales bacterium
TGTTTAAAAATTTCCGCACAAAACATTGCCGATAAAATTATTTAATTTATTTGAAATTGTTTGTTATATAATATTTTGTTACCCCAAAATTATTGAGAAAGGGAAAATTTATGCAAGTACAACAAGTAAGAAATGATTCAGTTGTGTTTAACGGTTTATCGCGGGATGTAAATGTCTCAAAACCACTTTTTGACGCACTTATTCAAGCCCCTACAGTAAAAAAATTCGGTGAAAAATTTAATGCAACTTTATCTGTTGATACTTTTTTAAGCAGCAAAAATAAAGTTCAATACGCAATACGTATGGATAATATTGAACCTAACAATTTTTGGGAGAAATTAAAACAAAGAGTGTTAGATTCTAAAGTTAAATCTGTTGTTTTGAAAACACATGCAACTTCTGAAACAGAATTGGTATCAAGTGTCTCAAAAATGAAAAGTAATACACTGATGCATATTTATAAAAAATAATTATTAAAAACTCCGTTAGAATAACGGAGTTTTTATATTTCAATATAGATTTTTTCAAAAATTTCTTTTAATTTTTTATTGTCTGAAATAATTTGTCTTAACTCTTTAAGTCCTTTTGAATTCTTGTCACTCTCAAGCCATAATTTCATATATCCGCCTTCTGCATATTTTTCTTTCATATGTTCAATAAGATGTTGATAGTGAACATCTTTCGCAGCATCAGGAGAGTGTTTGATTGAATATTGTACGGTTCGTTTGATTATGCTAAACGGTTCAATGCTTCTGTCTGCTTCGGCTATAACTTTTCCGTAAATACTTCTCGGCTCATTTTTTGATGATGCGCGGTGGTCTTCGACAGCCTGTTTCATTGTGATGATTTCTTCCTCATTAAACCAGTTTTTTAATTCTTTATCGTTGCTCAAAATTTCGCCTGAGACAAGGTGATGAGTTTCTCTGTTTTTGCATAACCCTAAATCATGGTATGCTGCAATTGTATAAACCATATTAAGATTTAGATTATATTTTGCTCCGAGATTTAAGCTCTCTTCAATGACTTCGTTAACGTGTTCAAAGCTGTGTCCTTTATCGAAGTTTGCATAATTCGGAATTATTTTATTTTCTATATATGTTTTTAACTCTTTATTAATCATATTCCGACACTCAATCCCGCACAAAGATTTATCCCCTGCCCTGTAATACCTTTGGCCTCTTCTGAAATAAGATATTTGACAAGACTTGCAACTTCTTCCGGTTTTACAAAACGTTTTTGCGGAATGCATTCCACGATTTCCTCTTTTGAAAATTCGCTATCCTCAATAGAATTCATTCCCAATTCTGTTTCAACCCAGCCAGGGTTTATGGTGTTAACAGTTATATTGAATTCAGCAAGTTCAAGGGCTAATGCCTTTGTAAGTCCAAGCAAGCCTGCTTTGCTTGCCGAGTACAGACTCGCATTAGCTTCTCCCATTACTCCCGAGATTGAGCCTATGTTTATAATTCTTCCCCATTTTTTTTCTTTCATATAAGGGACTGCTGCTGCAATCAATTTTGTCGGAGCTATTAAGTTTGTCTTATATATATGGTCTGCTTTTTCAAAATCAACGGAATCTATTGCGCCGTATATGTATTCGCCTGCATTATTCACAAGAACATCAATCTTGTTATTTTTTATAAAAGCAATTAATTCTTCAAGATTTCCGCTCAGGTCGCATGCACAAAATCCTTTTGTATTCAAACTTTCCAGTGCTTTAATGTTTCTGCCTGTGACAAAAATATTTCCTGTTTCGTATAGCGTTTCAGCTATTGATTTTCCTATACCTTTTGATGCTCCTGTCACAAGAATATTCATTGTTTCCCTCCGATAAGTTCTTTTACAATGTGGTATGCCATATAAATTCCGGCGGTACTGGCAACAAAAGGTGTTGATGCCGGCGTGATTTTATTGAATTCAATTTGTTCCCCGTTTTTTAAAATAACTTTTTCTTCTGTCGTAATTCTTTCCTGACAGAACGGTTTTTCTCTGCTTGCAACAACGGTTATTCCTTCCGTAATCCCTTTTTTCTCAAGCTGGTAAAGTATGTTAGATACAAACGGGGCTTTTTTATTTTCAATATTTTTGATATCGCAGATGTAGAGCTGTGTAGGGTCAATTCTGTTTCCGGCACCCATTGAACTTATTACCGGAATATTATGTTTAATACAATTTTCAAGCAGTGAAACTTTTGATCTCATTGTGTCTATAGCATCTGCAATAAAGTCAATACATGACCATTCAAATTCATCAACATAAAATTCATCAAAGACATTCAACTTAATATCTGGATTTATGTCTCTCAAACGTTCAGCAAAAAGTATTGCTTTCTTTTTTCCGACAGTAGAATTAAGTGCTATAATCTGCCGGTTTATATTTGATACTGATACATCGTCAAAATCAATTATTGTGAGTTTGCCGACTCCCGCTCTTGCAAGAGCTTCCGCACAGTATCCGCCGACTCCGCCAAGCCCGAACACAGCAGTATGTTTATGCGACAAAATGTTCTGGCAATCTTTTCCCCAGAACATTTCGTTTCTTGAAAATATTTCGTTGACAGGCATCAATCAGCCCCGCTTATTTTGTAAATATAAAACCTAACAGGAATGTGCATACAAGAAAAATTCCCGCAATAATTCCGGTTAATTTATTCAAACCTTTTTCTGCAGATTTTTGTGATGCGAAAATCTGTGAAGTGCCGCCCATCCCTGCGATGCCGTCGCCTTTCGGTGAGTGCAGAAGGATGAGTACTACAAGCAGAATTGCTGATACAATTTGTAATATCCATGTAAATGTTAACATTATAATTTTTTCTCCTTTTTGTTTGAAATAAAATGCGCTCTTTTTGAATTTAAACGGATATTTTCAAATGTATATAATCTGGCAGGTCTTTTGGAGGAAGATTTTGTATATTCGTCCAGTTCGATAAGACCCTCTGTACTCAGCGCTTTTTTACGGAAATTACGCTTGTCCAGTTTTTTCTCCATAATCAATTCATAAGATTTTTGCATTTCGGTTAGGGTAAATTTTTCATTTAATAACTGATAAGCCACAGGGCATATTTCAAGTCTTTCTCTTGTGCGTTTGAGCGAATATTGAATAATTTCTTTGTGGTCAAACGCTAAAGGCGGAAGGTTGGAAACTTTGTGCCATCCGAGTTCCGGTGTTGATACAATCTTAATATCTTCTGCTCTTACGAGTGCAAAATATGCGCATGTGATAACCCTTGCATTCGGGTGACGAAGCGGATCGCCAAAAGTGTATAATTGTTCAAGATAAATGTTATCGACATTTGTACGTTCTTTTAATACTCTAAGAGCTGCCTGATCAAGGTTTTCGGATAATCTGACATAACCTCCGGGGATTGCCCACTTATCTTTAAACGGTTCATTTGTGCGTTTTACCAAAAGCACTTGAATTGCATTGTTGATGATTGTTAAAATAACTACGTCGACTGTAATTTCGTGTGTTTTTGTCTCATTAAACATAATAAATCTCTTACCCTTGTTGTTTATATTTTATAACAAACATATTAATTTATATTAACCTGACTCTCTTATTTGTTAATATTTTTTAACACAAAGTAAATTTTTTACGGTTTTGGAACTTTATATATATATAAGGGAATAGATTAATGGGGATACTAGAATGACAGCAAATGATTTTGCATTGTATTTAAATAATATTGTAGCCGATAGAAAAACGCTTTTGCCGCAAATGTCATCGGTGCCTGTTGAGTTATATAATCCGTTTAATGATATTATACAGTCACAGCTGGGTGAGCTAAAAAATATAAAACTTCCGCATATAGAAATACCTATTGAGGACGAACTGGAAGTTCAGCGAGCAGCGTCAAAGGAAATAAAATCAAATCGTGTAAAAAATTCAGCAGTAGCAGCGGAATTAGGCGAAGAATTTCTTGAGAAAGTAAAACAGATTGCAAAGCGCCTTAATTGTAACTACAAAGATTTGATAGGTTTGATGAATTCCGAATCGGGATTAAATCCTAAAGCCAGAAATAAAAGAAGCCGTGCGACAGGTTTAATACAATTTATGCCTGCAACTGCAAGAGAGCTCGGGACAACTGTGGATGCAATCAGAAATATGTCAGCAATAGAACAACTTGATTATGTGGAAAAATATCTTGCCAAAGCAAAGAAAATCCGATTTGGCAGCCGTGAAAAACTGGATGCAGGTGAATTATATGCACTTACATATCTTCCTGCCCGCGCAAACAGAAACGTTCTGGCTACAAGTAACGAAAAATATTATAAATGGAATAAGGGGCTTGACTTGAACGGTGACGGAAGGATTACAAAGCAGGAACTTGCACAGCGTGTAGAAAATAAACAGATTAACGACATGTATTTTGCGTAAATTTTACATTACAATTCGAAATATTCCGTTGCAGTCTGAAAATGTTTCATGTATTATCCCAATAAGACGTATTTTTTTCGGAAGGGATTAAAATGGAAAAGGGATATGTAGAAAACGGCTTTATTGTCGACTTGAGTAATTCAAGAAGAACCGCTGATATGATATATGAACTTAGCAGAATACTTGATATTCCGGAAGCTAAGGGCAGAGGCGTATGTATAAAATTTGGCAGTTCAGTTCTTGAAAAAAGCCAGCTTTTAAGCGTGCAGGCACTTGTTGAGTCTATGGATTTGACAATAGAGTTTATTACCACCGAATCTGAAGAAACAAAACAGGTGGCAGAAGAATTGGGTATAAAAGTGTCCTCACTTGAAAACGAAATACCGGTGCCGGAGTTTACAGAAACCGCCGCAAAGGAAGAAGAACAGGTTAATCCTGAACTGGAAAAGGCGCTGGACAAAATTTTCGGCGATTCCGATTTTTCTGAGGATGCAGTTAAAGAAATTGCAGAGGTTCAAGAACAAACAGATGACGAAACAATGAAGGAACTTGAAAAAGAACTTCAGGAATATATAGAGAAATCAAAAGAAACAGAAAAATTACCGACTCTTTATATTCAGCGTAATCTTCGTTCCGGACAAAGTATTAAATCGGACGGAAACCTTGTTATTATAGGTGATGTGAATCCGGGGTCCGAAATTATTGCAAA
Source organism: Candidatus Gastranaerophilales bacterium (assembly GCA_944324235.1). Taxonomy (GTDB): domain Bacteria; phylum Cyanobacteriota; class Vampirovibrionia; order Gastranaerophilales; family Gastranaerophilaceae; genus CALUVN01. Next base: position 5,087 of record CALUVN010000033.1, read on the forward strand.
AGGTGATATTACCGTCTGGGGAATTTTAGGCGGTATTGCACACGCCGGCTGTGACGGCAACTTGTATACAAAAATCAGAGCATTAAAAATGAATGCAATACAATTACGCATCGGTGATGTTTTTGCAAGAAGACCTGACAGCGTCAATATTCCGTTTGTCCAAAAGACTGATACCTTTACTCCGGAAGAAGCACGGGTATTCAGAAAACAAATATTGATACATAAAATACATGAAGCATAAGATAAAAAGGAGATACCATGAGTGGTCGAGTAATCGTAATTACATCCGGTAAAGGCGGTGTCGGTAAGACAACTACCAATGCCAACATAGGAACAGCTTTAGCCCGTGCGGGTAAAAAAGTTGTTATGATTGATACAGACTTGGGATTAAGAAACCTTGACCTTTTGCTTGGTTTGGAAAACAGAATCGTATATACAATAGTCGATGTTGTAGAAGGAAGATGTAAACTCAGACAGGCACTAGTCAAAGATAAGAAAAATCCTAACCTCTGTCTTCTTGCGGCAGCTCAGACAAGAGACAAAACAGCCGTTACGGAAGCACAGTTAAAAGAAATTTGCGAAGAATTGCAAAAAGATTATGATTTTATTCTGGTAGATTGTCCTGCAGGTATAGAACAAGGTTTCCAAAATGCGGTTGCAGGTGCATCCGAAGCTATAGTTGTTACAACACCGGAAATGTCTGCGGTTCGTGATGCCGATAGAATTATCGGTCTTCTGGAAGCAAGAGAAGAAATTAAATCATACAAACTTCTTATTAACAGAGTTCGTCCGAATTTAATCAAGTCCAATGATATGATGAGTGTTGATGATGTTGTTGAAATATTATCCGCTGATTTAATCGGTATAATTCCGGAGGATACTGGAATTATAACTTCAACAAACAAAGGCGAACCTATCGTTAACGATGAAAAATCACTTGCAGGTAAGGCTTATAAGAATGTAGCAAGAAGAATAATCGGCGAAGATGTTCCTTTCCTTAACCTTGAAGATGAAACAAGCGTTATGGCAAAAGTGAAAAAGTTCTTTTCAGGCTTAGTCGGAAAGGAGAAGTAGGATGAAAGATATTTTTGCAGAATTCTATAATAAAGTAATCGGATTTTTCCGTCGTACCGAAGAAGCTGAAGAAAGTTCAAAAGATGTAGCCCGCAACAGACTCAGAGTTGTACTGCTTCAGGACAGAACAAATCTTACGCCGGAATTAATGGAAAAAATGAGAAAAGAACTCATTGAGCTCCTCTCCAAATATGTTGAGATGGATAAAGAAGCTCTTGAACTTAATCTGGAACAGGAAGGCGATCAAATGGCATTAATGCTTTCAATTCCTGTTTTGCGCGCAAAGGAAGAGTCTGAAATTGAATCATCAGAGAAGGAAGAAAAATCATCATCGGATGATGCAGAAGACAATTCAGAATCAGACGAAAAAACAGATGACGCAAAAGAAGATGATTCAGATGCTGATTCTGATGACGAAGATGAATTTGAAAATGACGCTTGTGATTGCGGCAAATGTTCAAAATGTAATCCGAAAGATAAACAAAAATAATAAATTGTAATAGAATAAAAATAAGACGCCTGCTAATAATTAGCAGGCGTCTTTAAATATTATGCATTTTCTTGAGAAGCAATGTAGTCGGAATAAACGGTTTTAACGTAATGCCTTGTTTCAAACGGGAGGCTGTCATATATTGCATTGATATTACGAGGTTTCCCCGCAAGTCTGTCATTAACATTACCCATTCCGTAATTATATCCGGCAAGTGCAAGCATAACATCACCGTTATAATAATTTAACAGAGTTTTTAAAACTCTTACACCGCCATCAATATTTTGCTGCGGGTCCCAAGGATTTTTAACGCCAAATCCTTTTGCAGTCGCAGGCATAAGTTGCATTAATCCTATTGCACCTTTTGGAGATGTTAAATTATTTTTAAAACCTGATTCCTTTTTTATGACGGCAAGAATCAATTCTTCCGGCACTCCGTATTTTGAAGATGCTTGTTTTACATACGAATGAATTTGAGCATTAGTAACCTTGACAGGTGAGCCGGATAATTGGAACGGAAGTTCAGGTCTTTTGAGTTTTATCGGTTCCAGTTTGGTTATATCAAGTGCAGTATTTTGACTAAGGGTATCAGTCAGACTTGCCGGAGTTAGCGGTTCAAGTATAGGCGTTTTTGTTGTCAAAATCAAACTTTTGCCTTTTTTATTCACCAATTTATTGAATTTATCTTCGCTGACAATTTCGTTGTCAATAATAAATTTTCCGTCAATTTTTTGAGCGATAAGCTTGCCTTTTTTGTTAAATACGTCTATAGTCGTCTGGTCATCACCAATTTCGGAAATTTTTAAATTTTTCTTTTTTAATTCTTTAACATCTAAGGTCGAAGTTGTTTCGCTAAATTTTATTTTAGTACTGTCAGTATTATCATAAGATGAATCACCGATTTGATGTATGTTGTTTCTGCGGGCAAACGCACGAGCAATTTTTCCGACCGGTTTGTCTGTGACAGTTACGTTGTTTTCATTCAGTTGTTGCGTCAACTTATTCTCAAATTTTTCAGTATCGTAAGTTGCGGTGTCATCAGAGGACGTTACTTCCGGCAGTGCAGTTTCCATGGATTTTGGAACAGGAGTATCCGGCTTATTTTGCGGCGGAAGCGGTGAAGTTTCGCTTAATTTTTTATTGCCGTTTGCAGTCTGGGGTGTAAAATCCTCAATGAATGTTTCATCAGAAGTTGGCATAACCGCTTGTTCTGTTTCCGTGGATTTTGGAACAGGAGTATCCGGCTTGTTTTGCGGCGGAAGCGGTGAAGTTTCGCTTAATTTTTTATTGCCGTTTGCAGTCTGAGGTGTAAAATCCTCAATGAATGTTTCGTCAGAAGTTGGCATAACCGCTTGTTCCGGTTCTGTAGATTTTGCAACAGGAGTCTCAGGTGTACTTTGTTCAGGAAGTGTTGACGGTTCATTTGATGATTTTTTTAAAGCTTCAGTCATTGAAAAATTAATTTCAACAGGTTGGCGCTCAGGCAGTGTTAAGTTTTGCGCAAAGAAGTTTTCCTCAGGTATGAGTTCACTTAAATCGGTAGCTTGCGTCTTAAGTGGTACAGGTTTTTTAGTATTTTCTTCCGATTGCGCTGTCTCGCTTTTTTCAACGCTCAAGCCTTTAATATTGTCAATGCCCATTTCGTTCAGAATGATGTTTAGCTCATCTTCTGTTAAATTTATTTTATCACCTCGAATAACAAAGTTTTTGTTTGTAGGGCCGTCTAAATTTGTACCTCCTGTGAAAATTTTATTCTTGATATCTCTTTTGTCGTTCAACTCTGCAACTTTGGCCATAACGCTTGCCCATTGTTTTTTGGTAAGTTTAATTTTTTCGCCGCCGCTAATTTGTTGAGCGTAATTAGCAAGCACATACGTCAGGCCAGCCTTATTTTTATCTATTGAAAGCTCTGTCACTACATCCTCGATTCTTTTTTTGTGTATATTTAGATTAAAAATTTTTTCAGATAAAAATTGCCAGTAGCTTAATAAAATTTTACAAATACATGTTACAAAAAGTATACAATAGATGAAATATAATGTTGACAGTAAAATTTGTTTATTTTACTATTGTTATGCTTGGAATATAGTGAATTCAAATACCCGAAATATTAAAAGAATAGCGAGTTCCGGGCGGAAAGAGGCATAAAATGCCGATATTCTTTCGAGTGTAGTTATACAAAAAGAAAAGGAATAAAAATGGCAAGCACAAAAAGACAAAGAATCAGAGTTTGTTTGAAAGCATACGATCACAAGCTTCTTGATGTATCTTCAGACAAAATCGTAGAAACAGCAAAAAGAACTGACGCAACAGTTGCAGGCCCGATTCCTTTACCTACAAAAAGACGTATATATTGCGTTCTCCGTTCACCGCACGTAGATAAAAAATCTCGTGAACACTTTGAATTGAGAACACACAAACGTATAATTGATATATACGATCCGACTCAACAGACAACTGAAGAGTTAAGTAGATTAGATTTACCTGCCGGTGTAGATATCGAAGTTAAATTGTAATTTCGAACCGGAAAGTTGAAAATTTAATAAGCATTATGCATATAATGTGATCTACGACATACCCGATTTGCGGTATGAGGGGTGAAAGTCCCCTAAAGGTAAAAGGACAAAGCAAGCACGTAGCGCTCGCAAGAGAAAATGCAAACCCGAAACAGAGGCGGAAAGTGTCCGCATCAAGTAGGGCGAGCTAGAAAGGTAGAATATGACACTAGGTGTAATAGGAAAAAAATTGGGAATGACTCAAATCTTTGACGAACAAGGTTTGGCTATACCCGTAACTGTTATTAAAGTAGACCCGATTGTAGTTACTCAGGTAAAAACAGTTGAAACAGACGGCTACAATGCAATCCAAGTCGGTACTGTTGCAGCTAAAGAAAAACATCTGACAAAAGCTCAAATCGGTCACTTTAAGAAAAATAATCTTGAAAATTTCAGACATCTTCAAGAATTCAGAGTTGATAACCCTCAAGATTACAAAGTTGGCGACAAAATCGAATTATCAGTTTTAGATAACGTAGAAAAAGTTGACGTAACAGGAAAATCAATAGGAAAAGGCTTCCAAGGTACAGTAAAAAGATGGAACTTCGGAAGAGGACCTATGGCTCACGGTTCTAAAAACCACAGAGAACCTGGTTCAATCGGTGCAGGTACAACTCCTAGCCGTGTTATCAAAGGCAAAAGAATGGCCGGTAACATGGGCAACGAAAGAGTTACAATTTCTAAATTGAAATTGGTTAAAGTAGATGCAGCAAACAGCTTAGTTCTGGTAAAAGGTTCAGTTCCAGGCTGCGAAGGCAGATTGGTAACAATCGTTCCTACAAGAACTAAATGGAACTAAAATGCGTAGCCGGAGTGAAGTCCGGTGTCGGGTTGCGTGAGCAATCCGAGCAGGGACGGAACTCTACGATACCGCCGTTATGAGCGGAACGTAAGTGAAGCGAATGAAGCAATCTCTGATTGCACAGGCGGAAGAACAAACAGAAAAGTTTTAAAAATCCCGAGTTGCCATATAAAACGGATAAAACCGAAAGGGGTAACAGGCAGTAGTTAGAATAAAAGGGAAAACAAAAATGTCAAAAGAAATTTTAAATACAAATGGTGAAAAATTAGGTGAAATCACTTTAAACGAAAACGTTTTCGGTGTTGAACCAAATTTGCACGTAATGCATTTAGCTTTGAGAAGACAACTTAACAATGCCCGTCAAGGTTCTGCTTGCGCTAAAACAAGAGCAGAAGTATCAGGCGGCGGAAGAAAACCATGGAAACAAAAAGGAACAGGCCGCGCAAGAGCAGGTTCACTTCGTTCTCCATTGTTCGCAGGCGGTGGTGTAGTCTTTGGACCTAAACCAAGAGATTACAGCTTCAATATGCCTCAAAAAGCAAGAAAATTGGCTCTTAAATCTGCATTGTCAGCAAGACAAGACCAGCTCGTTGTTGTTAAAGACTTCTCAACAATAACAGAACCTAAAACAAAATTGATGGTAAGCGCATTAAAAGCTTTGAATGTTTCCGGCAAAATCTTAATCGTTGCCGATACAAAAGCAGCAGAAAACAATTACCTTGAACTCGCTGCAAGAAACATCCCTAGCGTAAAATTAATTTTGCCGTCAAACTTAAATGTGAAAGATTTACTGGAAGCTGATTCTGTAATCATTACCGAATCTGCTGTTAATGAAATAACAGAAAGGCTGCAATAATGAGTAAAGACAGAACAAACACAGAAAGATTATATGATGTAATTAAAAAGCCTATTATTACTGAAAAATCAGTAGGTGCAACATCATTAGGACAATACACTTTTGAAGTTCAACAAGATGCAACAAAAATTGAAATTGCAAAAGCAGTTGAACTGGCTTTTCCAGGCAGAAAAGTTAAAAAAGTAAGAACAGTTTATATGCCGTCTCACGAAAAAAGAATGGGATATAAATTCGGCAGAACTGATTCAAGCAAAAAAGCCATCGTAACAATCGAAGGCGATCCGATTGAAGAACTCATCGGAGTTTAATTAAATTCTGCCAAATCCGTTATTGGATGCGGTTGAATTTCTAAAGGGGCGTAAGGCATATGTCCCTGATGACACAAAACAAAAGCCAATCAAAGGAGAAAATAAAATGGCAATCAGAAAAATTAATCCGACATCTCCGGGACAAAGAGGTATGACAAAAAGTGATTATCAAGAAGTCACTTGCACAACTCCTGAAAAATCATTGTTAAAATCATTGAAAAGAACAGCAGGAAGAAATAATACAGGTAGAATTACATGTCGTCATAAAGGCGGCGGTGTAAAAAGAACTTACCGTATCATAGATTTCAAACGTGATAAATTCGGCGTACCGGCTACTGTAAAAACAATCGAATACGATCCGAACAGAAACGTTAGAATTTCATTAGTATTCTACGCAGACGGTGAAAAAAGATACATTTTGACACCGGAAGGATTAAACGTAGGCGATGTAATCCTGTCAGGACCGGAAGCTCCGGTTCAAGTAGGTAACGCATTACCGCTTGATTTAATCCCGCTTGGTACTATTGTTCACAACATCGAACTCAGACCTGGCCGCGGCGGCGTAATGGTTAGAGCAGCAGGTAATGCAGCTCAAGTAATGGCTAAAGAAGGCAATTACGTAACTATTAAACTTCCGTCATCAGAAATGAGAATGGTAAGAAAAGAATGTATGGCTACAATCGGAACATTGGGCAATGCAGAATTCAAAAACTTATCAATCGGTAAAGCAGGAAGAAAACGTTACCTCGGTATCAGACCTACGGTACGTGGTGTTACAATGAATCCTTGCGATCACCCTCACGGTGGTGGTGAAGGTAAAACAGGTCCGGGCGGACACCCTAAAACACCTTGGGGTAAACCAGCTCTCGGCCAAAAAACTAGAAAAGTTAATAAAGCTTCTGATAAATTAATCGTTAGAAGAAGAAAAAAATAAGGCAAGTTAGTTAAGGATATCGGGCGAGAGCTCAAATCCCGCCCGAATCTTCCAAACAAGAACGAGCAAGCCTTCAATAAATACAAAAATAAAAACAATTAAAAGGAGAAATTAATGGCACGTTCATTAAAAAAAGGCCCATATGTAGAAGAAGCTCTACAAAAGAAAATTGAAAAAATGAATGCGAACTCAGAACATAAAGTTATCAAAACTTGGTCAAGAGCGTCAATGATTATCCCTGACATGTTAGGGCATACAATTGCCGTTCACAACGGGAAAACTCACGTTCCTGTATATGTAACCGAGCAAATGATCGGACACAAACTGGGTGAGTTTGCACCGACAAGATTGTTCAAAGGGCACGCAGGTTCTGATAAGACCGCAAAAAGAAAATAAGTTGTGCCGCTGCTAATGCAGCCGGAAAACTTATCCCGAGCATCGGGATCTCAAAAGAGATAAGTAACAAACATAAGGAAAGTAAAAATGGAAGCTAAAGCAAGACAAACAGATATAAGAATGACAGCAAGAAAACTTCGCAGAGTAATCAACGAAGTTAGAGGCAAAAGTGTTCTTGAAGCTCAAGATATGTTGCGTTTTATGCCATACTTTGCAGCAAGAGTGGTCGAAAAGAATTTGAAAGCCGCTGTTGCAAATGCTCAGGAAAAATATGGCGTGTCAGCTGATGTTTTGAAAATTTCAGAAATCTTTGCTGACGAAAGCACAACTTATAAAAGAGGGAAACCTAGAGCACAAGGTCGTATTTACAAAAGACTAAAACGTACATCTCACCTGACTTTAAAAGTTAGTGACATCGTTAAAAAGTAGTAGTAACAACAAAAGGTATAAAAAATGGGACAAAAAACACATCCAACCGGATTTAGAGTAGGCATAATTCAAACTTGGGCAAGCACATGGTATGCTAAAGTTAGAGATTACCGCCAATTTGTAGCAGAAGATGCTAAAATCAGAAAATTCGTTAAGAAAAAATTATACGCTGCAGGCGTATCAAAAATTAAAATTGCTAGAAAAGCACAAAATATTACAATTACCGTTGTAACAGCTAAGCCTGGTATCGTAGTAGGCCGCGGCGGACAAGGTATTGACGAATTGAGACAGGATGTATCAAAATACATCGGGAAACCGGTTATTATAAATGTTGTAGAAGTTGCAAGAATTGATGCGGACGCCCAACTCGTAGCAGAAGCAATTGCTCAACAACTCGAAAAACGTGTTGCGTTCAGAAGAGCAATGAAACAAGCAATGCAACGTACAATGAGAGCCGGTGCTCAAGGTATAAAAGTTATGGTATCAGGCCGTTTAGGCGGTGCTGAAATCGCTCGTTCAGAATGGGCTAAAGAAGGAAGAATTCCTCTTCAAACATTAAGAGCAGACGTAGATTACGGCTTTACAGAAGCTGATACTATAATGGGTAAAATCGGTGTTAAAGTTTGGATTTTCAAAGGTATATTGATGCCTGGCGAAAAAGCAGACCAAAACATCAAAGCAAAAAGCTCAAAAGAAAATTCAGAAAAAGGTATGAGACGTCCAAAACGCAGAGCCGTTGAAACAACTCAAGCCGAATAATTGAGCAAAGATTAAAAGGTATAAAACAAATAGGAGCAAATAATAATGTTACAGCCTAAAAAAACAAAATACCGCAAAATGATGAAAGGAAGAATGAAAGGTACTGAAACAAGAGGTACTAAGTTCGAATTTGGTCAATATGCATTGCAAGCTGTAGAACCGGGTTGGATTACAAGCCGTCAAATCGAAGCAGCACGTCGTGCCATGACCCGTGAAATCAAACGTGGCGGTAACGTATGGATTAAAATATTCCCGGATAAACCGATTACTGCAAAACCTGCTGAAACTCGTATGGGTTCAGGTAAAGGTAACTTGGAATACTGGGTAGCGGTTGTTAAACCGAACAGATTACTTTTTGAACTTGATTACTTTGACAGAAGCGTAGCAGTTCATGCATTGGAACTTGCAGCTCAAAAACTTCCTATCAAAGTTAAAATAGTTGAAAAAGCAAATGTCGAAGCATAATGCTATTTTGCTTCAGAATAAAGATTCTGTGCAGCAAAAGAATAAGAAAAAGGAAACTATAAAATGAAACTAAGTGAAATGCGTGAAAAAACAATTGATGAGCTCAAAGGTCTGATTGCAGATTGGAAGAAGCAATTAATGGAATACAGATTGCAGCTTGCAACTCATAAATTAGAAAACACAGCGTTGATTTCTAAAACAAAAAGAATGGTAGCTCAAGCAAAAACAGTAATAAAAGAAAAAGAGGTACAAAATGCCTAAAAAAGAAAAACAAGGAATCGTAATTAGCAACAAAATGGATAAAACAATTGTTGTTAAAGTGGCTGATTATGAACCACATCCGAAATACAAAAAGATTATTGAATCTAACAAAAACTACAAAGCACATGATGAAAACAATGTATGCAATGAAGGTGATATCGTTAGAATTATCGAATCAAGACCAATTTCAGGCGACAAACGTTGGACATTGCTGGAAGTAGTAGAAAAAGCCCGTTAATAATCGGTCAATTATCAAGACAACATTACCGCAAGAGTAATGAGAGGTCTTAAAATTTAGTAGAAATACTTAAAAACAAAGGAATAGTAAAATGATACAACAAGAAACTAGATTAGAAGTAGCAGATAACACAGGCGCAAAAGAATTATTGTGTATCCGTGTTATGGGCAGCTCAAACAAAAAATTTGCAGCAGTAGGTGATGAAATCGTTGCTTCTGTAAAATCAGCTGCTCCTAACCAGACAGTAAAAGCCGGTGAAGTTGTAAAAGCTGTTGTTGTAAGAACAAAACACGATATCAAACGTGAAGACGGATCTGTAATCAGATTTGACGAAAACGCAGCAGTAATTATTAACAAAGACGGCAACCCGCGCGGAACACGTGTTTTCGGACCTGTAGCCCGTGAATTGAGAGACAAAGGCTATATGAAGATTGTTTCTCTTGCACCGGAAGTTATCTAGCACTCAAATAATGAGATAAAAACCAAAAAGCTAATACAATGTACGCCCGACAGTTATGTCGGATCCGTATAAAAAATGGAGAAATAAAATGGCAGACAAGAAAAAGAAAAATTTGCATGTAAAAGCAGGTGACAGAGTTATCCTGACTGCAGGCAAAGATAAAGGAAAAATCGGTAACGTAAAAAAAGCAATACCTTCTGAATCAAAAGTTATCGTAGAAGGCGCTAACATGGTTACCAAAGCACAAAAACCTCAACCTATGGCTGGTATTCAAGGCGGCTTAATCAAGCTTGAAGCTCCTGTAGATGCTTCAAACGTAATGATTGTATGCCCTGCTTGCGAAAAACCAACCAGAATCAAACACGATGTCGTAGACGGTAAAAAAGTTCGTGTTTGCAAAAAATGCGGTGAACAGTTGGATGTATAACGCAAACCTGGTGGTTTGGCGCAAATCATCCTAAGATAAGGAACAAGAAAAATGACATTAACTAAAAACTTAAGATCAAAATACAATGAAGAAGTAAAAGCAGCATTGAAAGAGAAGTTTGGTTACACAAACGACCACCAAATCCCTCAATTGCACAAAATCGTATTGAACATGGGTGTTGGTGAAGCTTCTCACAATACAAAAATTGCTGAATCAATCGAAGCTCAATTGACTAAAATTGCAGGTCAAAAAGCTGTTATTACAAAAGCTAAAAAATCAATCGCTTCTTACAAATTGAGAGAAGGGATGCCGGTAGGTGCAATGGTTACATTACGCGGCGAAAGAATGTACGATTTTCTTCAAAAGTTAATCACAGTAGTTCTTCCACGTATTCGTGACTTCCGCGGTATCAGTGCAAAAAGTTTTGACGGTCGCGGCAACTACACATTAGGCTTGAAAGAACAAGCTTTGTTCCCTGAAATCACTTATGAAGAAGTTGATTTGGTAAAAGGTATGAACGTTTCAATCATTACAACTGCTAACACAGATGATGAAGCAAGAGAATTATTGAGATTGTTAGGAATGCCTTTCAAAGGATTAAAATAGAACCAAAGACGAAAAAAGACGTCTATATTACAAGTAAACAAAACAAAGGAGAAATTCATGGCTAAAAAAGCGATGATAAACAAAGAAGAAAAAAGAAGAATGCTTGCTGCAAAAGGAAAATATCCTACAGTAAGACTTCATAACAGATGCAGCATCTGCGGCAGACCTCACGGGTTTCACAGAGACTTCGGTCTTTGCAGAATTTGCTTGAGAAAAATGGCTCACCAAGGATTACTTCCTGGTGTAACAAAAGCAAGCTGGTAGTGGCGGCGTGCTGTTAAACGCTTAATGCAAAGCCGGTTTTGCGGGATTAGATTATTTCCGCGGAATTGCTAAAAAGCAAGACTTTAAAGATTATATTTTATATAAACCTTTATAGACTTGCTAAACTGCTAGAAATATGTCAAGGCAGCACAAAGCTGAACCGGACAATAAAATTTAGTAAGTAGCGCCGGAGAGATTCGGCATAAGTTGAAAAGGAAAATAATTATGAATACAGATCCGATAGCAGATATGCTAACAAGAATCAGAAACGCTAATATGGTATCACACCCAAGCGTTGAAATTCCGTCTTCTAAATTAAAAGTTGAATTAGCAAAATTATTAAAAGAAGAAGGATTCATTACTGATTACACAGTAAAAGAAGTAGGCAAATTCAAAGTATTAGAAATCGAATTGAAATACGATGAAAAACGTAAGCCTGTAATTACAAGTTTGAAAAGAGTTTCAAAACCGGGTTTAAGAACATACTGCAAAGCTAAAAACCTTCCGCAAGTATTGGGCGGGATGGGTGTAGCAATTGTATCAACAAGCAAAGGTTTGTTGACAGACAGAAAAGCACGTAAAGAAAACCTTGGCGGCGAAGTACTCTGCTACATTTATTAATTTGAAATCAATAAACAAATATCATATAAAAATCCGCTTCAATTCCGAGGCGGATTTTTTGTAATCTTTTGCAATTCAATTACAGTACTGTCGGTTGGGCATACCTGCCCAACCGCCTTGCCTTGCCTGATATAAACCCCAACCTACTGACTGCCTGAACACATTCATGTAATTCTGCATCCAGAAAATATAAATGATTATCCTAAAATAATATCTTCAGTAAAACATTACTTTTCAAGAAATGTTGGGCAAGTATGCCCAACCGACGATTTGAAAATCGGGTATAAAAATAAACGTGAAAAAGGAATTTTCCAGAGACGATACTGGGAACATACAATTACTTCAGAAGAAGAATTAAATAATCAAATTGATTACATTCATTACAATCCTGTAAAACACGGACTTGTTAAAAACGTAAAAGACTGGCAGTATTCATCTTTTCATAAATTTGTAAAGCAAGGTTTATATGTAAATGATTGGGGCAGCACAGAGGATATTAAAAATATTAAAGATTTAAGTTTTGAATAGTCTTTATCTTTGTTATCTTTGAAAATTTACGAATGTTAATAACCTGTTTACAAGAGATTTTGTCTGTGATAAATTAGAATTTGCGGATGTAATTGGTAGAAAAGTCCGCAGGCGGGAACAGTATAGCCGAAATATTCAAGTTCCGCCAAGTGTAGTAATATACCATAAGGAGAAAAAACTATGTCACGTATCGGAAAATTACCTATCGAAATTCCAGCTGGAGTTGAGGTAAAAATCGAAGGACACATTGTTACAGTAAAAGGACCTTTAGGTACTGAAGTTGTAGAAGTTCGTCCTGAAGTCGACGTTAAAATCGAAGACAATCACGTAATTGTTACTAGAAAAGATGATTCAAGAGAAGCTCGTTCTTTACACGGTCTTTCAAGAACTTTGATTGCTAACGCAGTTAAAGGTGTTAAAGACGGTTTCGTAAAAAATCTTGAAATCCAAGGTGTAGGTTATCGTGCACAAATGCAAGGTACTACATTAAATATGCAACTGGGTTATTCACACCCTGTTGATATCGTTCCTCCTGCAGGAATTACAATTTCTGTAGAAGCTAACACAAAAATCAGCGTAAAAGGTACTAACAAACAAACAGTAGGCGACGTTGCCGCTGAAATCAGAGGAAAACGTCCTCCTGAAGTTTACAAAGGAAAAGGTATCAGATACGAAGGTGAATACGTAAGACGTAAAGCCGGTAAAGCTGGTAAAAAATAATAATTAACCTTTTCTGCCGCTAATAGCCGGTCGGAAATGGGATAAAATTAAGTATTAGATACGGAAACACAGCCCGCATAAACCCTTGAAAGTGGTTTTTCAAGAAGGTTTGGGTGAAAGGAGAAAATAAAATGATTAAACAAAAAGCAAGAAAACCACAAACACAAAAAAGACACAGATCAATCAGAGTTAAATTGTCAGGAACAAAAGAGTTCCCTAGATTAGCTGTATACAGAAGTACAAAACACATCTATGCACAGTTGATTGACGATGAAAACCATGTAACATTAGCAGCAGCTTCTTCAAACGACAAAGAACTCAAAGCTAAATTGGCTCACGGTGGAAACATTGATGCAGCTAAAGTTGTAGGCGAAGCTATTGCTAAGAAAGCTTTAAAAGCAGGCGTTGAATGTGTTGTATTTGACCGCGGAGGTTTCTTATACCACGGACGTATACAAGCACTTGCTGATGCTGCCCGCGAAGCTGGTTTGATGTTCTAATTAACAACAAAAAATAATCAAAAGCCTTCTGATAGCTCAGGAGGCTTTTTTTATTGTCTTTGCGGATATGATTAAAAAATAATTAATTATTTGAGTATTTGTGGAAATTTATATTATCATAATAATAGGAGACACATGAATTATGGAATACAAAGATTATTATGATATATTAGGTGTTAAGCGAGATGCAACGGAGGCAGAAATTAAATCAGCATACCGTAAGCTTGCACGTAAATACCACCCCGATGTAAATAAAACAAAAGAAGCAGAAAGTAAATTTAAGGATATAAATGAAGCCTATGAAGTATTAGGCGACAAGCAAAAACGTCAAAGATACGACAGTTTGGGTTCAAACTGGCAGGGCGGACAAAGTTACACACCGCCTCCAGGATTTGAAAACTTCGGTTTTGGCGGAGGTCAGGGCGGCTATCAAAGTTATAGTTTCAACGGACAGGATTTGGGCGGATTTTCCGACTTTTTCAGCTCGTTGTTCGGTGATATGATGGGCGGCGGAATGCGCGGCGCTCAAGGTATGAACTTTGGCGGTTTTGATTTCGGCGGAGGTGCACAAACTCAGGGTGCTCGCTCAAGAGGCAGAAGAGCACAGCAGCAAGCTCCAAAAGAAGATTTGGATGTAACAATGAACCTGAATGTTACACTTCAGGATTTGATGTCCAAATCTCCAATAAATGTTAAATTTAACCAGATGGAACGCTGCACCCAATGTCCTCCTGGCGGCGGCTATTGTTCTGCCTGCGGCGGTACCGGTATCAGAAGCGAGCAAAAATCCATTAAGGTTAAATTGCCGTCACCATTGAACGAAGGACAAAAGGTTCGTATCAAAGGCGAGGGCAAAACTGATGCTTACGGACAAAAAGGCGACCTTTATCTGATAATTCATATCAAAGATAAGGATTATGAAGTTGACGGAAGCGACCTTATAAAAGATTTGGAAGTAAGTCCTGCTGAGGCTGTTCTCGGCACAAAAAAAGAGGTTAAAACTCCTGACGGTAACATAAGCGTTAAAATTCCGCCAAAGACTTCTTCAGGACAAATGCTCCGTCTGAAAGGGCTGGGACTTCCTAAAAAAGAGGGCGGTAAGGGTAATCTCAATATTAGAATAAAAATAGTTATCCCGAAAGATATTACGGATAAAGAAATTGACCTTTATAAAAAGCTCGCAGAATTAAGAAAATAGAATAAAACAGCCATTGCATAAATGGCTGTTTCTATTTCTTCATCTATCTAAATAAATTCTTGACAGCATTGCGGTTTAATCGGAAAATATCTCATATAGAGGGGGATTTTCTATGACTAAAGAAACTTATTTGCATGACAAACACGTTCAACTCGGGGCTAAAATGGTTGATTTTGCAGGCTGGCATATGCCTGTGCAATACACTTCGATTATAGAAGAGCATAAAACCGTCCGTGAAAATGTAGGTCTGTTTGACGTTTCACACATGGGCGAAGTTTTTGTGACAGGGAAAGATGCAGAAAAGTTTTTGAATAAAATCGTACCTCAGGATATTTCAAAACTTGCTTATGAAAAAGCGGTCTACTGTCAGCTGCCGAATAAAAACGGCGGTTTGATTGACGATTTGATTATTTATAAGCTTGGGATAGACAGCTTTTTGATTATATGTAATGCATCAAGAATTGACGAAGATTTAAACTGGATGGTGCGCAACAAGCGCGGTCTTAACGTAAAAATAGACAACCAGTCTCATAACTATTCACTCCTTGCAATACAAGGGCCGAAGGCAGTGGATTTAATGAATAAAATGGGATTAAATACCCGTCAGGATTCTTTTACAATAAAATTATCAGAAATATGCGGGCTAAAAGTTCTTGCTTCCCGTACTGGCTATACCGGAGAAGACGGGTTTGAAATTCTTGTGGAAAATGAACATTCTGAATTTCTCTGGGATAAAATTCTTGAAGAAGGTAAAGAATTCGGGATAAAACCTATCGGGCTTGGTGCAAGAGACACATTGCGTCTTGAAGCAGCACTGCATTTGTACGGAAATGATTTGGATGAAAATACAACGCCAGTCGAGGCCGGCTTATCGTGGTCTATACCTAAAGATAAAGCGGTTGATTATAACGGCAAAGATATTATTATGAATCAGCTCCAAAACGGCACTGAAAAGCGTCTTGTCGGCTTTAAAATGCTTGATAAATCAATTGCACGCCACGAATACGAAGTTTATTTTAACGGAGAAAAAGTCGGCATAGTTACAAGCGGAGGTGTTTCTCCGGTTCTGGGGGCAAATATCGGGCTTGCTTATGTAAAAAATATTAAAGAAATTTGCACAGGTGCTGTTATTCAGGTTATGATAAGGGAAAAACTTCACGATGCCGTAATTGTGAAACGTCCTTTCGTACCAAAAAGAAATATTATACGAGTAAGTTAATATAAAAGGAGAAGTTATGAATATTCCTGAAAATATTTTGTGTTCAAAATCACACGAATTTTTACAAGATAACGAAAACGGAACTTATACAGTAGGTCTGACCGATTATGCAATAGAGCAGCTCGGTGATATTGTGTTTCTGGAATTGCCTGAGGTCGGTGCTGAATTTTCAAAAGGTGATACTTTTGCAACCGTAGAATCAGTTAAAGCGGCATCAGAAATTTATATGCCAATCAGCGGTAAAATTATTGAAATCAATGAACCTCTGATGGATTCTCCGGAAATTCTTAATGAAGACAGCTATGAAAAAGGCTGGCTTGTTAAAATAGAAGCCACCGGTGATGAATCAGAACAAAATGACCTGTTGGAATACGAAGATTATAAAGAAGAATTAGAATAATGAAGAATTTTTTAGTACATACTGACGAAGTAAAAAAAGAAATGCTTGAAAATATCGGGGTTTCAAGTATAGAAGACTTATTTGCTGAAATTCCTAATCAGGCAAGAATGAGCGGGCTAGCTCTTGATGATGCCATAAGCGAACTTGAGTGCCAGCGCAGAATTAAAGCTCTTGCAAAGAAAAATAAAACGGATTACGTAAGTTTTCTGGGAGCAGGATGTTACAATAAATTTATCCCTGCGGCAATTCAGCAGGTCGCACAGCGCTTTGAATTCCTGACGGCATACACTCCTTATCAGCCCGAAATTTCGCAGGGTACACTTCAAATTATGTATGAATTCCAAACAATGATTTGTCGCTTAACCGGCATGGATGTAGCCAATGCTACAGTCTATGACGCCGCTACCGCTTGCGCAGAAGCTATATTAATGGCTGTTCGTATTAAAAAGATTAAAAAAGTTCTGGTGTCTGATGATTTGAATCCTGAGTACAACAGAGTTATAAAAACTTATGCTCGCGCAAACGGAATAGAAATTGAATGGTTTGATGCAGTTATTCCTGAAAACACAGCGGATTTTGCCTGCGTTTTGGTTCAAACTCCTGATTTCTACGGCGAAATACGGGAAATTAATCCTGTTGACACCCTGCTTATCGTTTGTACGGATGTTTCTACGTTATCCATACTTAAGCCGCCGTCAGAATACGGTGCTGATATTGTTGTTGGTGATGTTCAAACATTAGGTCTTCCAATGTCATTCGGCGGTCCGCATGCAGGATTTATGGCCTGCCGCGAAAAATATTTGAGACAGCTGCCGGGACGCCTTGCTGGCCGAACTGTGGATGCCGACGGTAATCAAGCCTTTACGCTTACTATTCAGACCCGTGAGCAGCATATTAAACGTGAAAAGGCAACAAGCAATATTTGTTCAAATCAGGCTTTAATGGGCTTGTGGGCAAACCTGTATCTCTCTTTAATGGGAGAAAAAGGTTTCAGACAGGCAGGATATTTGTCTGCTAAAATGGCGCATATGCTATCGGAAAAATTGGCTGATTTCAAGGGTATCAAAACTTTAAATAAAAATTTCTTTAATGAATTTGTTATTCAGGTACAGGATTCTGATGAGTTTTTGAGAAAGCTTAAAAACTCAGGAATTATCGGAGGTTTGAAGCTTGATAAAAACAGAGTTCTGGTGGCTGCGACTGAAATGATTTCAGAAAATGACATCAATTTGTATATAGAAAGTATTTAGAAATTTTGTTAATTTTATAAAAAGTCCCGCGAGCAAATGCTGCGGGGCTTTTTTTAATCAAATAATAAAAGTTTACATAATAAACAAAAATACTACCAGATCAGGTAATTGTAAAAGGTGTAATATTTACGTTTAATATAATTAAATCTTTTTCATACTTCCAGCTATTCTTAATTCCAACGAGCCTTTTTTGAGGCTCTTTTTTTTGAGTTAGAATATTGTTATGTATGAGAAAATATTAGAGAGTCTGTCAAAATCGGATTTCCGCAGTAAATTCAGGCTAAAAGAAAAAGAGAAAGAGTATATAGCAAATAAGGGGTTGCCGGTGATAGAATCACATGCAAGGGATTTTATATCAAAACGAATAGCGCCTGCCGTTATTAAAAATGACGGTAAACAAACTCCTATGAAAGGTCATCCCGTATTTATCGCGCAGCATGCCACAGCATCCTGTTGTCGGGGGTGTATAAGCAAGTGGCATAAATTCCCTAAAGACTGCGAATTGTCTTCTGATCAGCAGGAATACCTTGTCGGTCTTATTATGGAATGGATTCGTAACCAGTTAAAATAATTTTATTTTTTGCTAGCAAAAAAAATTTTATTAGTGTTTTATATCTGGTATAGTACAATTCAAGTCATAGGAGAATTTAAATTTATGCAAATTTCTAACGCAGGTATTTCGCCCAATTTTAACGGTTATCTTCATTTAGTAAGCAGCAATGAAACTACAAATGATAAAAATTTGGCAGTTGTTATAAATACTGACGAAGTTTCTTCATTTGACGGTATAAAAGGTGGTGTTATCACAGGAGCAGAATATTTAACTAATGTTCACATGAAAAATGGTGACATCATTAATGTCAGATATCCGCTCACAGAGGTTTTGAAAGCTTACAATTCAGCAAAAACCAAAGGTATTGAAACTTTATACACGCCCGATGATCAACCAAATTCTCAATGCGCGAGGTATATTAGAAAAAATATATATAAAAACTTGTAATATTGAGATTTAATGTGAAAAATTTTTATTACTTTAAAAACTCCCGTGAATAATATCTCGGGAGTTTTTAGTTTAAGTTGATTATTTACTTATTCAGCATCTTTATTGATATCTTTAATGCTGAGTGCGATTCTGTGTTCTTGTGGAGTGAACTTCTTGATAAGAACTTCTACGCTGTCGCCTACTTTGAATTTATTGAACGGGTTAACGTTTTCTTCTGCCATTTCAGAAACAGGGAGCAATGCTTCTACTCCAGGGAAAATATTGATGAATGCGCCGAATCCTGTAACTTTGTTAACAGTACCTGTAATGATTTGGCCTTCTTCAAATTGTCCTTCTATTTGTTGCCATGGATCTTCGCCCATTCTTTTCAAAGACAATGAAATTCTCTTTAATTCATAATCAATTTTAATAATTTTAACTTCAATTGTTTCACCGAGAGAAATTACATCTGACGGGTGTTTGATTCTTTGCCAAGAAATTTCCGAAATAGGGAGAAGACCGTCGATTCCGTTGATGTCAACGAATGCACCGAAATCTGCAATTCTTACAACTTCACCTTTAACAATTGTATCTTCTTTCAAATCAGCTAAGATGTTATCAACAACTTGGTCTCTTTGTTCTGCAACAGCAAGTCTTTGAGAAAGGATAAGTTTGTTTTTCTTAGGATCAGCTTCAAGAACTTTAACTTCAACTTTCTGGTCAATTAAACCGTCGAACGGTGTGCCTGTTCTTAATTGAGAAGAAGGAATGAAGCCTTTGAGGTCTGCAACGTCAACCAGAACTCCGCCTTTAACGATAGATACAACTTTTGCAAGGATTGTGTCACCTTGAATTTTTGCATCGTTAAGTTGGGCCCAAGCTTGAGCAAATGCAAGTCTTTTTAATGATAATAGCATGCCGTCTTCATCATTTTCTTCTTTAAGAACATAAAATTCTTTTACATCGCCTACTGCAATAGATTCATTTTCAGCAGACGGAAGTTCTTTGTTTGGAAGGAATGCTTCTGTTTTTGCGCCTTTTACGCTTACAAGGTAGCCGTCTTGTTCTTTTTTAATAACAGTTCCTTCTACTACATCTGCAACTGAGCAGCTTTTTGCAAAAGATTCTTCCAATAATCTTTCAAATTCATCAAGTGATGGTTTTTCTAATGTTGTTGTCATTTTTATTATTCTCCTTTTTTTAATTTTGTTATGACATTATCAATGATATTTTGCGGAGTTGATGCACCCGCAGTTACTGCAATCTTTTCGGATTGAGAAATTATTTGTGCATAATTATCAAGCTCCGCATCTGTTTCAATATGAATAGTTTTTGTAATTCCTTTTAAAATTTCTGCAAGGTGTGTGGTGTTAGCACTTTTTTTCGACCCTACAACAATCATCAAATCATTTTCTCTTGCAAGTTCACGGGCTTCTTTCTGTCTCATTGAAGTGCTTGCACAGATTGTATTTGCAACGTGCAATTCTTTTGATACAGATGTAAGGTATTCTACAATTTTGTTTAAAGTTTCAAGCCGCTGTGTTGTTTGTACGACGACTCCGACTTTTTTATGTGATTTGATTTTTTCCTGAAGCGGTAAAAGTTGTTCGACAGTGCTTGCAACAGTAACATTTTCACTCCACAGTGCCGCGTTTGCACGTATTGCTATAACTTCAGGATGTTCGGACTTGCCGACTATAACTACATAATAATCATCCTTTGCAAGTTCAACAGCCTTTTGCTGAACTTTCTTAACATCGGGGCAGGTAAGGTCAACAGGTGTAAATCCAGCTTTTTTAATACGTTCTATAACTTCAGGACTTTCGCCATGACTTCTGATAACACAAATTCCGCTGCCGGATTCAGGAATTTCCGTCAACGTTTTTATTCCTAAAGTTTCCAATTCCTTAATTACTTCTGCATTATGGATTAATTCACCGAGAACTGAAACTTCAGTATCTTTGTTTTCAGCTTTTAATTTTTTAGCGGTTTCAACTGCCCGTTTTACTCCGTAGCAAAAACCCGCATATTTAGCCAGTGTTATTGTTTTAGGCAATTTTCATTGTCTTCTTTCTTTTGAACTCGCATAAAATTTATGCTGTACTATCATTACAATATAAACAAACAAAAAAATCAACAACTTTTAGCGTTATTATTGCTGGTTCAGGTAAGATTTGAACTGTTTATTTGTTTTTGATATCATCAGAGTATCTTTTGGTAAATAAGGAGCAGAAGTATAAAAATTAAAATTTTGTGTTTTATTTTGGGGTGTTTACTGCTAAGCTACAGTGCAGCACAAGCTATAGAAGATAATAATACCACTAAAAATTCAATCCGTTTTATCTACTTAAACGGATCAAATGCCAACGATGAAAAGGCCAGACAAGATTATACCGATGGCGTTTTCAAAACACAAAAACAAATTAAGTTAATTATGGAAAATGATGAAACTATTTCAAAAAATTTGTTGGAAAACGGTAAGTATACTATTAATGAGAGACCAAGTATTTTGTTCTGGGGCTTTCAATCCCAAAAATCTTTAAATGCCGTGAATAACGATCTTGCGATAGCAAGCCTTGTAAGCCCGAAGATAGAGCACAATCAGTGCGTAAGTTGATTTCACATTGTCTTCATGATGCAATCTGGATTCAAAAAGACCATAATATGAAAAAAGTAATGGATCAGCTGCATAGAATGGTAATTGATGCCCATGAACAAGGCGAAAAGGTTATTCTCCTCGGACATAGTGCAGGAAGTTTTGTGACATTTAATTATCTGTTGCATAAAATAAAAGCTGTAGATATTGATACATTAATGGATAGAAAGGCAATCAGTAATCATGAACACTGTACCTGTGCAGATGCCATAATAGATTCAAAACTGGGCTATCAGCTTGCAAATGGCAATATTGTATTAGATGTGGACGGATTATCAAAAGATGAAATTTATAAAAGATTAGACCGCTTCTCTGAAAAATCTTGTATGCCGGATAATACCGTAGCCGGAATTATTAATTTCGGCAGTCCTCTTTCATTATTTTATCCGGACATTGCCGGCGGAGATAGTCTTGTTTCCGAAAAACAACAGTT
>CALUVN010000034.1 GCA_944324235.1 Candidatus Gastranaerophilales bacterium
GAGAGGGAAAACTAAACAGTTGCATTATTAGAATGGAATTGCAGAAAGAAAAATTATTTGAGGATAATAGCGTGAGCAGAGCGAAAGCGTGTCCCGAAAATGATTTTTCTTTTGATAGTTAATCTGTACACAGCACAGTAACGGACTATTCACCGTTCACTTTTCTTTCACTATTTACTCATTTGTTTGCCCCCTCACCCGCACTTCGTGCACCCTCTCCAAATCAGGAGAGGGAAAACTAAACAGTTGCATTATTAGAATGGAATTGCAGAAAGAAAAATTATTTGAGGATAATAGCGTGAGCTGAGCGGAAGCGTGTTCCGAAAATGATTTTTCTTTCGATAGTTAATCTGTGCACAGCACTGTAAAGGACGATTTATTGTTCACTATAGACACAAACACGGTTTCTGCCGTTGTTTTTTGCGCTGTATAAAGCTTTGTCAGCATATTCAAAAAGATTAAACGCCGTACTTACATCGGATTTTTTCTCACAAACACCTATACTTACAGTTACATTAAAACTTTCGCCGCCGTAAGAAAACGGATACATTTCGACATTCTTCCGTAATCTTTCACAAGGAATAATTGCATTATCAATATCGGTTTCCGTAAGGATAACGACAAATTCTTCACCGCCGTATCTGAATACCATATCCGTCTTTCTGAATGTCTGCAGCGCAAGATATGCAATCTCTCTCAATACATAATCCCCACACCCGTGCCCGTATGTATCATTAATCTTTTTGAAAAAATCAATATCAATCATCGCAAGACTTAACTTGCTGTTATATCTTTCAGCACGCAAGAATTCGCGCTCAAAATTACACTCAAAA
Source organism: Candidatus Gastranaerophilales bacterium (assembly GCA_944324235.1). Taxonomy (GTDB): domain Bacteria; phylum Cyanobacteriota; class Vampirovibrionia; order Gastranaerophilales; family Gastranaerophilaceae; genus CALUVN01. The sequence continues at coordinate 834 of CALUVN010000034.1, forward strand.
TGCCGTCTGTTATATAATCCTGTTAAACCGTCAGTCACTGACAGGTATTTTGTCTGGGTATACATAAAGTTAATCTTCTTAATAACATCAAGCTTGTTATCATCCGGAATAGGAAAACTCTGGATAATCTCTTCAATATTATGCTGAATCTCATCCAGAACAGTATCCGGAATATCGAAACTTAATTCTAAATTTTCATCCATAATAAATTCTCTTAACTTTAATCTCCCACCTTTATTTATTATAGCATGAAAATTGTTCGGTTAATATTTTTTTGTTAAAATTACAGTATTATGATGATGTCCACAGAAGATATGCTGCAAAAATTCTCAAATGACGCGTCACACCCGACAGAAGTCCGACGCCTGTCAATGATGATTTTTGATGAAGTATGCGAAAAAGTAATCGGTCTTCCTGACAGATACAGAGACTATCTGGAAGCCGCCGCACTTTTACACGATATCGGATATTATGTTGATTCAAAAAGCCATAATAAAGAAAGCCAAAAGCTTATCCTCGAATACGGACTCAAAGATTTTACCTCTCAGGAAACAAAAATAATTTCCTGTATCGCCAGATACCACAGAGGCGGACTGCCTGATAAACGGGAGCACGAAGTTTACAATACTCTGGAAAAAACAGAAAGAAAAATAGTTAAAAGACTTGCCGGTATCCTGAAACTTGCAGACGGTCTCGACAGAGCTCACCTCAGTCTTATTAAAAAAATCAAATTGAATTACAACAGCGAAGATAAAATTGTCGAATTCATTCTTACCCCGAATACCTGCGAGTATACCCCTGACATCTCTTCTGCCATAAGAAAACGAGATCTGTTTGAACTCGGATTTAAGCTTCAATCCGTTTTAAAATTTGCGCACAAAATGTAAATTTTTGTAACAATTTTACTACATTTGTAACATTTCTTCATGAAAAATTCACTTTATATATATAAGGGAAAAATATAAAGGAAAAAATTATGAGTTTCGATGTAAATGTACTGAGTTCAAAACCGGTGATACGCGAAGCCCAGAGTATGCAAAATGACGGCGGAGGCGGCAACCTCGGTTATATGTCTCAAGGTCATGGTGAAAAACAAAAGAAAAAATTTCAGGATGAAAAAAGTATTTTTGAAACAAAAGATGAAACCGACACTTTCGGTTTTGAAAAAGATGTAAAAATGCCGGAAGAAGAAAATTCCGCAGCAAAAATAATCGCAAAGATTATTTATAACACAAAAATGTTGTTCACAAACAAAAAATGAACTGAAAGCAACCCGAACGTTAAAAGACGCTGAAATAAGCGTCTTTTTTATTATTTAATCCCGAACTATAACAGGATGTAAAAAAATAATGTAACTAACTTGCCAATGAAAAAAATACATATTACAATTAAATTACTTGGGTAGGGGGGATTAAATGCCGAAGTTAGCACAACAAGAGAGTCGCAGACGATATTACTATTATGACGAAGTTTACAGATTAAATGATTTTCAAACCGGTCGGGATATGCGCAGATATCAACAGCGCGTATATGAGCGGCCTAAAATTGTACCGAAAAAAAAGGTCAAAAAAGAATCAAATCTGTCACGCATAATGGCGGTAATTGTCATGATGCTGCTTGGCATATTTGTACTGCCTGTAAGTTTTAACAAAATAACAAAAATGATGTTTGTGCAAACCCCGTTAAAGACAGTAAAAGCTGATTATTACCAGCTTTTGTACCCGACAGCAAACTATCTTTCAAATGACTGGTTTCTCGGCCGCCGTGCGTTCAGATATGCAGAAACCAAAAAACCTCTGATGAATAACTTAACAGAAAAAGCAAGAATGGCGGGACTTGAAAACAGAATTAAAGACTTGATGGCGCTGTATCCGTCGATTAACCCTGCTGTGTATGTATGGGATTATGACACACAGGCTTATGCCGATATCAATGCTGATGAAATATATTCTGCCGCAAGCATAATCAAGCTGCCTGTTCTGGTTCAGCTTTTCCGTTCAATTGAACGCGGTCAGACTACAATATATGATGAAATGACCTTAACCGACTATTATAGAGCGGAAGGTTCAGGCAATTTACAGTTCAGAGCAGAAAATTCAAAGTATTCAATCGATACACTTGCCAATGTAATGATAACAGATTCTGATAACTCAGCAACAAACATGCTTATGTCAAAAATCGGAGGCATGCCTGACGTAAATCAGGGTATCAGAGATTGGGGATTGAAAAATACAGAAGTTCAAACCTGGCTTCCTGATTTGAGAGGAACAAACCACACTACAGCAAGGGATATGGCTACAATCCTGTATAACATAGACAACCCTAACTTCCTGAGCGTGTCATCAAGAGAAAAAATCTTTGATTATATGGCTCACGTTAAAAATAACAGACTTATACAGGCAGGCATAAATCCAAACGCCGTCTTCCTGCACAAAACAGGCGATATCGGAACAATGCTCGGCGATGCAGGAATAGTATATGCCCCTAACGGCAAAAAATATATTGTTGTTATCCTTGCCAACCGTCCGTATAACTCGGTTCTCGGAAAAGATTTTATAGTAAAAGCATCTGAAATTATCTACAATTACATGGTAAGATAATTGTATGTTAAAAAATCTTCTGGAAGAAAAAAAATGCTTTAAATTAATATGCGGAGCAGGCAACGAAAATGAAATTGAAGTAGAAAAACTTGTTGCACTCTACGCTTCTGCCGGATGTAAATTTTTTGACCTTTCAGCAAAAGAAAATATCATAGATTGTGCAAAACGAGGTCTGGAACATGCTGGAGTAAATGATGCTGAGCTTTGCGTGAGCGTCGGAATTAAAGGCGACCCGCACGTAAGCAAAGCCGTTATTGATTTTGAAAAATGTATTCGCTGCGGGCACTGTGAAGCAGTATGTCCTCAGCGCGCAATAAAGTATGCTAAAGTAAAACGAATTAAATGTATAGGCTGCGGCAAATGCGCTGGAGTTTGCCCTAAAAATGCGATTAGCTACGTTTCTGAAAATAAAGATTTATCGGAAATAATGCCGCCATTGATTAAAAAGGGAATAAGCTGCGTAGAATTCCATGTCATAGGGGAAGACAACCAAGAAATCGAACAAAAATGGAAATATTTAAACGAAAACTTTGACGGGATTTTAAGCATATCAATAAACAGGATGAAGTTAAGCGGGGAACAGATGATAGCCCGTATAAAAAAAATGACGGAATCCCGTGCTCCTTATACGACAATAATTCAGGCCGACGGATTTCCGATGAGCGGCGGCAAAGATGATTACAAATCAACCCTTCAGGCAGTTGCAACCGCAGAACTTGTACGGAACGAAAAACTTCCGGTATATGTTTTGCTCTCAGGAGGTACAAATTCAAAATCACAGGAGCTTGCACGCCTTTGCGGAATTAATATTAACGGTGTTGCAGTCGGCTCGTATGCCAGAAATATTATTAGAAAATACATTGAGCGCGATGATTTTTTAACAAACAGAACAATTTTCGATGAGGCGCTCGGTATAGCAAAAAATCTTGTTGATGCCTGCTGTAAGTGATTTAATTTTTACCACGGGTAGTCGTCGGGGAATTCCCAGTTGTTTAATTGTAGAAGTTTTGTACAATATGCACAGTTTGAACAGCCTTTATAGCAGCCAAATGTACCGTCTGTAAACAGTTGGGTTCTCCGGCCGTTCCAGTTAAATATATACGGTTCCAAAAGATTCATGCTTTGTCTTTGGGTTGAGCCGTCATATAACCGTTTGGCAAAATTAAACTGAAATTTTTCCCTGGGGTTTATGTTTACTTTTCCATGCGGGTAGTATGCAACATCCTGTCCGTTTCTGTCTATTTGAAACCAGTACACACTGCCGTCTTTTAATTTTACAAGCACCCCCTGTTCACCAAGTGAAGATACTGAGTTTTGTATACTTAGCGGTTTCATGTACGGGAAGATGTATTTTTTAAGCCAATTTACAGATTCTTCATAAGTGTAAGTTTTGCCTGAAACTACCCAGTCTACTGTATCACCGTTAAACGCGTATGACATTGTATAAGCCTGATTAATTTTTGAATAAAAAGCTTTTACACGGGTTGCAGTCACCATTTTCTGATATTTTGCAACTATAGAAGGAATTGTCATAGCTGCGACAACGCCTATTATGCCGAGGGTTATCAAGACTTCTGCAAGAGTAAAGGCTGCTTTTGAAGAGAGTTGTTTTAAACTGTCATTCTGAACGCCGGTGAAGAATCTTTTTATTACATTAATAAATGTTACAGGAGAGCTAAAATTCCGTTGCCCCCCCCCCTGACTGAAATTCGTGTCAATATTGAGTTTTGACATGTGTTCTCTCCTTATTTTTTACCGTTTTATTATATCAAATTATCTTTTGAGTGGCAATGTTTAATCGTTTGGACTTATATAGCAAATTCAATAGATACTATAAAAAGTCCGTCATTCTGAGGGCTTTAGCCCGAAGAATTTTTATTAAGTCTGTAGAATGACACCACAGGTATGACGTTGTTTGGAAATTTTTAGCGGAATTTGCTATATAACTCCCTATTCGTTGCCTGTATAAATTCTTATGTAGTTCCAGTAACTGCGGAAAACTTTTTTGACGTAATCTTTAGTTTCAGGATAAGGAATTTGTTCGACAAATTCATCAGTATCGTTGTAATAAAGCGATTTTTTCCATTTATTAACAGAACCTATACCGCCGTTGTATGCAGCAACCGACGAGATGTCAAGACCGTTCAACATGCTTTTTAATTCCGCATAATAATAGTTTCCGAGTTTGATGTTCAGTTCCGGATTTAATAAATCAGTGACCGAATCAATATCAATATTATACTTAGCCGCAATTTCTCTTGCAGTAGAAGGCATAAGCTGCATTAACCCCGCCGCGCCCACAGCACTTCTGGCCTCGGGATTAAAATAACTTTCCTCACGTACAATAGCAAGAATCAAAGGTGCATTATTGCCCATAGCCCCGGCATATTCCTTGATTGTGTCATAGTAATCTATCGGGTACACCAGACGCCAGCGCAAATCATATTTGTCCGGTTTATCTTCTATTTTTTCCATTGCATCACGCGCAATCAGCATAGAATGAGAATAATCTCCTTTACGGTAATAAATCCAGCTTTTTATAAAATCGTCATCATTAAGCTCAAACAACATGTCATAATCACCTATGTCGGCCAACTGCATGTTTAATGAGGCATCTTTATTAATTTCATAAGGATATTCAACTTCTTTTTCATTAATATAGCCCGTAATAATTGCAGACGTAATATCGGCAAGCTTTAGATACGCACGGTAAGCATAGTAATTATCAGGATATTTAGCTATTAAGCTTCTGTAATAACTGATATATTCATCTCTGTCATTTGTTTTTTCGGCAATTTTACCCATCCAGTACATGACAATCGGAGTGTATTTCAAATTATCAAACTTATTAAGATAAGATTGTCCGTTTATTTTCGCGGTTGTAAAATCTTTTTCTCTCACCTGAATTATAAATATATTTGCAAGCGCATCACCGGAGTATGGACTTGTCGGGAATTTATTATAAAGTTCTCTATAGCATTTAAGCTGATCGGAATATGGAGCATTCTGACATTTAAGGTTAAGAATATAGTCTTTTCCTGTTGTGTCAGGGTATGAATACAATTTGGCAAGAGCTTTGTAAGCATTTTTTTGGATTTGTACGTATATATTAACGGCATCTTTAAAATCTTCAGAGTTAACATCAAAAGAATGCTGCGACACCCCGTATTCCGTAAGATACCTCACACGTGAATAATCCCCTGCAGCATACGATACTTTAACATCAAGCGCCCATGATTTTTCTAACGGAACTTTAAACAAAGCGTCATGCGCACTCTTATAATCTCCCAGAAGTAAAAAACTCTTAATCATTAACAGGTAATCTTCTGTTTCTAAAGGCAGCTGATATGCGGTAATATCTGATAATATACTTTGAGCCCAGCGTCCTGACGGAGATTTCTTCAAATAATTTCTGTAATAATTTCTCGCAGCGGTTTTGTCTGATTCAGAAATATTTTCACCTGAATTCAGGATAAGTTTTCCGAGGAAATACTCAGATGCAATGCCATAATCCGTATATGGAAAATCTTCAAGAATTGCTTGAAAATATTTTTCTGCAAGTTCAGGTCTGGATTCGACAAGAAGCCTTGCCGCATGATACTTGGAACGAAGACTCAGTCTGTGATTAGGGTAATTACTGAATAATAGCTGATACTGCTTTACAGCAGCATCATAATCCCCGAGCTCTTCAGCACTTTTAGCCTGTCTGTATATTGCTACAGGCTTTAAATTTGATAAAAAGGAAACTTTAGAGAAAAGATAATAAGAGTTTTGGAAATCACCTGAAAGATAATCATCATAAGCCTGTTTGTAAATTTCAGGCGCTTTTAATACGGATTTCGTCCCCGTAATATAAAATCCTGCAGCCGCAATTCCTATTGCTAATACTATTAATCCTAAAACAATCTTTGAATTTTTTGATATAGGGTTCATATTTATAAATTTTAGCAGAAATTTTACTTTTACGAAAATTTTTCATTTTTTTTTACAAACAAAAAAGCAAGGCTTTTTACACCTTGCTTTTTTAACTGATACCACTCAGGGTATAAGTTAGGAACGAAAACTATTTAGGAATCGGCATATCCTCAGGATAAAGTTTCAATTTTCTATCATAAATGCCTGCGGTATCAAGATTACCGCCGCCTGGGATATAGTTATGTTCTTTAATTACGCCATCCTTGAGGTTATATCTGTCTTTAATTTCACCGTAAGTTTCCACACCGAAAAGTCCTTCATCTTCGGTTAAATATTCATAATACCCGCCGGTAGAAATAAGACCGAACAGCATACTATCCTGAGGAACCCATTTCAATCTGCCGGAAGCCACATCTTTTTCGAAAAAGTATTTTGCTTTTTCTTCAGGAGTATTTAAACCTTTTTGTTGAACCTCCTGTTCTTCGGCTTTCATACGGGCACTGTGTTTTCTTGTTGCAAGCAATTTTTCACTGGCAGTATTCTGTGGAATTTTCAGAGACTGACCGACTTGAATTTCACTATTTGTAATACCGTTTGCAGCTTTAATATCTTCGACCGTAGTATTATACTTTACGGCAAGTTCTGAAAGAGTCATCCCTTCTTTAATCGTGATATTGACAGACCCTTTGTCACCGTTGTTAAAATTAATTGCGACATTTCCTTCTTCTACTTTTGAAGTTTTCGGCTGCGGAGTATTGCCGCCAACTGCGCCTACGCCGTTTACACTTTCAACCATTTTTTGTTTCTCCTTAGTTTGTGTATATTACTTTACTTCTGATTTAATATACGGCACAACTCAGAAAAAACTTTAGGGTTTAGTTACAAATTGTTACAGAATATATCAAAAATTTTATGCACGGGTTCTACAAGATTATCGACAGGGCATTCCTCATCCAATTCAAGAGTGATAGTCTTGATTCCGCGTTCAACGCCTGCGTATGTGCCGAAACTTCCAGGAGTAGGATATCCGATACTTTCTTCTACCGGATAATTGATAATTCCTGAAATTTTTTCTGCCAGTTCTTTTGCCGGCCCGTCGTAATTAACAACTTTATACGGGGCGTGAAGCGTAATAATTATTTCAGGTTTATATTTTTCAATCACATTAATTAAAAATCTTGTCTCAATTTCGCTTGCAGGAGCACTGCCGCCGTAGTATACAGTATTGCAGTCATCGCATGTTGCATTTTCACCTTCATTTTTGCCCCAGTTTTTTGTCGGGAAGTTACGGTTCAAATCTACACCATTAGCGTTAGTGCGGGTGTTAGCCGAAAGTCCGTCGGGATTAAGACACGGGATAAATAAAAGAGGGGTTTCTTTTTCCTGATATTTTTCAATCAAATATTTACCCTGAGGTTCATCACCGTGAACAACTCCGACAATCAGAATATTTTTATGGTAATCGTTTCCGACAAGTTTAATTTTATTACCGTTTTTGGTTGATGTTTGTTCTAAAATTTTCATTATTCAAAAAGCGCGTTAATAAATTCTTCCGAGTTGAAAGTCTTTAAATCTTCCATTTTTTCACCGACACCGACAAGTTTTACCGGCAGTTTCATTTCTTTGGCAACAGCAAGCACAATAGCACCTTTTGCAGAACCGTCAAGTTTTGTGAGTGCAACTGATGTAATATTGACTGCTTCTGTGAAAACTTTTGCCTGTTGAAGTCCGTTTTGACCTGTATTTGCATCCAGAACAAGGATACTTTCTCTTAGACTTTCCGGAGCATTTTTATCTATGACATTTTTTATTTTGGAAAGTTCTTCCATAAGATTAAATTTATTCTGCAAACGGCCGGCTGTATCTACAAGAATCACATTATAGTTTTCATTTTTAGCTTTTTGGATAGCTTCATAAACAACAGATGCAGGGTCAGCCTTATCTCTCCGCACAATATCAGCACCTGCGCGCTTTGACCAGATATCAAGCTGTTCTTCCGCTGCTGCACGAAAAGTATCGCCTGCGGCTATCAGTACTTTTTTACCTTCATTTTTAAACTTATATGCAAGTTTTGCGATTAGTGTAGTTTTACCTGCACCGTTCACGCCCGCAATAAAATATATATTCAAACCGTTATCGTCATAATTTAAAACATTTGAACCCGCATCATTCAAAGCTTTCATAAACTCGCCGCGAAGATATTCTTTTACTGCAGACGGTTTAATCTTATCCTGATTACGGAGCTTATCAACGAGTTCTGCGGCATAATTAACCCCCAAATCCGCACTTATCAGAGTGTCCTCCATATCGTCAAGAACAAATTCCGAAAACTCCTCCTCATCCTGTACCGTATCTACAACATTGCCGACAAGAGCCTGCGCGGTATTGGCCACAGTCTGCTTTAAATCATTAAATTTATCAGAAAAGAATTTAAACATAGTTAAATAATATCATGAAATCAAATTTTTATCATTTTACTGTGTTTTCGCGGTTTTATCAAGCTCAATAATTTCAGTATCATCAAAGTTGATATTTTTACCTATAGCTTTTTCAAGTGAAGCTTTTGCGGAATTATACTGATAAAGTGCGTTATAGTAGCTTAATTGAGCCTGCTGGTACAAAATCTGCGCGTCTTTTAACTCTGTCGGGCTTGCTTCTCCTACGCGGTATCTGCCGTATGAAAGTTCATAATTTTCTTTTGACTGCTTAACCTGAAGCATAGCAACCGGCATCTGACTTTTCTTTTCTTCAAGCGTCAGATATGCATTTTGAATTTCCAGAAATATTTGGTTCTGAATATTTGCTGCATTTGCTAGCTCTTTATCATATAAATATCTGGCTTCTTTAATTTCATTTCGGATTCTCATACCGTTTACGGTCGGAAAGTTTAAATATCCGCCGACATTATAACCATAATTACTGTTCCAGCTTTTACCGCCGCGCATATACTGACCTTCAAAAGATATTGTAGGGAAGTACGATTTTTTAGCAAGCTTGAGAGTCTGGATAGCACTTTCAACCTTTAGCTCGGCCTGTTTCAATTCAGGACGGGCTTCTCGTGCTATATCAATCGCCTGATTAAATGTTATATTAACAGGATGATAAACAAGTCGTTCTTCAACATTGTATTTATCAATAAACGGAACGCCCATAATATTATTTAACTTTGCAACCGCAAGGTTTACTGCATTATCTGCCTGAATAAGCTGCAATTTAGCGTTGCTCAAATTGGTTTCCGCAATCGTTACATCGACTTTAGGATTCATTCCTATTTCGTAAAAAGCTTTTGCCTGTTCGTAGAACAAATTGAATTTATCAACCGTATCCTGAGCCACTTTTTTACTTTCAAAAGCGTATAAAAGCGCGTAATAAGCATCTTTGGTTTGATAAATTATATCATTAACAACAGCTTCCATAGAAGATTTGTAAGCTTCATAATCCAGTTTTCTTATCGTTGCCTGATTCTGTGTTACGCCAAAGTCATAGAGCATCTGCTGCAGAGTAACCTGCCCGAGCAAATAGTAATTAAACGTAAGGTTACGCCCCAAAGCGTCTGACAATTGAAGTTGTTTTATTTTTGTATAACCTGTCTGCCAGCTTATTTGCGGGAAATAATTCGACCAGACCTGCTTAATACGTGTATCTGACGCTAAAATATCCTGAAATGCCGCGTTAATCTGCGGATTGTTACCAAGTGCAATTTCAATACACTTGTCCAGAGTCATATCTATATTTTTCTCGATAGAACCCTGTATAACAAAATCGGCATCAGTAGTTTTATTCGGCAAAACCTGTTCTGATGCAGGATATTCCGATTCGATTATTTCATTACCGATATTCTCTTTTATTAACGGCTGAACCAAATCTTCCGCCAACACCGGTAAAGAATTTATTCCTATTATTAAACTTGTGAGAAGTATTCTTTTCAACATGTTTATTTTCCACCTTTAAAATGTACGTTACGAGCTTTTTTTGCAATATTCTGTTTCATCTCTTCAATCATTACAAAGAAAGCAGGAACAAGGAACGTTCCGATAAAAGCAACCGCAATCATACCGCCGAAAACGGTCATACCAACGGAGTGTCTGCTGGCAGCACCTGCGCCTTCGGCAAATACCAGCGGCAGTAAGCCGAGAATAAACGCTATATTTGTCATCATTACGGCTCTGAAACGGAGCTTTGCAGCCTGTAACGCTGAATCACGTATGGACATCCCCGCCTCATGCGCATCTTTTGCAAATTCGATAATCAAAATTGCCTGTTTTGTACTTAAACCGATTAACATTACAAGACCGATTTGAGAATACAAATCCAGTGAATAACCTGACACGTACTGGAAGAACAGTGCGCCTACCAGTGCTATCGGCGAAATCAAAAGTACAGCAACAGGAAGCATCCAGCTTTCATACAAACCTACAAGGAATAAGTATATGAAAACAAGTGACATCGCAAGAATAGGGCCGATTTGACCTTGAGACTCGTGTTCCTGAAGAGAACTTCCTGACCACGCATAACCCATATCTTTCGGAAGAACTTCTTCCGAAAGTTTTTCCATAGAAGCCATTGCCTGACCTGAACTTACACCCTGTGCAGCCATACCGTTTATTGTAATTGCAGGGTACATGTTAAATCTTGTTCTTGTGTACGGACCTACAATATTTTCAATTTTGATTACGCTTGATAACGGAACCATCGTTCCCTTATTATTTTTCACATAAATTTTATCTATGTCACCGGGTCTTGCACGGAAATCAGAATCCGATTGCATATATACCCTGTAAACACGACCGTATTTGTTAAAGTCGTTTATATATGATTTACCGAAATATCCGGCAAGAGCACTGTAGATTTCGGAAATTTCAACACCCTGCGCCATAGCCTTGCTTACATCAATATTCAAAAGTAACTGTGGCAGGTTTGCACTGTATGAAGTGTAAACCATGGAAAAATCAGGATTTTTATTTGCTTCTGACATAAGTTTAACAGCTTCGTCGTACAGTTCCTGCGCGCTTCTGTTACCTTTGTCCAGAAGCTGGTATTCAAAACCTCCAAACATACCAAGACCGGAAATAGAAGGAGGTGCAAACGAAGCAATAGTAGCTGAAGGATATGTAGAGAAATCATTTTGAACTTTTTTCAAAATGTATTCCATCTGCAATTCTTTTTTCTTACGGTGAGACCATTCATCAAGTTCTGATACGATGAGGGCAGTATTTTCACCTGAATACCCTACGAGTGTAATCGTATTTGCAACACCCGGAATGCTCATTACTCTGTCTTCAATTTCTTTTGCGACATCATCGGTTCTTGATGCTGATGATCCGTCAGGGAGCTGAATTTGTGTAAAAATAGCACCTTTATCTTCCGTCGGCAAAAATCCGGTAGGGATTATCTTAAACATCAAAATTACAAATAAAACAATGCCTAAAAAAGTTAAAAGCGTAATCTTCGCTGAATTTATGAAAACTAATGCACCTTCAAGGTATTTATCTCTTACGCTGTTAAACCAGTCGTCGAAAATCTGAATAAATTTAAAATCAGCCTTTTCTGAACCTGGTTTCAAAATCATAGCGCACAATGCAGGAGCAAGCGTCAATGCAACGAGTGTGGACAAACCGATGGAAGATGCTATACATAGTGCAAACTGTCTGAACATCTGCCCTGTAATCCCTGACATAAAAGATACCGGAACAAATACCGCCATCAAAACGAGAGATGTTGCCATAACCGCGCCGAAAACTTCTTCCATAGTAATTTCCGTAGCTTCCCGCGGAGATTTTCCTTCCTGAATATGCCGCTGCGTATTTTCTAATACAACAATAGCGTCGTCAACAACAAGACCAACCGCAAGTACAAGACCGAATAAAATCAAAAGGTTTATTGAAAAACCGAGAATATTCATAAAAATAAATACACCGATTAACGATACCGGAATTGCGCAAAACGGAATTAAAGCAGCACGTCCGCTGCCAAGAAACATATATGTTACGATACCTACAAGTATAATTGCAAGTCCGATTGCGTGAATAACTTCGTTAATAGATTCACGTACAAAGTCGGTTTCATCACGCTGAATTTTGTATTCAATCCCCTGCGGAAAACCTTTGCTTAATTCTTGCATTTTTTTCTGAATTTTGTTTGAAAGATCAACTGCGTTAGCTTCAGGCAGCTGACTGACAGAAATAATAGCCGAATTTTTTCCGCCGATACGGGAGAAGTACGAATAACTTTCAGCACCGAGTTCTACTCTTGCTATATCTTTTAATTTAATTTGTGAACCGTCAGGCTTTGAACGTACAACAATATCTTCAAACTCGCTTACATCTTCAAGCCTGCCGCGTGTTCTCATTGTTAATTTGATTAACTGTTTCTCTTTCATCGGTTCAACACCGATATCACCTGCAGGAGCCTGTGTATTTTGTGCCTGAACTGCTGCATTTACCTCGCTTACGGAGATACCGAGGTTCGCCATTTTTGTAGCATCAAGCCAGATTCTCATTGAATAATCAGAAGACCCGAATACCTGAACCTGACCGACACCTTTGATACGGGCAAGTTCATCTTTAATATAAATTGATGCATAGTTTGCGATAAAAAGGTTGTCATAAGTTCCGCTTGGTGAGTTTACGGAAATCATCATCAACCCCGGTCCGCCGGTTGTTTTTCTAACAGTTAAACCGTATCTTCTAACATCTTCCGGAAGTCTCGGAGTAACCAGCTGCAACTGGTTCTGCACGTTTACAACCGCCATATCAGGGTCTGAACCTATATCAAAATACAAAGTTAATTTATAAGAACCGTTCTGAGAGGTTGAAGACATATAAATCATATCTTCAACACCGTTTAATTGCGCTTCTACAGGGGCTGCAACCGTTGCTTCAACAACGTCGGAACTCGCACCTGCGTATGTCGCGGAAACGACAACCTGAGGAGGGGTAATTGAAGGATATTCTTCAAGCGGTAACGAACTAATCATCAATACGCCCGCAAGCATAATAACAAGCGAGATGACTATTGCAAGTTTAGGTTTATTGATAAATAAATTCCCTGCCATCTATTTTTTTCCTTTTTTGGTTTTAGAATCTGCTGAATTGTCCTGTTTTTTAAGTTTAGCCATTTCTTCTTTTGTTTTAAGTGTTACAGGTTTTCCCGGCGTAACTTTTTGCAAACCGTCTGTGACAACCATATCACCCGGTTTCAGTCCGCTGTTTACAACCCAGAATTCACCGTCCTGCTCTCCTGTTTTTATATACACAAGTTCAGGAATATTATTTTCATCGAGCTTATAAACATATTTTCCGGCCTGATTTTCCTGTACTGCGGTCTGGTGAACTACAGGCACTTTCACTGACTTATTAGAATAAAGTTTTATTGTCACAAATTCACCATGCAAAAGCTGGTTATTAGGGTTTTCGAAAGTTGCACGCATAGTAACTGTACCTGTTGATTGATCTATTTTGTTGTCGTGAAAATCCTGAACACCTGTCAGGTCATATTTTTCTCCGCTGTTAAAAATAAGTTCAACTTTTCTGTTTGTATTAGCCTCCTGATCAGCTTCCGCCAGCATGTTGTAATCGTTTGAATCCAACGGGAATGTTACATATATCGGATTTGTACTGTTAATCGTAGTTAAAGGACCTGAACTTGGTGAAACATAGTTTCCGACAGTTACGGCAATAATACCGATACGACCGTCAACAGGAGCTTTAACCGTTGTATAACTCATATTACGCTGAGCATCACCATAGCTTGCTTTTGCGGAGGCAAGCTGAGCCTTCAACGCGTCACGCTGAGCAAGCAGATTATCGTATTGTGACTTTGCAATGTAATCCTTTTTAACAAGTTCTGAAGCTCTTGCAAGCTGTTTTTCCGCGTAAACTAACTGAGACTGAATATTTTCAACATTTGCTTTTGCAACCTTTTCGGCATTGGAAAATTCTGTCGGCTCTATTAAAAACAGAGTTTGACCGGTTTTTACAAAATCTCCTTCTTTAAAATAACTCTTTTCCAAATATCCGGAAATACGGGCTAAAATATTTACCTGATATTTAGAAGTTACACGCCCCGGAGCTTCAAAAGTACGAATAATAGAATGCTCTTCTACCGGTTCTGCAACGACTCCTGGTGCAGGTTTTGACATTGCCATTTTTATTTTCATACTCTGACTGTGCTTTGAATACCCGAATCTGAAGGCTATCGCAGCCACAATTATAGCAAGAGTTATTATAATTATTTTTTTCATTTCCTCTCCCTTATCTAGTCTATATTAAAATTATATTATAAAATTATTTTAAAATTTACATTTACAGGCTACACGAATTTAACATAAGTAAATATTTGTGTCAATAAACAAGTCGTGATTTAAGACAACACGGCTATTTTATAATCACCGAATTTATAATACTCTGTCAGAGTAGAAAAATTTTACCGGATGTAAATATTTTATTAAAATCGAAAAATACACAAATAAAAAACGGCATTTCTGCCGCTATTTTTAATCCTGTATTCCTATATTCCTTTTTTCTTACTTTACCCTGCCTTATTGCCCTATTGATTTTCCAATGTTTCCTTTTTTTCTTTTTTCCTATTGATTATCCGACGACTTTGGTTACAAAACTTGCGATTTCAAAGAAAGAGTCTTTTACGAATTCTTTTGCAAGAGTTGTTATCGGTCTGTTTTCAATACAGTCAAATACATAGTAAATCGGATCTTGAGAATTGTTGAATCTCATTCTTCTGTCTTTCTTTTCAAGATAATTATAATCTTCAATTCTGAAAGGTTTTGTTGCAGCTTTTTTTCTAGCTGTATTCGGTCTTTTCTTTGTTAAAGATCCAAATTGTCCGTGTTTACCTTTTTGATCTGTTGCTAACATCTTCTCTTGCTCTCTTTCTCGTATCTCTTATTTATCTCTTATGTATATATAAAGTATTTCAAATTGAAAAAATTGCCTTTTTGGAAGAAATTATGTTACAAAATCTTAACAATATTCAAATACATAAAACACAGTTGAAATACATAGAAAATATTATAAATTGCATTACATTTTTTATGCTACAATTAAGTTATGGACAGAAAAACATTCACAGACGTCAAACGTATTGTTATAAAATTGGGAACAAATGTCATAAGAGCAGAAGACGGTTCAATGTCGCTTCCGAGAATATTCTCTTTTATTGAAAATATCGCAGCTCTGGTTAAGTCAGGAAAAGAAGTTATCGTGATAACTTCCGGTGCTGTCGGAATGGGCAAAAAGAAACTAGGGCTTGAAAGTACAACCGGAACAGCCTTAAAACAAGCATGTGCCGCAATCGGACAATCAAAGCTTATGGCGATATATGAAAGCGGATTTGACTCTTACGGGCTGGTAGCAGCACAAATACTTCTGACTGAAGATGACTTTTCAATAAGAACACGCTATCTGAGCCTCAGAACAACAATGAACAAACTTCTGGAACTCGGGGTTACACCTATTATCAACCAGAATGATACTGTGTCTACTATTGAAATTGCACCGCGCTATGCGGATATGCAGGTTTGTTTTTCCGATAACGATAAATTATCAGCGCTTGTAGCCAGCGAGCTTGATGCTGATTTGCTGATAATTCTCTCGGATGTTGATGGACTTTATGATAAAAATCCTAAAGAAAACCCTGATGCAAAAATTATTCATAAAGTCGATGAAGTTACAGAAGAAATTCTCGCACTCGGTTCGGGTGCATCAGAAGGCGGCCGCGGCGGCATGATAACAAAACTTAAAGCCGCTCAAATGGTTACCAGATACGGCGGCAGAGTTTTAATCGCAAACGGAAAAGTCCCGTATATAATTAAAAAAATATTTGACGGAGAAGAATACGGCACAATGTTCTTGCCGCAGCACGAGTCACTATCTGATAAAAAACGCTGGATAGGATACGCAACAAACATCATCGGAAAAATTATCGTAAATGACGGAGCTAAAAAAGCTTTGATAAATCAAAAAAGCCTTCTCCCTATAGGTGTTGTAGGTGTAGTTAACGAATTCAACAAAGGAGATGTTGTTTCTATAATAGACGAAAAAGGAACAGAATTTGCACGCGGAATCGTAAACTACAGTTCAGAATCCTGCAAAAAAGTCAGCGGCGCACATTCTGATGACCTGTTTAAAATACTCGGGTTCAAAAACTATGACGCAATTATTACCCGCGATAACATAACTGTTCTTTAAGGAGGGAAAATGGAATTTGTAGAAATCGCAAAACTGGCAAAAACTGCTTCTTTAGAGATTGCCGATTTAAGCACTGAAATTAAAAACAAAGCACTTCTCGCTATTGCAGACAGTATTGAACAGAATAAAGCGGAAATTTTTGAAGCCAACAAAAAAGATTTAACAGATGCTGAAAAACTTGTAGAATCAGGAGAACTGACAAAATCCACCTTTAACCGTCTTAAGCTTGACGAAAATAAGATGCGCGATATGGTACAGGGTATCCGCGATATTGCAAAGCTTGAAGATCCGGTTAATAAAAAACTGTTTGTCCGTGAACTTGATGAAGGGCTTACACTGTATAAAATATCCTGCCCTATCGGTGTTCTCGGTATAATTTTTGAGGCAAGACCGGACGTTATCGCACAAATTTCAGCACTTGCAATAAAATCAGCCAATGCAGTTATCCTGAAAGGCGGGAAAGAATCCATTAATACCAATAAAACTATTCTTTCCGTAATAAACAGCGCCCTTGACGGAATTAAAGAATTCCCTAAAAATGTCATATCGCAGGTATTTACACGTGACGATGTTGCTGAAATGCTAAAATGCGACAAATACATAAATTTAATTATCCCGCGCGGGGGCAACAGTCTTGTTAAATTTATAAAATCAAACACAAGTATTCCAGTACTCGGACACGCTGACGGAATCTGCCATATTTTTGTAGACGAAAACGCAGACCTTGAAATGGCTCAAAAAATTGTTACAGATGCAAAAACACAGTATCCGAGCGCATGTAACTCCGTTGAAACCCTGCTGATTCATAAAAACTTCCCATACATAAAGGAACTTATGGCTTCGCTGGAGCTTTCGGAAATTAAATTGATTGCAAATCCTGAAAGCTGGGCGCACGAATACGGGGACAAAATTCTGGCGTACAAATTTGTTGATAACGTTGATGAGGCAATTAACCACATAAACACTTACGGCTCTGGACACACTGACAGTATTATCACTAAAAACACTGAAAATGCCGAAAAATTTATGAATAAAGTAGATTCCGCAGGAGTATATTTTAATGCCTCCACAAGATTTGCAGACGGATTCCGATACGGGTTCGGAGCAGAAGTTGGAATATCCACAAACAAAACACACGCCCGCGGGCCTGTAGGACTTGAGGGATTGACTATTTACAAATACAAACTTACCGGCAACGGTCATATCGTAACTGATTACGCAAACGGAACAAAACAATTCCACCACCGCGACTTAGCATAAGTAAAAAGGAGAAAATATGAAAATAGGAGTTATCGGTTTAGGTCTTATAGGCGGGTCGATTTTTAAAGACCTTAAAGCGCTGGGGTACGACGTAATCGGAATTTCTAAGTCTCAGCACGGAGAAAATATTTTTGACAATTACGAAGTTCTGAAAGACCGCAATCTTATCTTTGTATGTTCGGCAATGAATAAAACCTTATCGGTTCTTGATGAACTGGAAGGAATACTTTCTCCTGATACGATAGTCACGGATGTTTGCAGTCTGAAGAAATTTGTTTGCCAAAAAACACGCCCGTACAGATTTGTACCGTCACACCCTATGGCAGGAACAGAGCATAAAGGATTTGAAAATTCATTTGAAGGGCTGTTTAAAGGCGCTAAATGGGTAATAACACCATGCTTTGGGGAGAGTGAAGAACTTGTTGAAATCATCAAACAACTCGGCGCAGTTCCGGTAATCACAACACCAGAAAAACACGATGAAGCAGCGGCTATGATTTCGCACATGCCAATGGTAATCGCGCAGGCTCTTTTTCTTGCCGCAAGCGAAAATCCTCTTGCGCTTGAAATTGCATCCAGCGGATTCCGCGATATGACACGTCTTGCTCTATCTAATGAAGAAATGGCAAACGACATGGTGACAATGAATTCTGCAAACATTGAACATGCGATTTTAAAACTTTACAAGGCTGCAGGCGACCTTACAGGCGGGAACTACCCCGAAATAATCCGAAAAATTAAATCTGAACGCGCAAAAATGTTCACAAAATAAAAAACAACCCGAAAAATATTTTACGAGTTGTATAAATGTATCATCATAACGTTTTAAATGTTTAACTAAAATTTTCTTCGCTTGCATCAACATCAGTATGTTTGAATGCGTTGTAAATAGCGCCTGAAACAAACCCTGCAATAGCACCCGGAACAACAAATGCTGCGGTTGGCCGTTTGCATTTAATCATTTTGTGGAAACTTCCGGTGATGTTTTTTGCAACCTGCTTGGACTGTACATTCACAGTTTTAATAATTTCTTTGAATTCCTTAGCAAGTTCTTTTGCATTTTTCTCCGCAGAATTTGCGAGTCCTTCTGCGAGTTTTTCGGCATTTTTGAAATTCTTTTCATCAACCATTTTGATGAACGTATCCTGAGCAAGAGTTCTGGATTCCAACCCGTTGAGTTTGGCAACCATATTTTTATTGGTGTCTTTTCTTGCCGCATTGATAATAGCACGATACGGAATGTCTTTTAATTCTTCAGTTGTCAAAGGAATAACCTGTTTTGCGATGTAACCTGTAACACCGCCGGTAACTGTCGCTTTCATAACACTTGCGAATACATTACCTCTGCTGTTGTCATTTTGTACTGCTTTTACTGTCATAGCTAATAAACCTTTACTTAACTACTACCACACTCTTAATATCAACGGGAAGTTACGTCAGTTTACTGTCTATCAAAAAGAAGTACAGTATTCTTACAGCTTCCTTTCCATCAATATAGCAGATTTACACTTAAATATTTTAACAACCAGATGCTAAAACTGAGTAATTAAATCCTTTGCCAGTATATCACAATGCTATTTTTTTGTCAACACTTTTATTAAATTCAGCGCAAACATTATTAACACAATGATACAAATAGCAACGAGATAAACTTTTATAGTGCCTTTACCTGAGAGAAGAGCGGCGAGCCCGCCTGCGATAATCGCAACCGAGGTAAGGATAAATACCGTTTTCTTTTGTGAAAAACCTGCGTGCAAAAGTTTATGGTGGATGTGTTCCGCGTCAGCAACAAACGGAGATTTGCCTTTTGAGATTCTTCTGAGAGAAGAAAAAGTAATGTCCATAATAGGAACTGCAAGAACCACAAACGGCAGAAGAATTGCAATGGTAGCTGTTTTCATAACTCCTGTAATCGAAATTGTTGCGAGTAAAAATCCCGAAAACAGAGCGCCGCTGTCGCCCATGAAAATTTTAGCAGGGTTAAAGTTATAAGTAAGAAACGCAAGCATAGAACCTGCAAGAATAAACCCTATTAATGCACTGATAGGGCTTGACGGAGACATAGTGACCGCAATTATCGCAAGGGTAATTGCGTTTACCGTGACAACAGATCCCGCAAGCCCGTCGACGCCGTCAATAAAGTTTACTGCATTGCTAATACCGACAATCCACAAAATTGTAATCGGATATGACCAAAAGCCTAATTCTACTCCGCCGAAAAACGGGATATTACTGATTTGTACACCCAAAAGATATACCAGCGTAGCAATAGCTATTTGTATAAACAATTTGAATTTTGCATTGAGGTTATAAATATCATCGACAAGTCCGAGCAGGAACATAAGGGAGCTTCCGAGCAAAATCCCCGATAATAAACTTCCGTACGGGTAGTAACTCAGAAATACCAGACACAAAAAAGTAAGCATAGTGCTGGCCCAAATTGCGACACCGCCGATACGGGAGACCGGTTTTGTATGGATTTTACGTTCTCCGGGCAAATCAACAAGCCCTTCTTTTCTCGAAAAATCAATTACCATAGGTACAATAAATACACCTATGATGTATGCAATAATTGTTCCGATGACGTGAGCGTGTGTTAACTTGATTAAAATTGTCCTGTCCTCATATTAACTGTAAAGCGGGTACTTTCTGCAAAGTTTAAGAGATCTTTCTCTTAAATTTTTCAAGCCCACTTCATTATCTGACGAAAATACGGCAGATGCAATAATTTTTGCAACTTCAACCATATCATCTTCTTTAAAGCCTCTTGTGGTGACAGCAGGAGTTCCGAGTCTGATACCGCTGGTAACAAACGGGCTTTGCGGATCATTTGGCACGGTATTTTTGTTAGCTGTAATGCCGACGCATTCAAGGACATTAGCCATATCTTTGCCGGTTTTGCCTGTTCTTCGCAAATCAAGTGTCATAAGGTGATTTTCGGTCATACCGCCGACAATATCCATGCCTTCATCCATAAGACCTTGAGCAAGAGCTTTAGCATTTTTAACAATTTGTTCAGCGTAAGTTTTGAATTCAGGTTTGGAAGCTTCCAGAAGTGCAACAGCTTTACCTGCGATAATATGTTCAAGCGGGCCGCCCTGCATACCCGGAAATACAGCCTTATCAATTCCCTGAGCATGTTCGTTAGAGCACATGATAATACCGCCTCTAGGGCCTCTCAAGGATTTATGTGTAGTAGTTGTTACGAAATGTGCGTAAGGGGCCGGTGACGGGTGAACACCCGCAGCGACAAGCCCTGCAATATGTGCGATATCCGCGAGAAGATAAGCGCCGACTTCATCAGCGATTTCTCTGAAACGTTTGAAATCAATAATTTTAGAATAGTTGCTTCCTCCGCAGATAATGAGTTTAGGGCGGTGTTCTTTTGCTTTTGCAAGCACGTCGTCGTAATCAATACAGCCGTTTTCGTCAACGCCGTAACTTTTTACATCAAAATACATTCCCGAAAAGTTTACCGGAGAACCATGAGAGAGGTGTCCGCCGTTTGACAAATCCATACCGAGAACTCTGTCGCCCGGTTTCATTGTATACATAAATACAGCCATATTAGCCTGAGCACCGCTGTGCGGCTGAACGTTTGCATGCTCCATGCCAAAAAGTTCACACGCACGTTTTTGGGCGATTTCTTCGATTACATCAATATGTTCGCATCCGTTGTAGAAACGTTTATGCGGTTTACCTTCAGCATATTTATTTGTCAAAACGCTTCCGCATGCTTCCATAACCGCAAGAGACGTACAATTTTCGCTCGCGATAAGTTCAATCGTATTTTGCTGTCTTTCCAGCTCCAATTCTATCTGTTCCGCTACAACCGGATCAACTTTTTTTATATGTTCCAAATTCATGTAATCCTCCCCCTCTCAACTTTTGATTATTATTATAAGATAAAAAGAAAAAGAGGGCAACAATTACAATTTTAGAGCCGCACAATATACACAGCAAAATGCATTATAAATTAACCTGCCTGTTTGCCTTCAAAAATTCTAATACCATACGCAAAGCGCGTCCGCGATGGGAAATTTGATTTTTTTCATCTTCCGACATCTCAGCCATAGTTTTATCAGAACCATCCACAAGAAAAACGGGATCATAGCCAAAACCGCCGCAGCCGGCTTGTTTATATGCAATTTGCCCATGGCATTCACCTGTTTTGACGCACAAAATTTCGCCGTTCTCGGCGAGAAGCGTCATTGCACAGACAAATTTAGCTCTGCGGTCAGATTTATTTTTCATTTCATTAAGCAGTTTTTCGATTTTTTCAGCCTGCGAGCCTGCGTATCTTGCTGAATAAAGCCCCGGAGCACCGTCAAGTGCATCAACGCACAAACCCGAATCATCAGCAAGCGACATTTTCCCGCTCAAACGGTTAGCTTCTTTAGCTTTTATCAGAGAATTTTCTTCAAAAGTAGAGCCATCCTCCACAGGATTAAACCCGTCAGGCGGAAGGATAAATTTTATACCCGAACCTTTTGAAATTTCATTGATTTCCTCAAGCTTGTGCGGGTTGGCTGTTGCAAAAACTATTTCCATTTAAGCACCGTACCTTCTTTGTCTGTGATTAAATTCCATAACAGCCTCCGCAAGCGACTGTTCGTTAAAGTCAGGCCAGAACTGCTTTGTAACATAGAATTCTGAATATGCAATCTGCCACAAAAGATAATTTGATACCCTCATTTCGCCGCCGGTTCTGATAAGCAGGTCCGGATCAGGAATATCAGAGGTATAAAGCGCTTTCGCGATTGTATCTTCAGTAATGGAATCAGCATCGACATTGCTTTTAATAATTTTTTTGACAGCGTGAACGAGTTCGTCGCGTGCGCCGTAATTAAAAGCAATCTGTAATCTTACACCTGTGTTATTTTTAGTTACTTCGACGGCATTTTGCAAAATAGCCTGAAGTTTAGGGTTGAGTTTGGTAAGATCACCGATAAAATTAATCACAACCTGATTTTCATTAAGTTCAGCCAGTTCGTTTTTAATGGTATTAGCAAGCAAATCCATAAGGAAATTAACTTCTTCCGGTTTTCTGTTCCAGTTTTCCGTAGAAAAAGCGTAAACCGTCAGGTATTTAATCCCGAACTTATGGCATGCTTTCAGAGTAGTTTTAAGAGCATCAACGCCTTTTTTATGACCTATAGCAGACGGAAGATTTTTTTCTTTTGCCCAGCGTCTGTTGCCGTCCATAATAATTGCGACGTGCTGTAAATTTGTACTTTTAACCATATCGGCTACTGTAGAATTTTGGGTTTCTGTAATCATAAGCTCACCTGAAATTTTCACTAAAAATATTATATCCTAAAGATAATTAATTTAAAAGCGAACATAATGTTTACCTAAAAAGGGAGTGAATTGTGAATAGTGAAGAGTGAATAGTCCAATATTTTTTCTTTCTGCAATTTCATTCTAATAATGCAACTGTTTAGTTTTCCCTCTCCTGATTTGGAGAGGGTGCACGAAGTGCGGGTGAGGGGGCAAACATGATGTTTGCATCAAGATGAGTGAATAGTGAATGGTGAAGAGTGAATAGTCCGTTACAGTGCTGCGCACAATGATACTATTCCCTCGCCCCGTCAGATTGACCTCTGTGAGGGAGAGGGGTAGGGTGAGGGGTTAATTGTAACAAAAAAAGAAAAATCATTTTCGGAACACGCTCTCACTCTGTTTTCGCTATTGTCCTCAAATAATTTTTCTTTCTGTAATAATTCTAATGATGCAAATATTTCGTTATCATAATTCCCTCGCCCCATGAGATTGACCTCTGTGAGGGAGAGGTAACTACGGTTTATATAAAAGCCGACGGCTAAAAGACTTTTAAAAGTTTTGAATATCTAATACAGGCAATTTCTCAGTTTGTGGAAATAATATTGATGCAAACTTATGTTTGCCCCCTCCCTCAATCCCTCCCCTCAAGGGGGCGGGAAGTGTTGTGAAGCTCTTACAGTTTATATAAAAGCCGACGGCTAAAAGTCTTTTAAAAGTTTTGAATATCTAATACAGGCGATTTCTCAGTTTGTGGAAATAGTATTGATGCAAACATCATGTTTGCCAAAGGAAGGTTCGGAAACGTAGTTTCTGATGACTTGTTTCATTTGGTCGCGTGTTTTTCTTTCTTATCCAATATTCTTTCTATTTGCATCGCAACAAAAAGAAAGAATATTGGTGCGGGGT
>CALUVN010000035.1 GCA_944324235.1 Candidatus Gastranaerophilales bacterium
CAGAAACTATGTTTCCGAACCTTCCTGCAGTTTAATTGTCGGATTCGTATGAATTGTCCCCCCTAAAAATTCGGCGTTGTTATATTGTTAGGATAAATAAAAAAGACCGAAAACTTTTCGGTCTTTTTTAATGGCTGGGGCGAAAGGATTCGAACCTCTGAATGGCGGGACCAAAACCCGCTGCCTTACCGCTTGGCGACGCCCCATTGCGTTTGCTGTCAGCTACATTTATTATTCTATTCAATAAATCTTTCTTGTCAATATTTATTTTTTTGGACTTATATACAACTTTACACAAAATTATAGCTATAATGTCATTCCAAACTTGTTTCGGAATTTTGCCGGTGGTAAGACCCTGAAACACCAGGTAGGGGCATAAAATCACGTTTCGACACTGTCTCAACGGATTTTGCAGCCAGTTCAGGGTGACAAGTTAGCTTTTTAGTGTAAACTGCGATATAAATCCCTATTTTTTTAAGTTTTTTATTGTTTCGTGTAATATATAAACGGGGATTTTTCTTCTGCAAAAACTTTTGCCGCTCCGTCACCGACAATTTCTGCAAAGACTTTCAGGACAGGTGTTTCGCTTTCAAAATGTCCTATGTCAAAAACAACAAGTTCACTTTCAAGCGCGGTATGGAATTTTAAATCGCCGCTGACAAATGCATCTGCACCGTTTTCTTTAGCTTCTTTTATAAATTCAGTGCCGCTGCCTGCACAAAATGCTATTTTATGCAGATTTTTAACACCGTGCGTGTTTACGTAGCGTAAATCAGGTGATAGCCCTGAAAGGCAACGTGCAAATTCTCCTACAGTCGTATCGGTTTTTACATATCTGACAAATTCCTCAATCCCGCTTACGGTCAAACCGAGAGTTTTTATCAATTCATCAGTTGTTCCGCCATTTGTTTTGTCCATATTGGTATGTGCGCAATAGATATCAATTCCCCTCCATTCAAGAGGAATATAAAACAACGGATGGTGGGAGATTATCATGTCACAGTTTTGTTCTTTTGCCTGTTTTATAACATTTTCTGTGACAGTCAATGCAAACATTATTTTGTTTATTGTTGTTTTGGAAGTTTCAACAAGAACCCCCGAACAATCCCAGCTTTCTGCAAGTTCCAGCGGTGCAAAGGCTTCTATTTTGTTGTAGATATCCTGTTTATTCATAAATTGCCTCTATGATTTTACGCGCGATTTCGTTTTTTGAAGCTCTTTCAAGTCTTTTTTGTCCGCCGTTTTTGTCTAAGATTACCACTTCGTTATAGTCGCTGGAAAATCCTATGTCTTTGCGTGAAATGTCGTTTGCAATCAGGTAATCACAACCTTTTTTTTGAATTTTCTCTTTAGCATTTTCTATTAAGTTTTCACTCTCTGCACAAAATCCGACTACAATCTGGGTGGTCTTTTGGGCGCATAATTCTTTCAGGATATCAGGATTTTTGACAAGTTCAAGGGTAATCATATCAGCGTCAGTTTTTTTCATTTTTTGTTCTGCCGGATTTTTTACTCTGTAATCCGCTACTGCTGCCGCCATAATTACGCAAGCTGCATTGTTAAATTCATTCTCTGCGGCGGTTTGCATTTCGGACGCAGACTTAACTTTTATTGTTTTATAAGGTTTTTGAACATCTCTTGTTGTAATCAAAATTGTTTCAGCACCCATTTTGTATGCTTCATCAGCAAGAGCAATCCCCATTTTCCCTGAAGAATAGTTTGAAATATACCTTACAGGGTCAATGTCTTCAATTGTGCCGCCTGCTGTGATTACAAATTTTTTACCTGTTAATTTTTTTTTTGAGTTTAATATTTCTACAGTTTTGTCAAAAATTTTATCAAGGGATGCAAGCCGTCCTGTGCCGTTATAGCCGCAGGCAAGAAATCCTGTTTCCGGTTCAACGATTTCGTAGCCGTATTTGTACAATTTTTGAATATTTTCCTGAATAATCGGGTTTTCCCACATATTACAATTCATTGCGGGTGCAATTATAACGGGCTTTTTAAAGGCACTTACAACCGAAGTGAGAAGATTATCACAAATTCCGTTTGCAATTTTTGCGATAGTATTGGCTGTCGCAGGTGCAATTACCATAATGTCCGCTTCATCCGCGTATGAAATATGTTCAGGTTTAAAATCAGGGATTTCAAATTCTTCAATACCTACTTCATTTTGACTTAGGTTCTGGAGAGTAAGTTTAGTGACAAAGTTCAGTGCATTCGGTGTGCAGATGACCCGAACATTTGCGTTCCGGCGTTTGAACATTCTTATAAGTTCGCAAATTTTGTACGCGGCAATTCCGCCTGTAATTCCTATTAAAATAGTTTTTCCGCTCAGCATTTCTGTTCTCCGACTATAATTTTTTCAAGCTCTTTGACGGCTCTGTCCAAATCATCGTTTACGACGCGGTAATCAAATTTTTCGGCGCGTTCAAGCTCAATTTTGACCGCATCAAGCCGTTTTTGAATTGTTGCCTCATCTTCGGTTTTTCTGCCGCGCAGGCGGTGTTCAAGTTCTTCTATAGACGGCGGGCAGATAAAGATTAAAACTGCTTCCGGCATCCGTTTTTTTACCTGTAAAGCCCCCTGCGTATCTATTTCAAGTATAATGTCTTTACCTTCTGCAAGGCACTGATTAATATATTTTTGCTTTGTCCCGTAAAAATTCCCTGCAAATTCTGCCCATTCAAGAAATTTATCGTTATCAATGCAATTTTTGAATTCGTCTTTTGTCATGAAAAAGTAATTAACGCCGTCCACTTCTCCGGGACGCGGAGCGCGTGTCGTACAGGAAATTGAGAGCATAAAGTGCGGATTTTTTTCAAGAAATTTCTTTAATACCGTACCTTTGCCCACACCTGATGAGCCTGATATTACAAACAATTTTTTATTCATAATTTATGCTTTCTTTTTACGTTCGTTTAAAAACAGTATTGTACAAATAATAACACAAATTATTGCAGATGCAATCCAAAAACCTAATGCTCCGTTCCAGCCGAATTTATCCACCATAAAACCTGTGCCTGTAGATGATAATACTGCACCGACGTATCCGAAAGTGCCTGTAAATCCTGTTGCTGCGGATGCAACTTTTTTAGAGCTGCTTTCAACCGCGCATAATCCGCCAATCATCATTTGCGGTCCGTAAGTGAACGCTCCGAGAAGTCCGATAAATACAAAATCCAATTGGCTTATTGTGTTGAATTTTAAGAAGAAAAGACATACTACAACACCGAGTAAATAAATTATATTAACAGGGGCACGCTGTCCTTTGAAAATTTTATCGGAAATAAACCCTGCCAGAATAGTTCCGGCAATTCCGACAAGGGGCAGGGAGCTGAGCTTCATTGCTGCAAGCTCAAGTTCATTGCCTTTGGCTTCATGCAGATACTTAATCATCCAATCTTCAGCGCCAAATCTGATTATGTATACGAAAATATACGCAATGGCGAGCAGCCAGATTGTTTTATTGAATAAAATGTTATCCCTGAAAATTTCAACGTAATTTCTGTTATCATCGCAATTTGCAGATTTTTTAACCGGTTCTTTTCTGTATTCTTCAACATCCGGCAGCCCGAGCGACTGCGGTCTGTCACGCAAACGATTGAATAACCATACCGCAACGATTAGAGCAATGGTTGCAGGTGCAAAGAAAGCCATTTTCCAGCCGAATTTGCCGACCAGAAATCCTGAAATTATTACGCTTAAAAATGTTCCGACCTGATGTGAACAAGACCACAATGACCATTTAGTCCCGCGTTCACTGTTGGAATACCAGTATGTTAAGCTTTTGGCAACTGCTGGAAAACCTGCTGATTGAAACCAGCCGCTTGCACCCCAGAAAAATACGAATAGCCATAAAAGGATTGTATTTGTCGGCAGTCCGAAAAACGTGACTTCTCCCGGTGTAATAAATACGGCAGAAAGACCGAAACACAGGTTTGCAACAGCTGTCATTATCAATGCTGTAGGAAGAAATTTTCTGACATCAGAACGGTCAGCCAGAACCCCGTTTACAAATTTCCCTATCCCGTAGGTCAGGTATAATGAGCTGCCGAGTAAACCTAATTCGGTATTTGAATATCCGTATTCCTGACTCAACCCCGGTAATGCTACGGCTATATTTTTTTTGCACAAATAAAATACTGTATAACCGATAAAGCACGCATAGAAGATTCTCCAGCGCCAGTGTGTATACATAGATTTTACTTTGCTTTCATCCTCAATAACCGGCTGCACCGGCGGTTCTTGAAAAAAATGAAATAATTTTTTCAGCATATTAATTACTTCCCTGCTTTAATAATTTGAATGTTTCTGGTTTCTGTTAATTCCTGACGGGCTTCTTTGATAAGCTCACGCTTGTCTTCCTCAAGACTGTGCCCGCCTACAAGTCTGTCAACGAACCCTGTATTAAGTTTTACGGCTTTTTCCAGAGCGCCGACTTCTTCCAATACTTCCTTAATTTTGCACAAATCATACCCGAAAGACTGTTTTGAATTATAAACAAGCATATCTCCGTTTTGCGCCGTAATAGGTTTGCCTCCCTGTTCAAAATACAATTTGAACACAGACTTCAAATCCTGAAGTTCCGATTGGAGAGTGTTTATTGTCTGTTGAATTCTCAAGAATCTTTCAAAAAGATATTCAACATTATCAAGCTGTTTAACTTCCCAGTCATATTTTTGCAGATAGAGTTTTTTTAATGCAGGATACGCAAGTGCAAGCCCCATAGTATCTGCCATTGCTCTATGGTGATTTGTCAAATCAACATGAAATTTTTTTGTAAGTGCTTCAAGTCCGTGTGATTCCAGTTCAGGATAGACTTCTTTAAACATTTGCTGGGAATCTATTCTCGGGTTAACCAGTTCTTTGCCGGTAGTTCTCAAACTTGCTTCATTAAGAAATGTATAATCAAAAATGGCGTTGTGGGCAACAATAGGGTAATCCCCGATAAATTCCAGAATTTTAGGCATAATTTCGGATTCTGTAGGCGCATCTTCAACCATTTCGGCTGTAATCCCGTGTATTGCAATACTTGATTTTCTAATATGCTGTTCAGGGTTTATAAGGGTTTGAAATTCATCTTTTATTTTGCCGTTTTCCAATCTGACGGCCGCAAATTCCACCATTTTTTCTTTTGTATAATCAAGCCCTGTTGTTTCAGTATCCAGAACTATTTCTATTATCTTCTTTCTTGCCATTTTATTATCCTGTAGTATTCTATAAAGATAATAGCACAAAAAAATATTCTGTGGTAAGATGTGGTTGAAGTACAAAAAAGGAGATGTCATGTCAAACGCAATTGATATTAATGATGCAAGTTTTGAACAGGAAGTTTTATCCTGCGAAAAACCGGTTGTAGTTGATTTTTGGGCACCATGGTGCGGTCCTTGCAGAAAATTAGGACCTATTCTGGATGAAGTTATTGCAGAATTGGGTGACAGAATTAAGGTTGTTAAAGTTAATACTGATGAAAATCTTAAAACTGCTAAAGATTATTCTATCAGCGGTCTGCCAAGTGTTTTAGTATTTAAAAACGGTAAGGCTGTTGAAAGACTGGTCGGTTTAATGCCAAAATCTTCTATTATTTCAAATATCGAAAAACATTTATAATATTTTTAAATCAATACAAAAAATCCGCGCATTTTCGTTGCGCGGATTTTTGTGTACTTATGTAAACAATTTTAACAAAATCCTAAAGTTTTCAGTATTTTAAGCCGATATACTAAGTGGGATAAGCTATTTAAAAAGGAAAAAACTGCAATGGAATTCAAAAGTATATCAGAATTAAGAACTGAATACAGAGATAATCCGGAATACGCCGTAAAAGATGTTATTCCTGATATGGTTGCAGAATTGCAAGCTGATCCTAAATATGCAGGCTATACTGCAGAACAACTTGAGTTGATTGCAAGAGCCAAATTAAATACTCTTAACGGGTTGGTTGTAAGTGGTGAATTTGCATCGGCTATTCCTAATGACGGTCGTCCTACCGGTTCTAAGTGGAGTCAATACAGCTATGAAGAAATTCTTGCTATGGAACAAAATGGTGTAAATATTCCTAAAGAATTTACTGACTGGGCTCACTCTATGCAGGATTCTGATGCTACAAATTATGTTATGGATGAAAGTGAACTGAACAATTCTTCTACTCTTGGAGAAATGGATCAGGCTACTGAGAATTCTCAAGATTCTCTCCAAGCTAAAGCAAAAGCTTATGCAAAAAAATGTGAACAACAAGAAGAAAATCTTAATAATGCAGTTACAAACTTAGCTCCCAAAAAAGACAAAGCAGAACAAATTCAACGTCAAGCCAAAACAGAACAAGAAAACGGTATGAAACAACTTACCGATATGGCTAAACGTTGGAATGAACTTGACAAAAAACTTCAAAACGGTGAAGAACTTACAGAGTTAGAACAAAGAGAGTATGCACAGTTAAATAAAAGTCTTAACGGTACAAATGCCGATTTGCGCAGACAAATGACAGATACCGTAAACAGTCTTGATGACATTGTTACAGCAATGGATGGTATTTCAAATGATATTGATTCAAATATCGATTTAAGTGCTCAAACAATTGAATTGGCCAATACTCTTGCAGGTGTTCAAAAAGGTTATAATCCTACAAGTGTCCCGAATAAAATAGTTCCATTTATGGTTGTTGGTGAACTTGCAAATATGATTTACGGTGCAAAAGGACAGTCTATCGCTAAAGATACAGTTGATGCAGGTATTGATTTGCAAGAACTTTCTAATGATACTCAGGTTGAAATTAATAAAAATGTTTCATTATATGACTTTGCAATTGAATACGGTACAAATCTTAATGATCAGTTGAGCGAAGTTGAAAAACTCCTCGGCGAAAATCCTAATAAAGATGATCGTACTGCTGTTACAAAATCTGAAAATAAAGCTGCAGAAAAAGCTGAAAATAATGCTATTGCAGCTGCTAACGGTACAACTGAAAATCTTATTCCTGCAGAACCTGAAACAGAAGTTACTACAGGAACTCCTGATGCAAATATCAGTAATCAAGCATCAGAAAATCTTAATCCTGCAAATTCAGTTGTTGACAACGCTTCAAATGCCAAAACAGCTCAAACAGCTCCTGTCGTTACAGAAGCTCCTCAAGCTGAACAAAACAAATCTTCAAATGCAGCATCACCATCAAAAGGCGGTGATGACGCAGAAGTTTCTCTGGATGAACAAGGCGAAGGCGCAACTGAGGACGCAAGAAGCACTACTCCTAAAGTGGACAGCAGAGGTGTTGAAGCTGAAACTGAAACTAAAGAAGCACAAAAAACTCAAAAAGATGCTAAAAAAGAATCAAAAGAAATCGCCGCAAGAGAAAAACAAGTTAATAAAAAATCAAAACAAGTTAATGGTGATTTAGCAAATAACAATTCTCAAAGCGCAGCTTTGAATGATGAAATGACTTCAGAGACTGAAGCGATGGTTGCATCTATCTCTGAAAATCCTGAAGAGTCTCAAGTTCACGCAGAATCAATTGCTATCGTCGGCGGTAAAATTATGGCTCTTGGACTTGACAGCGGCAAGAAATCAACAGAATTTACCGAAGAAACAGAAGAATTTGAAAAAGACGCTGAAAAATCTCAAAAACAAAATGAAAAAGCACAAAAAAATAACAGTAAAGCAGAAAAAGCAATTTCTGTAATTGACCAGATTGCTGCTGTAGGCTTGCAAAAAGGTATGAGCACAATCGGTACCGGAGCTGTTATGACCCTCCAAGGTCAAGGTATGATAGCAGCAGGTACTGCATTACTTTCAAATCCGTTTACTGCCGCAGTTGGAACAGCATTAGTTACAGCAGGTACTACAACTACAAATATCGGTCTCGGTGCAATCAACGTTGGCGGTATTTTATCTACAGCAAGTTTCTATACACTTGCAGCAACAAAAGTTACCAAAATGACAATCGCTGCTTGCAACGGTGACTTGAAAGGCGTATTTAAAAACTTAGGCGCATTTGCTACAGTTTGTGCAACTTCTGTAGCAAGCTGTGCGGCTACTATGGCTGTCGGTACAGCTACTATGGGAGTTACAGGGCCTATCGGTACTGCTATTGCCTCTCAAGCTGTTGCTGTTCCGTTTGATGTTATCGGTGCTAAAGCAAACAGAGCACTTTCTAATGATAATCTCGGTTCTGATGACAATAATAATAGATCTGCAATTGTTGATAAAGTCGCAGAAAAACTTGATGAAAAATCCGAAACTCAAAACGGTAATACTGCTGACAACCAATCAGGCACTGAAGATGGTCAGGAACCGGAATTGAATGCAGCTCAACAGGCTCGCGCCGATATGCTCAATTCAGGAGCCAGCAAACGTGATGTTGCTAAAATGATGGTGAAAAAATGTGGTGAGCTTGAATCTGACCTTAAACCTGCTAAAATCGTTTCAAAATTGATGGCTTCACAAGCAGAATCTACCGCAAATAAAGCAAATATACTTACTGATCTTGTTGTTTCTTCTTCAAAATCAACAAGAGATAAGTACGATGAGCTGTATGATAAAGTAGAAGCTGATAAAAAAGACGCAGAGAATGATGCAACAGGCAACACTAAAGTCGATCCTGCAGATATTGATAAACTTGAATTTCTAAAAGATAAATTGATGAAAAAAGGTGACAAAGCACAAAATTCTTTGTCTGATTATGATGCTAAATTATATTCAATTCAGGCAAAAATGAGCTCCTTCATCCAACCTGCAGCTGAAGCACCTGTCTGGGGCGAAGAAACAATAGTCAGCGGTTATGATCTGCTCGGTGTTGCAGCTCCTGGCGAAGAAGGTGGAGCAGGTCAGCCTCAAAATGTTTCCTTCCGTGGTATTAAAGGTCTTATGGCCAAAGCCGCCATTAAGAAAGGTAATTCTACAATTAAAGCCGGAGAACAGGCTGCTGATGCAATTTCTGATGTTCAAAATGCAGTTTCTTCCGGACTTGCTTCCAACAATAACAACAAAAATAAAATTCAAGAAACAACTTTCTCAGAACCAAAAGGTGTTCAGGCCGCACCGGGTGCACAAACAAACGAAACACAAAACGGTGAAAATGCATCAGCCGAAACTTCTGAAAATAATGCAGAAACAACAACTACAGCAGCATCTGCCGCTAATGCAACATCAACTAATGCATCCGCTCAAACAGAAGAACAACCGGTACAACAAGCTGCTCAAACTCAAACCCGTGTAGCTGTTAACGTCGCAGGCGGCACTCTTCCTGCACCGGTTCAAGATGCAGTTGAAGAATCTGTAGAAGACACTGTAGTTGAACAACAAAACGGTGCACCTGCCGGTTCATTCGCAGCTTTCCAATCAAGAATGGCATCTGCATCCGCAGTACAAGGTGAAACCGCAGCTGATTCTCCTGAAGAATCAGGCAAAGGCGGAAAAGGCACTGACAAAAAAGAAGAAGTTACTGTTGACAGCGTTGATACTAATGAAGGTAAAGCAACTGCCAATGAAAACCAAAAAGAAGGCGAAAACGTCGAAAAAGAAAACAAAGATAAAACTAAAGCAAGCAAAGATGCTAAAAAAGAAGGCAAAGATTTAGAAAAAACCGACAAACAACTTCAAAAAGAAATTAAAACTACACAAAAAGAAATCAAAGAAATTGAAGAAAAAATTGTCAAACTTACTGATGAATCACAAAGTGTACTTGATGAAATAGACGCAGCGAACGAACAGCAAGCAATGCAGGCACAACAATCAGCACCTGCCGCTGGTGTTCAGCCAACGGCTGCTAATGCTTCAATGTCTGCAGGTGCACCATCAGCCGGCGCTGTAACCGGCGGTGCAGCTTCAGTTTCAGCTGTTCCTTCAAATATGAACGCTTCTGCTCCTGCCGCTGCTAATGCTGCTTCTGCATTTGATATAAGCGGTGGTAAAATTCAAAAATTGACAGATAAAGTAACTGCCAATGTTGCTCAAATTACAGGATTACAAACAAGAAGCAATAAAAGCACTAAAAAGCTTCAAAAGAATCTTAAAACTCAACAAAAACGTGCAGAAAAAGCACAAAAAGCTTCTGAAAAAGAACAAAAACAAAACGAAAAACTTGATAAAGCATTAACATACGTTGATTACGCTGCAACAGCTACAAAAATTACCGGTCAAATCTTCACAGGTGTAGGCGGTGCTCAAGTTACATCCGGTACAGCAATGATTGTAACCGGTAATGCAATGCTTTGTACTCCTTGGACCGCTGCTGCTGGTGCAGCCATGGTAGCTGCCGGTACAACATTAAGTACAACAGGTACATCAAATATCGGTGTTGGTAATGTTTTGAATATGGTAGGAACATACACCGGTATGGCAGTAAAATTGACAAAAATTACCATAGCTGCTTGTCAGGGCAATTTGATGGGAGTATTAACAAATGCTGCAGCTCTTGGTATGAGCTGCATTGGTGGACTTCCTGGTCTTGATGACGCATCAAAAGCAGTTGAAGCTGCTACTCAAGCCGGTCAACAATTGGCAAACAATGCTTTGCAACAAGCACAAATGCAGATTATGAACAATGCGGCTCAACAAATGTCTCAACAAATGATGCAACAAAGTGGCGGTGAATTAACTAAGACACTTGCACAAAATATGGTTGTTCAAACTACTGAAGAAGCTACTAAAGCTGCATTTGAAACTGCCGCAAAAACAGCAATGGCTGCAGGTACAAAGAAAGCTCTTACAAAAGCAGCTTTCGGCGCAATCACAAAAGGCGCAATGGAAACATTAGTCCCTGCCGCTATGGGTGCTGCTGGTTCTATGCTCAACAAACCGTCTGGCGAAGAAGAAAAACAAAGAAGAGAATTACATCTTACAGACAGAAAAAGAACTGCAAGAGTTATCAAAGCTATCAACAGAAGAAAAGGTCAATCACAATACGGAAGACAAGGAAGATAATAAATATAAAAAATCCCTTACCGCTCTGGCAAGGGATTTTTTATATAGTTTGAAATATTAATAATCACTTACGGTATTGTCTTCTTCATCTTTAAGTGATGACAGATCATCAGAATAATTTGCCTCAAAATCTTCAGGCATCATATCTGTATCAGGCCAGATTGTATCACTGTCGTATCTGCTGGCATGAAGATTATATGATGCGCTTAAATCAGAATTGCTCAAGTCACATTCGCATAAAACACAACCTGCCATATCTGCATCTGTAAAGTTGCAGTATGTCATTTCTGCATAACTGCAATCAGCACCTGTAAGTAAACTTTCTGTAAAATCGCATTCAAGGATTCTTGAACGGGTGAAATCAACCGATGTCAAATCTGCGTTTGAAAAGTTTACGAATGATAAGCTGCAATCCGAGAATGAACTAGAATTCAAGTCAACTCCGCTGAAATCTATTTCACTGAGGTTTATTCCTGAAAAATCAACTTCGCTTAAATCTACTTCTTCCTGTTCAGCTTTCCATTCGTTAAAGCGTTCTGGATTTTTTTTCAGTAAATTTATCAGTTCTTCTCTGGTATAATCTATCATTGTTTAATTTCTCCTTTTATTATTATATTTTATTTTTAACTTACAAATCCATTTGCATTGCTTTTAATACTGCCTGAGTACGGCTTGATACATTCAACTTTTTAAAAACACTGTTAAGATGTGTTTTTACTGTTACTTCCTTAACTACCAGTGTATCGGCTATTTCTTTGTTGCTTGCGCCTTGAGCGACAAGTCTCAGGATTTCTTTTTCCCTTGCTGTAAGGGGTGTTTCGGGTTGTTCTGCTGTTGTGTTGCTGCTTTGTTTTGAGGAATTCCAGCTGCAGCGTCTCAGTACTGCCTCAATTCTGGCGAGTAGGTTGGGTAAGATGAACGGTTTAACTATGTAGTCATCGGCTCCGTTGCGTAATCCGCTTATCATCTTCTGATCTTCGTTTACGGCGGTAATCATTATGACCGGTTTATGTTTCAGGGTGTTATCCTGACGGATGGATTTTAATGTTTCCCAACCGTTCATATTAGGCATCATAACATCAAGTAAAATTAAATCAACACTTTCTGAATTTTTTTTTAAATATCTTAACGCTTGTACTCCGTCCGTGACTGAAGTCACATTATACCCGTAAAACGGAAGAGCATCATTTAAGTATTTAGGATTGTCATCTACCAGCAGGATATTCTTTAATTCAGACATTTTGATTTTCCTTTGCAAAGTTAGTTTATACAATCTTGTATTTCAATGCTTTTAATGCTGCCTGTAATCTGTCGTCTACTTCTAATTTTTGGAGAATATTTGCAACGTGTGCTTTTGTTGTATTAATACTTATGACAAGAATTTGAGCTATTTCCATATTGCTGTAGCCTTCTGTCATCAGTTTTAATATTTGAGCTTCGCGGGCTGTCAAGTCGTACTCTTTGTGATTGCTTTCTGTTACTTCCAGAGAAGAGTGCGCACTTGCTTTCAGAACTATATGCGCAACATTCGGATCAAACCATGCTGCACCGTCTGCTACTGATTGTACAACCTGTACAAGTCTTTGCGGGTTAATTTCTTTTGAACAGTACGCGTTTGCGCCTGCTTTAAGGCTGTCGATAACCTCGTGTTCATCATTATGTGATGTGAGGATTATTACTTTTACATCTTTATTCATTGAACGGATTTTTTTTGTTGCCTCAATCCCGTTCATTTTAGGCAGACCGAGGTCCATTATAACTACATCTATTTTGTAATTACTAAACAGATTAATTGCTGTTTCAGCGGATTCTGCTTCATAGAGGTCATCTACATAATCAACCCCTTCAAATGTTGTTTTCAGTCCGAATCTTGTTAATTCATGATCTTCTACTATTAAGATGTTCAGTTTTTTCATATACTCAGTTCCTCTTTTGCAGGTGTGAAATCAGGATTTAATATCAGGCTTTTTTTGAAGTTATAAACAGCTTCATTCAAATTGCCCTGACGTTTTGACATTAACCCTTGATAATAATAATATCTAAAATCATTTTCGTCAATATAGTTTGCAACAGCTAGATATTTGTGAGCCATATCGAAGTTTTCTCTTTCAATTTCGTATTTAGCCAGATTAATCCAGCCGTCAATAAAATACGGATTTATTGCCACTGATTTTTTGAAGTATGCAAACTCTTTGCTTTTGTCAAAAAGACCTATGTGGTAGTAAGAAATATAAGATGAAGATGTTGCTTTGAGAATTCTTGCATAAACTTCATTTGCTTTTTTATTTTCTCCGAGTTTTTGATAAGTGAGAGCAATTTTTTCTGAGTATGCAAATTGGGCTTTATCTTTTGATTCAGCGTCTTTGTAATATTTTAGTGCTGATTTGTAGTCGGAATTTTTGAAACTTAAGTCTCCGAGTACAGAAAGAGCGATGCTGTTTCCTCTGTCCAGTTTATGGGCTTTCGAGGCCATATCCAGAGCTTTTTCAAAGTCGTGGTTGTCAAAATAAACTCTGGATAGAAGTGCAAAAATATCTTTATTATATTTTTTCTTTGTTGAAATTGCGCTTTGAAGTGTACGAATTGCTTTTATCGGTTCATTTTCGTAGTAGTAATAGTAGCCCAGATAATATTTTTTGTTAATTTCATTTTTCTTTGCAAGGTAGTTTACGTACATTTCCATTGAATTATTTTTTCTTAAGAATTCAGTGGAAGTCAGATGCTGGTTTTTAATATATTCTACAAGTTTCAATGCTTCGCCTGTATTTTTTGTATGAGCGAGAATTTCAGCTTTCAGGCGTTTGTAATTAAGGTTTTGCGGATTCATTGTGATTGCGGTATTAATATATTTTTCGGCTTCTAAGTAGTTGTTTGATTTAAAGAACCCGAGAGCCGCTATATAATTTGCATAATCCGAATTCAGCATAAGAGCGGTATTTTTCAGCAATTCTTCCGTTGCTTCGCGGCTTTGTGCATTGTAGCTTATATTTGAAAAAAGTTCTCCAAGATAAATTTCGTCTTCCGGAGTCAATTTTTTAGACGGGAAATAGTAATGCTTGATATCATCCGCCATAATTGCTGTTAAATCTTTATCTTCAGCTTTTGTTATTGCGTAGTCGGATAGAGTGAAAAATCCTATGTAGGCGAGTTTTTCAGACAGCAGAATATATGCTGTGTCGCTTGGTGACATTGTTTCCAGAAGAATTTTAAAGTCCGCGTATGAGGATTTGACATTGCTTTGCATAAATCTGTCGAGAGCCACCACATAATGATTATGGACATCGTTATGGGTGAGGGTAACTTTTTTAGGGATATCGACAGTTGTATTTACGGGGGTATCGTTTCCGAAGTCAAGCGGGTTGGCAAATTTTATCAGACTGAAACCGTCCGCCGCGAATGCTGCCGAACTCATCATTATACATATTGCTGCTGTGACGATTATGTTTTTTGACTTCAAAATCAATCCTCAATATTTTCTATTTTACCCTGATAGTAGTAATTAAACAAGTTTGCAATATTTTTTTGTTCTTCTGATGCATTTTCGTCATTTATAAAGTTATAAATATCTCTGAGGTTATAATGACTCAAAGTTTCGCAGTCCGCATCCGTCAGATTATTATGATTTTCGGTCAGGAAGACTTTGACTATTTTATCGGCCGGAATTTTCAGAAATTCGTCGACGATATTTTTATCAAAATGTGTCCCTGAATCTTTTATAAGGATATTTATAACATTTGCAATAGGCATTTTGTCACGGTAGTGACGGCGTGAGGTTATTGCATCGAATACGTCTGATACTGCAAGAATTCTTCCTCCGTAAGGAATATCTTCGCCTTTTAATTGTCTGTAGTAGCCTGTACCGTCATATTTTTCGTGGTGTGAGCAGGCGATTTCGGTTATCATTTTAAAATCTTCGGACATATAGATTTTGTCTAAGATATTGTGCGTAATTCTCACGTGTTCCTGAATATGTTTATATTCTTCAGGGGTAAGTTTACCTTCTTTTTGCAGAACCGAATCGCGTATGCCTATTTTACCTATATCGTGGAGTGCGGCGGCTTTTTCAATAATTTCTTTGAAATTATCGTCAAGGTTCAGCTGGTCAGCTATTAGCATAGAATAGAGTTTTACCCTGAGAGAGTGGCCGGCCGTAATCTTATCGCGGGCATCTATAGAGGCTGCAAGTGTGTTTATGAAACTGTTAAACAGTTCTTTTTGTTCTTTATAGAGTTCTTGTTGTTGTTGGAAAAGCTGGGCGTTTTCCAGTGCAATGCTTGCACTGCCGCCGATTGCCGTCAGCAAATCCTCGTCGCTTTTGGTAAAAAGTCCGTTATGTTTGTTCAAAACCTGAAAAGCGCCTATTATTTCCTGATTGTTGTTTTTTATCGGCATACAAAGTATTGTTCTGGTTTTGTAGCCGCTTTTTGAGTCTACATCTTTGTTAAATCTTGAATCTGTATATGCATCAGCGATATTAATTGTCTCGCCGGTTTTAACAACGTATCCTGCAAGCCCTTTATCCGCAGGAAATCTTATTTCCTGATTTTCCATACCGAGAGCTATTTTTGACCAGAGTTCGTTTTTTTCTTTATCCAGCAGGAACACTGTACAGCGGTCTGCCTGTATTGCGGTTTTTGTTTCTTCCGCGATTACTTTTAAAAGTACGTTTATATCTGTCAGGGCTGAAATCGACTGCCCAATTTTTACAAGAGAAACAAGGGGATCGCTTTTTAACGGCATTGTAAAGTCCATACCGTTTTTGACCTGTTTAAGGCGGGTCAGAATGTAGCCCATCATTGAAAATTCGTCATATTCAAGACCGAAATTTTTGGCATTATTATAATGAATTATCGCAAGGTCATTGCTTTTTTCTCCAAAATCCAGACTGCCGAGCGCGAATTCATTAAACAGATTTGCGGTTATGTTTTTGGAAAATTTTGCCATATATGCGCCGTCATTTATCATTGATAAGGCTTTTTGATAATTTTTCCTGTCGATAGAGTATTCTATCAAACCTATCATACTGAGGCAGACTGAAATATATTCGCTGGCATTTAAGCCGGTGAATATCACCTGCGCATTTATAAATTTGTTCTTGGCTTCTTCGTAATTTTTATCTTCTAAAAGCAAGATTGCGGCATTTACTAAATTTTTGCCGTCCTGTAGTAATTTTTCATCTGTTTTTATATCTTGTTTCATAACCGCCCTTTAACACCAACTCTTCTTGTAATCACTAATTTACAATTATCTATATTTATTGTACAATATTTTTTATAATATTACAATGTTTTTGGGAGCGAAAAAGATGAACAAAATTACCATTTTGATTCCTGTGTATAATGAAGTTAATACGTTGGAAACTATTTTAAAAAAAGTTGAGGACGCATCATTTTGCGGCTTAGAAAAAGAGATTATTCTTATAGATGATTATTCTACTGACGGAACAAAAGATTTGTATCCGAAATTCGGCGATAAATATAAAATTCTTTATCACGAAAAAAATCAGGGCAAAGGGGCTGCACTCAGAACAGGTTTTGCCGCTGCAACAGGTGATATTGTGGTAATTCAGGACGCGGATTTGGAGTATGATCCTGTGGACTATGAACCTCTTGTTCAGCTTATACTGGACGGTAAAGCCGATGTGTGCTACGGTTCGAGATTATCCGGCGGAAAACCGAGCCGTTCTTTTATGTTCCATCACCTGCTCGGTAACAAATTCCTGTCTTTGATGACAAACCTGCTTTACGGGTCTACTCTGACAGATATGGAAACCTGTTATAAAGCTTTCAGACGGGAATTTATCAAGGATATTACGATTAAATCAGACAGATTTGATTTTGAACCTGAGATTACCGCAAAAGTTCTGAAAAAAGGCGCAAGACTGTATGAATTGCCTATTTCATACTACGGACGTGAATTTGCCGAAGGTAAAAAAATTACCTGGAGAGACGGTATCCATGCGATTATTGCGCTTGTTAAATTCAGATTTACCGATTAATCAGTTTTTTTAATTCTTCAATTTTTTCAGGGCTGTCGCTTTCAAAGTAAATTCTCAAAAGCGGTTCTGTTCCGCTCGGACGCACTAAAATCCAGCTTGTATTATCGGAAAGGTACAGTTTTACGCCGTCTTTTGTATCTTTTTTGATTATGGAGTAATGTCCGATTGCGGATGTATTTTTATATTTTTCAATAACTGGTTTAATTTCCTCCTGACTTTCCAGTCTCAGGTCAAGCCGGTCGTTGTAAAATTTGCAGCCTGCAAGAGTGTACAAGTCTTTTTGAAGCTCTGTAAGTTTTTTGTTTTCATACGCCATTGCTTCAAAAATAAGTAAGTTTGCAAGGAGTCCGTCTTTTTCCGGAATGTGCCCCTGAATACTCAAGCCCCCGGATTCTTCGCCTCCTATTACAGGATTGAATTTTCTCATTGCCTCTCCGACATGTTTAAAGCCTACAGCTGTTTCAATTACTTGCACACCAAGTTTTTCGGACACTTTATCCAGTAAAAGACTTGCGCCTACTGTTTTGACAAGCGGGCCTGAGATGTTTTTATGTTTTTTCAGGTGCATTAACAGTATTGCGATAATTTCGTTTGGCGAAACGTAATCTCCGTTTTCGTTAATAACGCCGAATCTGTCGGCGTCGCCGTCGTTTGCACAGCCGATTGAATTTGTCTTTGATTTAACTTTTTCAATTAATTCTTTCAAAAATTTTGGCTTCGGCTCAGGCATCCCGCCGCCGAAATCAGGGTCGTGGTGCATGTGGAGACCTTCATAAGGAATTTCTTCAAGGTCTAAAATTTTGTCAAAATATCCGATGCTTGCCGAATAAAGCCCGTCAAAAATGATATTTGTTTTCAGTGTTCTTATTTTTTCAAAATCTATGAGAGTTTTGAGGTGGTCGTAGTACGGTTGAAAGAAGTCAGTTTTTTCAATTGAGCCGTTACGTTGTTTGGAAATTTTTTTGCCCAGATTCCGTGTAAGTTCGTCAGTAATTTCCGTTGTTGCAGGGCCTGCGTAGTCAGGAATGAATTTCATCCCGAGATATTCAGGCGGGTTGTGGGAGGCCGTAAACATTACCGCGCACGCGTTTAAAGCTTTTGCACTGTAGGCAAGTACGGGAGTCGGAATAACTTTTTCGCTGTATTTTACGTTAAAGCCTGTATCCGCAAGGATTTTTGCACACTCATACGAAAATACATCTGCCTTATTACGCGGATCATAGCCAATTATGACAGGTTTATCAATGCCGAAATTATCAAAAATATATTTCCCGATTGAATTTGTTACAATTTCTACGTTTTCCTGATTAAAGTCTTTTCCTACTACAGCTCTCCAGCCGTCTGTTCCGAATTTTATATTTTCCACGATTTGCCCTTTTCTTCTATTTTACGCTATAATCATATAAGAAAGACGGAGTTAAGTAAACAATGAAATTTGAAAACATTGATGAAATCGTATATCTCGGCCCTACAGGTTCTTTCACCGAAATGGCAAAAGATTTGTTTTGTAACAAATATAATATTGTTGCTTACAACCGCCCTATGCAGACAATTCGTCAGGTAATCGAATATATTGACGCAAATCCGAATATTCTGGGTGTCCTGCCGGTTGAGAATTCAATTGAGGGGACTGTCAGGGAGAACCTTGATAATCTTATGATGACTAAGAATCCTAATATCAGAATTTTGTCGGAAATTTCAATGCCAATCCGTCACTGTCTTCTTGCAAGAACTACAGAGATTTACAGTATTGAAAACATAATTTCGCATCCTCAGGCGCTTGCACAGTGTCAGGGATTTATTAATCATGAACTCCCGAGAAATATAAATATAATTGAGGCCGCAAGTACTGCAGAGGCCGCACGCAGCCTTCAGAATTACAATCTTACTTATGCTGCTATTGGCAGTAAAAAAACTGCTGAAGTTTACTATTTGAACGTACTGAAAGAAAATATCAATGATGATAAATCAAACAGAACAAGATTTGTGCTGATTGGTGATTTTGAAACTGATGAAACAGGCAAAGACAAAACAACACTTGCTTTTTCCACCAAGAATAAACCCGGGGCGCTGCTGGATGTTTTGCAGGTTTTTATGGATAACAACATTAATCTTTCGCATATATCTTCACGTCCTTCAAAAGAAAAATTCGGGGAATATATTTTTATCGTGAATTTTGACGGGCACATGAGAGACAAAAAAATCATGAAAACAATTCAGGCAGTGAAAGACCGCGCTATATTTTTCAGATTTTTAGGCTCTTACGAGAGGGAAGATTAACACTTAGCTTGTAAAATTTTAGAGGTTCATATCTTTTACAAAATCTGCAATTTTGTATGCTTCAATTGTTCCGACTGTTATTTCAAAATCAAGCCCTGCCTTTTTAATTTCCTCTTCCAGTTCTTGTTTCATGTGTGCAAGAAGCCCCGGTATGATTATTTTTCGTGTTTTAACTTTATTTTGAAGGTCAAATTTTTTCAGGGTATTTGCGACCATTTTTGAGGTGAATTTTTCTGCTGACCACGCGGTCAGAACACTCATACCTTCTGCCGGAGTAACCACCAGATAGGATGGCACATTCAGACTTTCAAGCTCATTGGCGACTGCGTAGAACGTGAGAGCAAAGTTTGTTGTCATAAATATTATTGAATTTTCGTCAGGGTTGTTAAATTCATATATTTTTGCTTCAACCTGAAGAGGTTTTTGCGGGTCCGTAAATATATTCTGGCGCAGTGTCATAAGTGTTGCCATTAATGTTTCGTCAAAGTCTTCAAACAGAAGCATATTTGCATATTTGCAGATGTAAAAACTTGCTCGCGCGCACAGAGCTCTCAAATCCTCCTGATGTTCAAAATAAACATACACCGGATTGGCAAATTTCTCGTCGCGTTCTTTTACCGCACTGTGGCGTGCAAATATTAAGCGCAGAATTGTTTCGCGGAAGGTTGGAGCGTTAGCTTTTATCAAAGGCAGCTGTTTTATTTCTTCCAGCGTGATTATATTGTTGTACTTTCCTGCTTTATGCATAATTTCATTATCTGCATTTTTCAGGACAACAAAATCGACTTTTAATTTTTCGTCAATTCTTGTTATCTCAAAGTTTTCTACGCGCTGTAATTGTTCTTCCCAGCCTGATTTAGCGGTATCGATTACAATTCCGACGGCTGTTCTGTTTACAAAAGTTTTTTCGTGGCGGTACAGGA
Source organism: Candidatus Gastranaerophilales bacterium (assembly GCA_944324235.1). GTDB lineage: Bacteria > Cyanobacteriota > Vampirovibrionia > Gastranaerophilales > Gastranaerophilaceae > CALUVN01. Next base: position 20,122 of record CALUVN010000035.1, read on the forward strand.
CATTTTCTCCGCCGATTTTTACTCCGCAGATTTCAATTGTTTTTTGCGGGTCTTTCAGGTGCAGGGCGATTTTTTCTTTCAGTTCCGCAGATGCGTACGGGCAATTTGTTACATCAATTTGTTTTTTTGCAAGTTTCAGCGCAAATGCCATACAAGTTGCGCAGCCGCAGGCTTTACAGTTTGTGTGTTCAGCTTTTTTTGACCCCGGCAGGTATTTAAAAATTTGCAGTCCTGATAATTCCGTCATACTAACTCCCTCATTGTCTTTAATGTTTCGGGGTGTTTGATAACCACAAGGTCAGCTCCGCTTGCAAGGACAGCACTTACGGACGCTATTTCTATCATTATTGCGGTTTCTGTATTTTCTTTTGCCTCTTTTGTTTTGAGAGATTCTTCGCATACAAAACTTATGATAGGCATATTAAGGTAGTTATCGCCGTTAAGGCCTTCAAGTTTTATTTTTTCCATAATACTGTAGCCGTATTCCAGTCCGTAACCGAGTCCGCCTATATCTGTATCTATAAAAATCCTGTCAGGTGAAAGCCCCAAATCTATTGAGAGAATATTTAATTCTTTGCACAGGTTAATATCAATAGGGGAACGTAAAACAACCGTATGCCCGCCTTTAATCGCTTCCGGAACGATTATTTTATAGGTATTTTCGTTTGCGGAAGCAATTATACTTTCTTTTTTTAATTCTTTTATCAATGCCGGAATAAGCTTTTTATCAATTTCGTCGTTGTTTGTACCGTGTATCATAATCGGTTTTATGATGTACGGCAAAACTTCGTTCAGGCATTTAACCGCAGACGGAATTTCTTCTTCACTTTCAAGATTAAACCTGAGACCCAAAATATCACAGTCTGTATTTTGGGCAAGGTTTACAAGTTTTTTTCTGTCTGTTGTTTTGTAGTAATCCTGTACCGCTTTAAAACTGTTTTCAGGTTTAAATATATCCAGCTCCAGTACAAGAAGTTTTTGACTAGGCTCGTTCACTCTTTACTTTATCCATTATTGCTTCAAATTCTTTTTCGTCCAGAGTTTCTTTTTCAAGAAGTTCTTTAGCAAGTGCTTCCAGCATATCACGATTGTCTTTAAGCAATTCTTTTGTCATTTCGTATCTGCCGTCAATAATCTTTTTGATTTCGGAATCAATTTCGTAGGCGATTTGTTCGGAGTAATCTCTCTGGTGGCCGAAGTCTCTGCCCATAAATGTGTGTTCCTGATTTTTACCGTAAGTCATGTTTCCTAATTTTTCAGACATACCCCAGGCTGTAACCATTTTTCTTGCGATATTGGTTACGTTTATAAGATCCTGTGATGCTCCTGTACTTACTTTATCTGCGCCGTAAACGATTTCTTCCGCAGCACGTCCGCCGAGTGATACCGCAATTTCTGCAAGTAATTTGGCTTTGCTTGTATGAACTTTTTCATCTTTTGGTCTTGTCCAGGTAATTCCAAGAGCATATCCGCGAGGTATGATTGAAACTTTATGGAGTTCGTTTGAATCTTTCAGAAGTTTTGAAATCAGAGCATGACCTACTTCGTGGTATGATGTAATTTCTTTATCTTCATCAGTCATGACCTTGCTTTTCTTTTCAATACCTGCGATTACACGGTCAATAGATGCGTCTATATCTTCCATTTCTATATTAGGCTTGTTATGTCTTGCCGCAAGAAGTGCCGCTTCGTTCAACAGGTTCTGTAAATCTGCGCCGGTAAAGCCCGGTGTGCGTTTTGCCAGAACTTTTAAATCTACTTCATCAGAGATTTTTTTATTTTTTGCGTGTACTTTCAAAATTTCTTCTCTTCCTTTGACATCAGGAGCGTTAATGTAGATTTGTCTGTCGAAACGTCCCGGTCTCAAAAGAGCGTTATCAAGAATATCAGGTCTGTTAGTTGCAGCGATTACGATGATATTTGTATTTTCGTCAAACCCGTCCATTTCAACAAGCAACTGGTTAAGGGTTTGTTCACGTTCATCGTGGCCTCCGCCTAAACCTGCGCCGCGCTGACGACCCACTGCGTCAATTTCATCAATAAATATAATACAAGGTTGATGTTTTTTTGCCTGATCAAACAAATCTCTTACACGGCTTGCACCTACACCGACGAACATTTCAACAAAATCCGAACCGCTTATTGAAAAGAACGGAACGCCTGCTTCACCTGCAACCGCTTTTGCCATCAGGGTTTTACCTGTACCAGGAGGGCCTACGAGAAGAACACCTTTAGGAATTCTTGCTCCGAGTTTAATATATTTATCGCCGTTTTTCAGGAAATCTACGATTTCTTCAAGTTCTTGTTTTTCTTCATCTATACCTGCAACATCTTTGAATGTAGTTTTAACTTTGCTGTCGAGAAGCATTTTGGCTTTGCTTTTACCGAAAGACATTGCCTGAGAACCGCCTGCCTGCAAGCTTTTTGCCATAAATACAAGCACCAGTATAAAAAACAGCGGGAGCAGGAGTGAACCTAAAATTCCGATGAACTGGGAAGATTCAGACGGTTTTTTAACGCTAATATCGACATTTGCAGCTTCAAGTTTTTTTACAAGTTCGGGATCATTTGGAGTCAGTACTCTATATTGAATCTGCGGGGTTTTCTTTTCGATTGCAAAAGGATTTACATCTGTATTTTGAGTTGTTGCGGCAGCGGCTTCAGGCTGATTTTTCGGAACTGCAATCAGAAAATCAGGTCCCTGTTCAACTTTTTTGAATTCACCGTTTGCGAGTCTTTCCAAAAAGTTTGAATATGAAATTTCCGACGTGCTGGTTGTCGGGCCTGCCATAAATACCGATGACACAAATACAAGTATCACAATTGCAAGAACTATGTACATACCTGCTGATTGATTTTTATTCATTAATAATCCCTCTCGATTTCCCTATTTTCTTATTTTTATTATAACTTAAAAACATCAAAAAAGAAATACCAATGAGAGTGAACAGTGAGTAGTGAATTGTGAACAGTCCTTTACAGTGCTGCGCACAAATTACATCCCCAAAAGAAAAATCATTTTCGGGACACGCTCCCGCTCTGCTTTCGCTATCGTCCTCAAATAATTTTTCTTTCTGCTCTAATGATGCAAATATTTTGTTTTCCCTCTCCCGATTTGGAGAGGGTGCACGAAGTGCGGGTGAGGGGGCAAACAAATGAGTAAATAGCGCAAGAAAAGTGAACTGTGAATAGTCTGTTACCGTGCTGCGCACAAATTACATCCCCAAAAGAAAAATCATTTTCGGGACACGCTCCCGCTCTGCTCACGCTATCGTCCTCAAAAAATTTTTCTTTTTGTAATTCAATTATAATGACGTAAACGTAACGTATGCCCCTCTCCTACTTAGGAGAGGGGGTAGGGGTGAGGTATGATAAAAAGTGCCAGTGAGTAGTGAATAGTGAACAGTCCATTACAGTGCTGTGCACAGATTAACTATCGAAAGAAAAATCATTTTCGGGACACGCTCCCGCTCTGCTCACGCTATTGTCCTCAAATCATTTTTCTTTCTGTTCTAATGATGCAAACGTTACGTTTGCCCCTCTCCTAAGTAGGAGGCGGATTTGCGGACGGACGACACGAAGTAAGTCCGGATAGCGAGCGGAACGAGACTACTAAGCCGCAGGCTTTTTGTCGAGTCTCCGTGAGCGTGGAGCAAAT
>CALUVN010000036.1 GCA_944324235.1 Candidatus Gastranaerophilales bacterium
TTGCATCAATACTATTTCCACAGACTGAGAAGTCGCCTGTATTAGATATTCAAAAAACTTTAAACATCTTTTACAAGTCGGCTTTTGTATAAACCGTAAGAGCTTAACAACACTTCCCTCCCCCTTGAGGGGAGGGATTGAGGGAGGGGGGAACGAAACGTTTGCAAAAAACTTCCCTCAATAATAAAATGAGGGAAGTTTGTATAAACTAGTTCATTTGGATTTTTAGTTTAAACTGTTTGTTTAATTGCACTTTCAATACGTTTAAGAACCTTATCTTTGCCGAGTATTGCAAGAATTGCTGTCATATCAGCACCGCGGGTTCTGCCTGTTACTGCGGCTCTTATTGCCCACATTGTAACTTTCGGCTTAATACCCTGTTCTTTGAATTGTCCGCGGAAAGCTTCCAGTTTTTCGTGAAGATTTTCTTCATCAAAATCCCAGTCCTTTGCCTGTTTTACAAATTCTTTAAGAACATTTTGCGAAATTTCGGTATCAAGAACTTCTGATTGAACTTCAGGTTCTACTTCAACGCTTTCTCCGAAGAAATACGGAACTGCATCTGTAATATCAGAAAGCAGTGTCAACGGTTCACGTGTAATTTCAACCATTCTGGTATATTGCGCATCTGTTAATTCGTTAAGATTATATTTAGTCAGATATGGTTTTAATTTTTCTTTCAATTCTTCGATAGGAAGCATTTTTATGTAATGGCTGTTCATCCAGTTCAATTTGTCGTATTCAAAAATTGAATTTGATGATGAGATTTCGTTAATTCTGAAATCCTGAGCAATTTCATCAACGGTTTTAATTTCCTGTCCGTCAGACGGTGACCAGCCAAGAAGTGCAACAAAGTTAATTAAAGCATCAGTGAGGTAGCCTTTTTCTACGAATTCGGAAACGGCTGTTGCACCGTGGCGTTTTGAAAGTTTGCTTCTGTCCGGCGCAAGAATCATACCTAAGTGACCGAAACGCGGAACTTCAGCACCGAGTGCTTCAAAAATTAAAATTTGTTTGAAAGTATTTGAAATATGGTCTTCGCCGCGGATTACGTGCGAAATTTTCATAAGCATATCATCGATAACAACCGCAAAGTTGTAAGTCGGTGTGCCGTTTGATTTCATAATTACAAAGTCGCCCAGAAGGTCTGTATCCATGTGTAATTCGCCTTTTACAAGGTCGTCGAATTTTAACATTGATGTTTCGTGGAATGCTTTTTGAGCTTTTGCAATATTAAATCTTATAGCAGGTTTTCTGCCTTCAGCTCTTAATTTTTCTTTTTCGGCTTCAGTCAGGTTTTCGCATTTTTTAGAATAAACATAAGCCTGTTTATTTTGAGTAGCGAGTTCTTTTTCTGCTTCCAGTTCTTCCGGAGTGCAGAAACATTCGTATGCAAAGCCGCTGTCTAAAAGTTTTTGTGCATATTTAGGGTAAATATCAAATCTTTGTGATTGTGTATAAGGACCGTAAGGGCCGCCTACGTCAGGACCTTCATCCCAGTTTAAGCCCAGAGCTTTCAGGCTGTCAAAGATATTATCTATATATTCCTGGCTTGTACGTTCTGCGTCTGTATCTTCTATTCTTAAAACGAATTTACCGTTGTTTTTCTTCGCAAATAAATAGTTGAAAAGCGCAGTTCTTGCTGTACCTACGTGTAAATTACCGCTTGGTGACGGTGCTATTCTGACTCTAACTTCTGACATTTTAAATCCTTCTTTCTTATTTATAAATCAGCATTATAAAGATATCACGCGCATATTTTAATTTCAAGTTTATTGGTGTGATTTATTCAATAGTGCCAAACGAATAAGAGAATAGTCTGTTACAAATCCGATAATAGCTTATCAATATGCACTGTTTATGATTATGACAGCTTTAATCCATTAAAAGATGGATTACTAATTATTTAAATTATTTTAATCTTATTATTATGGCTGAAGTTTCAATTATTGTTCCTGTATACAACGTGGAAAAATATCTTTCGTTTTGTCTTGACAGTCTGGTTAACCAAACTTTTAAAGACATAGAAATAATATGCGTTAATGACGGTTCTACTGATAATTCCGCCGAGGTTTTGGAACATTATGCCTGTTTTGATAAACGAATTAAAATTATAAATAAAGAAAACGGCGGACTGTCTTCAGCAAGAAATGCAGGTTTGGATGCTGCATCAGGTAAATATATCGCATTTGTTGATTCGGATGATTTTGTTTCACATTTTCTTGTGGAGCGTGCGTACAACTTTGTACAAAAAAAGAATGCGGATTTTGCGGCCTTCGGGTTTGATTATGTTGTAGGAAACTCTCTTAAATTATATGAATCAGGTTTTTCTTTCCCTAAAAGTCTTGTCGGTAAATGTGTGTATGAAACTGATTTGAACGAAAACTTTTATACAAAAATCCACCCGACTGCGTGGTGCAAGTTCTATTCGGCAAAATTAATCCAAAATAATAATTTACGTTTTTGTGAAGATATAATTTTTGAAGATCTTCCTTTTGCTGCGGAAGTATACTTGAGTGCAAACCGTATGGTTTATACAAATCTGCCTCTTTATTACTACAGAGCAGAACGTCAGGGGTCAATTCTTTCCCGCAGAGATGAAAAGACAGTTGATTTTATTACTGCTATTGAGCGTGTAGATGATGTTTTTCATAAGTATGGCAGGTTTGAAAAGTATAAAAATGCACTTATGCAATATAATATTCAAAGGTCAATACATTATTTTATTACTGTAGACGGTGCATACAGAGAGAAATTTTTCTATAGTATGAAAAAATACTTTTCCAAATTTAATTTTAAAGAGTATGACAGACGCAGGTTTGCGAAAGATAAGAATTTAAATCTTATTTCTCTTATGGTCAGCTGTAATTATCCTGCATTTTGTAAGGCGGTGAAGCGTCATGGCTAAATTCCCGAAAATATCCGTTATAATCCCTGTTTATAATGCGGAAAAATTCCTGCCAAAATGTTTGGATTCCGTCATTAATCAAATACACGACAATTTGGAAATTATTTGTATTGACGATGGTTCAACAGACAATTCCACTCAAATCTTAAAAGATTACGCAGCTAAAGACCCGCGTATAATAATAGATTATCAGCAAAATCAGGGGGCATCCGTTGCCAGAAACAGAGGTATAGAACTTGCAAGCGGTTCATATATACATTTTCTTGATGCTGATGACTGGCTTAATCTGTCTTTGTACAGCGATTTTGCAGGTGTTGTTAAAAAGGGCATTATGGATATATTTGTGTTTAACGCGTGTTTTTACTTTGAAAATGCTGAAAGCGTCGAACCTAAATATTCTTTTTCAATGGATGTCTGGGATAATTGGCGGGATGTAAACAGCGAGCTTAACTTTGATGACTGCAACAATCCTTTCTGCTCGGGGCTTGCAGTATGGAATAAAATATACAGGACTGATTTTTTGAGGCTTAAGCGGCTGGAGTTTTTGAAATATAATCCTTTTGAAGATTTTCTTTTCTGTCTGCAGGCATTTTTGCAAGCTGAAACAATTAAAATTTCACCGGAGGCTTACTATATTTACAATCAGACTAATTCTAACTCTTTGACGAAAAATTATACGGATAACGTGTTCCAAATATTCAATGTGATAGACGCAATTCAGTCAACTCTGGAAAATCTGCACCTCAGAAATGCTTTCAAATACGCCTTTTTTCAGTATAAATACGAACAGCTGACAGCATTATTTGATAGGGCCGATTGGAAATATAAAAAAGAGTTTTACGAAAGAATGAAAAAAACTGTTTTTGACGGAGTACTTGATACTCTGGAACCTTCGATATGCGAAAAATTGAAGAATTTTAAACTTCTTTCTGCAATCAAAAGAAATAATTGGTTAGGGTATCAATTATATTTATGGATGCATTTTAAATTAAAAACTCATCTGTTTAAAGGATAAAATCCGCAGTTCAATAGTTTATTCTATTTATATAGATAATAATATTTTACGATTTGTTACAAAAAAGGCATGTGTAAAACGTGAAAAAAGAGTAATATTACGAATTGTAACTATATTATTAAGAAAAGTTAAAAAGGCTCAAATCATGTCAGACTCATGGTTTTGGGGAATAAGGAGAGGAGGCATTTTAGAAATAAATAAAATAGTTGTCCGCTCAAAACAGATAGAGTAGAATTAGTATATGCTCTGATTTGGAGCAAATTCTTGTAGGGGTGAGAAATTATTATGCAAGAAGAACTCATAAGACGAAATTTTTTGCAAATACAAGAAGAAATCGCACCTTATAGCTTGAATATCATCGCAGTAACCAAGTATTTTGACGAAAGTGCAATGGAGGCAGCATACAAAGCAGGACTCAGAAATTTTGGAGAGTCCAGAGCTGTGGAAGCGGTTGAGAAAATTCGGCAATTGCCCGATGAAGTCAGAAATAACTCAAAATTTCATTTTATCGGTCATCTTCAAACCAACAAGGTTAAAAAGGTTGTCGGAGTTTTTGACTTAATCCATTCGGTTGATTCTTTAAAGCTTGCGGAAGTCATCTCCGACGAGGCTTTGAAACACGGTAAAGTTCAGGATATACTTTTGCAGCTTAACAATGCCGGTGAAGAACAAAAGTTCGGTTATTCAAAAGAAGCTCTGTTTGAAGATTTTCCTAAAATAACCGCGCTGAAAGGCGTAAAAGTAAAAGGTATTATGAATATGGCTCCTCTGGGTGCTGATGAAAAAACTCTTGAGACTCTTTTTACAAATGTAGTTTCAGTGAGAGATGAGCTTCAAAATAAGTTCGGATGCGAGTTAAAAGATATTTCTATGGGGATGAGTCAGGATTATAAAATAGCAGCCCGTTGCGGCTCAACAATGTTAAGAATAGGTAGAAAGTTATTTCAGTAAATTTAATTAACGGAGGATAAATCGGTGGCAGTAGTAACAGATAAAATTAAATCAGTAGTTGATTTTTTGGTAAAAGGATTTGAACCAAGAGAAACCATTTTTGATGAAATGGCAGAAGAAATGAATGAAGAATATCCGGTTCAGGATAATCTTGCAATTGATCCGTCTTATGCATTTCAACCTAAAATGGAAAAATCAAGTGACTTAAAAGTTGTAACTCATCCAAATTACAGAGGTTATGAAGTAATGGTTATTGAACCTCGTTCATTTGATGATGCTGCCCACATTGTTCAAAATCTTAAAGACAGAAAAACAGTTGTTCTTAATCTTCATCTGTTGGATAAAGAACAATCACAAAGAACAATCGACTTTGTTTGTGGAGCTGCTCACGCACTTTGCGGCAAACCTCAAAAAGTCGGCGATTTAGTATTTGTATTTACTCCTAGTAACGTAACTTTATCTGTTGAAGTTAATGCTAACTTGAATAAATTTAACGATTCATTGTGGAGAGGTCCTCTGCAATAGGTCTATCGGGACTAGATAAGAAGAGATAGTTGTATAAAAAAGGGAATGATATAGTCGTTCCCTTTTCTTTTGTTTGTAACTTTGTGTAAATTTTTTAATTATTCCCTAACAAAAAATTTTTTTCTGTATTTTAATAGTTTTAATTTATGAAATGAAAGGGGTATTATATGAGGGTTCAAAGTGTATTTTTTAATAATTACGGAGTAAGAAATTCCGGAAAAGGTCATCAAAACAAAAAAGGCTCAAATCCGCAATTCAAAGGGTATGAGCTGAATTATCAAGCGATGTTCGGTGATTATGATTCATATTGCACGTTATATAAGGACGGTCAAGCTCTGATTAGTGAAAGGGGCGGCAGATATGCTCCTAGTTATGAATCAGCTGTCAGGCAGGCTGTGTATGCGATTCATCCTGAAAGGTACAGTGTTAAAATTGTGAGCCGCAATGTAAATAATAAGTCAGGAAAAGTTTATATCGCCTCTCCTGATGAAGAAATTCCTCAGGAAATGGAGAAAAATTACGATTATATAGTATATGATTCTATGCCGCCGCTTCCTGCATTGAAAGATTTTGATTATAAATTTCACAGTATTTACGGGGATTCTACCGACTACACGGCTAAATTAAAAGCAGTAGAAAAATTTCACTACCGCATGTTAGAAAATGATTGTGAACAAACTTATAAATATGAGATGGAATGCTTAAAAAATCGTGGTATGCTTGAAACTTCACTAAAATATAAGAATAAATATTTAAAAAAATATGAAGGCCAGAAAGATGACGCAAGATTAAAACAGGAGTTAGACACCTCATTATATTTTGTAAATCTCAATGAAAAAAATTTAGCAGATTCTTCCAATAATCTTGAAAAATATTTTCAAAAGAGTGTATTGACAAGAAAAAAAATTAAATTTATACACGGTTTGGCGTCGATAATGGATGAAGCCGGCGATATTTTAACTCAAAAAGAGAAAGCAGCAACCGGACTTGCGAAGAATACTGCGGAACAAGAACGCTTGATGCTGCGGGCAGACATGCTTGATTATAAAATACAGTCCAAGTATTTTCTCATATCGGCGAAGGCGCAACAACAGAAGTTGATGCAAAAGAAATTAGACAATTATAATCAAAAAGAATATCTAATAGAAAGTCCGCATTTTAATTATTCGTATTATGCATCAGATTTTAAAGAGAATTTAAATTCAGATCAGATGAAAAAAATAGAACAAGAAATAGAAAATTACAGAAGAGAAATTGCGGAATTAAGACGTGAAGAAAGTGAAGTTAAAAGCCGCATTAACCAAATTACTCCTGAAATAGCAGCAGAGAAACAAAAAGTGCAGGAGTTAATTGATAAGGCAGAACCGATATACCAAAAATTGAAGGCATATTACGAAGCAAATAATCCTTTCTAATCTTAATATAGTTAAACAGTTAAGAACTTGTATCAGTTTGATATAAGTTCTTAATTGTGTTATATGTTATTTATGAAAAAATTTGCGATTGCTTATAATAAAAAGATTGAAAATTCGGCAGATGTGATGAAAGAGTTGAGAGATACGCTTGAAAACCATAATGCCGAGCCTGTGCTTCTGGATATAGATAATTTAGAAGACGGTTTTGATTTTGTGTTTGTTATCGGCGGTGACGGCACAATTTTAAAAGCAGCACGGTTTTATGCAAAATATTCAACGCCTATATTCGGCGTAAATCTCGGCAGGCTCGGCTTTTTATCGCAGTGTGCAAGAGATGATATAAAAACTTCGGTTGAAAAAATTCTCGGCGGTCATTACAGAGTAGAAGACCGTGTAATGCTTCAAAGCGGTAACAGACTCGCGCTTAACGATTTTGTAGTTAAAGGTACTTCAACAGGCAGAACGTCAAAGTTTTCATTAAAAATTAATAATAAGCCCTTATGTGACTATCTCGCAGACGGTATCATAATTTCAACCCCTACAGGTTCGACAGCATACGGACTTTCCGCAGGTGGACCTGTTATTTCGCCGTCTCTCGGCGCGTTTGTTATAGTACCGATTTGTCCTCATACACTAACCGCACGCCCTATTGTTATTCCGGATGACGAGGTAATCACAGTTTCAACAGGGTGCTCTGACGTCAATTACGTTGCATCTACTGACGGTCAGGAATTCTATGAATTTAAGTCGGAAATTAATATCCAAAAATCCGAATACACTGCAAAACTTGCTCTGCTGGAAGGTGTCGGCTTCTATTCAATTCTCAAAGATAAGCTTCACTGGGGGACATCTCCTGCTGTCATTTAAAAATGATTAAGAATTATGTATTTGATTTTTTGCTTGACTGCAGCGGTTTTTAGCTTAATTTTTGTTCATAATTATACATAAATTATTGTACTTTTTTTCTATTTAAAATAGTATGATATTATATTATTAATGTATTCATTGTTAAAATGAGTAATAAAGTAACTGAAGTCAAGTAACAATCAATATAAAGAGGTAACAATAGTGGAAAATTACGTATCAGATATCTTCGCTAGAAAAGAAGAACCATCAAATAACCAGACTCAAAGGACTCCTATTAACCCGACAAATATTAAAGTTATTGGTGTCGGCGGCGGCGGCGGAAACGCTGTTAACCGAATGATTAAAGCAGGTCTTTCAGGCGTAGAATTCTGGTTAATGAACACAGATTTACAAGTTTTGGAATATGGCCAAACTAAAAATAAAATTCAATTAGGTGAAAAATCTACAGCCGGTCTTGGTGCAGGCGGCGACCCTTCAGTAGGTGAAAGAGCTGCTGAAGAAGCTCAACAAGAAATTACCGCTGCAATCGACGGCGCTGATATGGTATTTATCACTGCAGGTATGGGCGGCGGAACAGGTACAGGCGCAGCTCCTGTTGTTGCTAAAATTGCTAAAGAATTAGGCATTTTGACAATTGCTGTTGTTACAAAACCTTTCTCCTGGGAAGGCAGAAAAAGACAAAATCAAGCTTGTCAAGGCTTGGAAAAATTAAGAGAAGCGGTTGACGCAGTTATCGTTATTCCTAACGATAAATTACTTCAGGTTGTTGACAGACAGGTTACTTTATCAGAATCATTCTCAATTGTTGACGAAGTTCTCCTCCGCGGTGTTCAAGGTATTTCTGATATCATCACCGTTCCGGGTCTTATCAACGTTGACTTTGCCGATGTTAAATGTGTTATGCAGTCTTCAGGCTCAGCTCTTATGGGTATCGGCCGCGGTCAGGGTGAAGGCAGAGCTGTTAAAGCAGCTGAAATTGCTATCAACTCTAAACTGCTTGAATCTTCAATCAACGGTGCATCAGGTGTTATCGTTAACATCACCGGCGGTCCTGATATGACATTGCACGAAATTTCTGACGCAGCAAATATTATCCACGATGCAGTACTTGATGATGCAACAGTTATTATCGGTACAGCCGTTAACGAAAATATTCAGGGCGAAATTCAGGTTACTGTTATTGCTACAGGCTTTGAACTGAAAAATACACAAGAACCTGTTCAAAAACAAGAGGTTAAACAATTAAGCGCATCTGATTTCTTCGCAAATTCTTTTAACCAACCGAAGAGACCATCAATGCCGGAAATCTCTCCTAGTTTTTCAAACATTGAAATCCCTGATTTCTTGAAAAAGTAGAAAATAGTATGAAAAAGATTAACGCACCGTTTGAAATTTCAATCGGTGCGTTTTTGTATACTTTCCCCCGCTTTAAAAAAAGTGGCTTGCACAATTTGTAATAATAATGTAAAATTATTATAAATTTAATTAAAGGAGAGTTGTATGTTGAAACCTAGATATAGAGCCAATTTCGGGGGGGGGGCAAGCTGGTTTAAGCTCTCCATGCGGGATTATCCCAAAGAAGCATTTTTTTGTATTTTATAAGCAAAATAAACAGAAAAGTTATTTAAGCACGATAGATGGAACAGAGTGGCAAGCGTATTCTGAAAATATTTTTGCTGTAAGGGATATTTTCTCTAAAGCTGCATTTACTCTGGCAGAAGTTCTGATAACCATAGGTATAATAGGAGTAGTTGCATCAATGACAGTGCCAGGTATAATTAATGACACCAGATATGCTGAAATTCAGGCGTCATTGAAGAAAAATTACTCTGTTATTTCGCAGGCATTCAAAAAAATGAGCGAAGAAAAAGGTTATACAATTACAGCCAGTTACGGCAATTTAATACTCGCTGAAGACATGAAGAAGTATTTTCGTATAGGTTTTGATTGTAAAGGCTATAATTATAACCAGTACTGTTACCACCCGACTAAAACGTCGTACAAAACTTTTTCAGGAACGGAACAGGCGGCAAATTCAATTATAGATGATGGCGGATATATGACTACAGACGGGAGTTTGTATCTTTTTGAAAATGCAGGCGGCGGCAATCGTCATACCACATATATAACTGTCGATACAAATTCTATTAAAAAAGGTCCAAACCGTTGGGGATATGACTTGTTTACATTTCAGCTTACAAACGATGGTAAATTTTTGCCAATGGGAGCACCTGATACCCATTATACTGATATGGATACATATTGTTCCAAAAACAGTTCAAGCACACTCAATGGTATTGCCTGTACGGAAAAGGCGCTTAACGACCCGAATTATTTTAAAAATCTGGATAAATAAACTCGTTAATACTTCAGGAAAGAGTTATCATCTTTAGCGAATTCAATTTTTTGCTTTTCGGCAATCTCTTTGAATTCTTTTCTTGAAATGGTTTTGAACTGGTATATTCTGTTAAGCTGGTCAACACCTTCACCGTATCCGTCATTAAATGTACGTTTTTTAAGCTGCCATTCCGTAGTTATTATTGTTTTGTCATTACAGCCTAAAATCATTGTAGCGTCGACAAGGTCATTTTTGAAAGTAATGCTTCTTGACGGAGCGTTCAAAAATATTACGCCGTCGCATTCTTTGTCTGTCCCTTTTTGGAAAAGTTTGACATCAGCATGAATCATGTCTCGTCTGTTGTATGCGCCGTAATATATATCACCGTCCTGTGATGTTATTTCTGTTGTAATATACTGGTTACACCCGCAGGCGCTTATACTTATGATACCCAAACTCAAAAGCAATAAAAATCTCTTCATAGTTCCTCTACCTTAATTTTTAAGTCGTACATATCTTTTAAATCAAATGAAACGTTAGAAAAGACAATTTCATTCAAATCAATATCTTTAGGAACAAGAAGCCGGACATTGTAGGTTTGTTTCGGTTCAAGTCTGCTCGGCATAACATTTTTGTTGAACATATCCTGAGAAATGGCAACGTTTGTTCTTACAGCCTTGTCTGTCGGCAAATACATTCCTGCAAATACGGCTGCTGCTGCCGGAGAGCCTATGAAAAGAGTGCCTACAGTAATACAACCGGAGATTAAAGCTCCTGGAAGCGCTATACCGTAGTATCTGCCCATATCTCTTTTTCTTGATTTTCTATATAAATGTCTTCGGCTGCCCGAGATTATTTCACCATCGTAGTCTGTTATAAAACTTAATTCAGTATCCGAAGATAGTAATACCGCTCTGGTGTTATTGTTTGTGAGTTTTAAATCATAAACATTATAATGTTTTCTGACAGTTTTATGTTTATAGTTTTCTAACTCTGTAATTGTTATTGAAGCAGAAACATTCGGCATTTCTTTTGCGATTACCGCAGAGTTAAAACACAATACCGCAAGCAACACCCCGCATATAAATCTTTTCATTCACACCACCTGTATTTTATTATTTATTATTATATTATTGTATCAGATTAAGATGTTTAGTCAATTTATACAAAAGTCTAAAGATATTTGTAAAAAGCTAAAAATCCCGCCTCTTAAGAGACGGGATTTTTCAGATTTATTCTCTATAGCAAAAGAATTAGTCTTTAGCGTGTCCTGCTGTACCGAGAACGTCAACCATTTTGTGTTTAACCATTTCTTTAACAGCAGTTCTGCCAGGACCCATGTATTCTCTAGGGTCAAATTTTTCAGGGTGTTCAACAAAGAATTCTCTGATAGTAGATGTCATAGCCAATCTCAAGTCAGTATCAATGTTGATTTTAGCAACGCCGTGTTTAGAAGCGTAGTTAAGCATATCTTCAGGAACACCTTGAGCATCAGGAAGGTTTCCGCCAAATTTGTTGCATTTAGCAACGAATTCAGCCGGAACTGATGATGAACCGTGAAGTACTAACGGATAATCATATCCAACAGCTTCATTAACAGCTTTTTTAATAGCAGCAAGTCTTTCGAAGTCTAATTTAGCTTCGCCTTTGAACTTGTAAGCACCGTGAGAAGTACCGATAGCTACAGCCAAAGAATCACAGCCTGTTTCTTTAACAAATCTTGCAGCTTCTTCAGGATCAGTGTAAGTTGAATCTTTAGCGTGAACTTTAACATCATCTTCAACACCTGCGAGTTTACCGAGTTCAGCTTCAACTGAAACTCCGCGAGGGTGAGCATAATCAACAACTTGTTTAGTTAATTTGATGTTTTCTTCAAGCGGGAATCTTGAACCGTCAATCATAACAGATGAGAAACCGCCGTCGATACAAGCTTTACAAATTTCAAAATCAGCACCGTGGTCTAAGTGTAAAGCGATAGGTACTGTAGTTGTAGCAAGAGCTGCTTCAACAAGTTTAATCAAGTAAGTTTGGTTAGCATATTTTCTTGCACCTGCTGAAACCTGTAAAATGATAGGTGATTGGGTTTCTTCAGCTGCTTCTGCAATACCTTGCAAAATTTCCATGTTGTTAACGTTGTAAGCACCGATAGCATAACCGCCTGCGAGTGCTTTTTTGAACATTTCGTTTGTTCCAACTAATTTTCTTTCACTCATGTGAGTTCTCCTTCTTCTTGTAAAACATTTTACACACATGTAAATTACAACAAACAAACTTTTAATTCAAGCAAGTCAGATTTTTAGCGCAATTTTCCTGTTTTCTACAATAAATGATGTAAAGTTATGTTAATATCGTATATACTACTTTACAAACCCTGAAAACACGTATATAATAAGGCATGTGGGTTAAATGATGAAAAAGACAGGTAGCAAAAAATTTTTTGTACTTGCCTTATAATATCATACAAAAAAATACTGTGGGTTAAGAATAAGTAAAGGAGAAGAAATTATGGCAATAATGCCTATTTCCGCTGTAAACGCATACCAAAATAACATAATTAATTTTCAAGGTAAAAAAAATAAAGAGTCAAATTTGCATTCATCAACATCATCACCAATGTTAAAGGCCGTACCTTTAGCTGTCTTAATTGCGATGAGCCCGATTAATGCACAGTCTATAAATAATACCAACAATATAGACTATAACAACAATAATATTGAATATGTGGAAATGCCTGCTAATTCTTTGATAGTATCAAATCTGCAGACAACAACTCCAAAAGATAACATACTCGAAACTAAAGAATTTTTTGAACGTGATAAAGCCGGCACGAGTGAAGGTGTACCGGTTTACGGTGAATTCAAACTTATTAATTCTGATAAGAACAAAAATAATTTTGAGGCGATTAAGCTTAGAGTAACACGTGATTATTTTGATAATGGTAATAAAGCGGATTTTGAAGGAACTATTGTCGGCTATTCACAGGTTAATTTTACAATCATAGGCGAGGACGGAGTTCCTGTTAGTAAAGCTTCATTTAATCAAATTATATTAAAAGACGATAAAACCGGATATAATATTCCAATTTCACGTCCTGAAATGTGTGGTTATATGGAAACTTTATTAAGTAGTCCGAATAATAACACCGGAATAAAGAAAAATGTGATTAATAGAAATTTACGCCCATCTCCTGGAGGCGGACTTCAAAATGTTGCTCCGGATACATCCTGGTATCAACAAGCAAAAGAGCGTGACGAATACTTTGGATCAGAAATAATGTCCGCAAAGGTGCAAGGTACATTTGGAAATTATACTTTAAGAGCATACAATATGAATAATGATAAGAGTAATTTTGAAAGGATGACAATTCAAAAAGACGGAGGCCCTGAATTAATTGTTAACAAATTAAAACAGGTAAATGATAAATGCTTTAATTATGGTTATATTGGTAATATTGTCTATCACCAGCTTGATGTTTCAAGACGGAATTTAGGCACACATGCCATAATTGATCCTAAATTATTTGAATCTTTAAAATCTGTTGTCGGACTCGAAAAATTTAATAATGCATTTGAGGTCCAAAATGTCGATGAAACTACTATTGTTGATGAAAATGCAATAGTTGCAGATTTGGATTAATGTAAATTTTTGTAAATTTTTTGAAGTATATAGAAATTCATTGTTTCGGCATGTTTTTACATGTTTAGAGGATAAAACCGAGAGAAATTAAAAATGACAATTGAAAATGTTCAACAAGGAACTCTGAATTCTTATTTGAACGGAACTACAGAAAATGGTTCTGGAAATTCTGGTGTTACAACTAACAATTCAGCTCCTATTTTTGAAGAAAATAAAAAGAAAAAGATATTAACAGACGAAGAAAAAAAAGTTATGCAGTCAATAGGATTAAATCCTGATGACCCGTCAGCTGTTGAACAATGGAATAATATGGAAGAAACAGCAAAATTGACTGCAACAAATAAATATTATGAACAACTTCAGCAGAAAGAGCAGGATGCAAATAACGTATTGAATAATAACGAAGTACCTGCCGCAGCAAAAGATAAGCAAACTTCACAAACGACGACAGCGCAAACAGCAAAAGCCCCGGAGGCCGGCTCTACGTTGTCTCAAGGTGAAGCTGAACCAATTATAGGTAAACTTAGCACAGATTTACCGGATTCGGTATTGCCCAAAATAAAACCTCAATCGCTTAAAGAAGCATTAGACAATTCTGAAGCTATTAAAAAAATTACTGAAGATGCGAAAATGAAAATGCGTGAGGTCGCATTTAATAGTAATATAAATATGATTAAGGGCAATATTACTAAAGACATGTGGAAAAACATGTCTGCTGAAGAACGCATTAATCTTTTGAAAAGCCTGATGCCGGCTGAATTTCAGGATTTATCCAAAGAAGAACAACAGCAAACATTCATGGCTTTTTTGGATGCTAAAGTTAAAAAGGATAGAGATATTTCTGATGAAGAATGGAATAAATATTCTCCTGAAAAACAAGAAAAACTTCGTATGAAATACGCTCTTGATTTTGATATTGCTATTAAAAACGGTTTTACAGATGAAGAGCTTGAATCTTTATCTTCATACGAGCGCTTAACTTATGGAATTTCTTCCGCACAAATGTCTTATAATGCTCTGTCTGAGGAACAAAAACAATCTAAAGAGGGTAAGATATACGAACAAGGTATAGTATATGGACAGGGAGCAAAAGATACAATTGATAATGTTTCTAAATTATTGCAATCTGTGTCCTCTGATTCAGAAGCATATAAAGATATAAGACTTTCAAAAGTCAAACAATATGAATTGGAAAATAATATTTCATATAGCGAGCTTGATAAAAATCAGCAAAGACAACTGTGTCAAGAGGATGCTAAAGCCATATCTAATATACTTAAAAATGCACCGGCAGAAAAGCGGGTTCATGAACTGAAAAAAGTTATTTTAGGTGCATCCGGTGATCCAAATTATCTTACAGATTTAATTTTGTCGGTACAATCAGAATTAAATCTTAATGGTGCTCAACTTAAACAATTAAATAATGATATTCATAGTGCAACCCAATCTATCTTTGAAGATTTAGAAAAATTAAAAGATAAAGGGGTAATTTCAGACTTAAAATTGTCCAACAATGATGATGCAACAGTAAAACACATAAAAACTGGAGTTGTATCAGCAGATGTTTATAGTTCACGGAATTTGACGGGAGATAATCCGGAGCAAGGTCGTCAGCTTGCTCGTCGTATTCGTCTAATGAAAAATGATGAAGCGTATGAAAATGCTAAAAAAACTATTGCAAGTGACACTGAGCATTCTCATTCCTCTACAGTGACAGAATTTATGAAAGATGAAAAATATGGTCTCGGGATCTTTGAAGCAACAACTATAAACAAATCTGCCAATTTACGTTTGGAAGTTGTTAACAAAGCATCCAACGCCAGAAACAGGGGTGAGATTAGCGATAATGTTGCAGAACGAGAATTCCAATCATTTCTTAAAGCTCCGGCTGGCAAAAAACCTGATGCTCAGTACCAGTTAGCAGCACAAGAGTGCATGAATACAAATAATGCCGGCGATAAAGTGGTAATAAAAGCACAACAAAATGCATTAAAAGCAGGATATATTGCAAAGGAAGCCGAAGTTAAATTCTTTAATAACGGTTTTGAAGCATCAAAAGCATTACCGAAAGAAGATATTGCAGCCTCACAAAAAGGATGGGCTGATGTAATTCCATATATGCAAGCTGCAAATCAACTTGATGCGCATAAAATCATAATGACCTCCGATTTTGACGAGGTTTTGGAATATGCAACCCAAAACATCGTTAATTACGATTCGTCTGTACAGTCAGAAGCGCTTCAGATGTCAATTGATACAGGTAATACAAAAGCCATAGAAGCTGCTGCCAGTGTTGCTAATGAAGTCGCTGCTAACGAAGCTGCTGTCGCTTCTTCAAATTCCGGCGTGCAAAATAATGCTAATATTCAACAGGTAATAGCTTCTACAGAAGCTACATATACTAAACAAATTATCGCAGCTGTTACCGAATCTATTATTGAAAATAATCTTGATGCAAGTAACCCTGATGTAGCTAATATGTCTGCAGAAGAACGCCGTCAGTATTACTCGGATAAATTTAACAGCGTTAAAGACCTGAGCGCGTTTATTGACAGACTTCCGGATGCGACTAAAAAAGAAGCTTATATTAAAATAGCAATGTATTGTCCTAATTTACTTAAAACCATTGCTTCATCTCACGGTTCTGCTATTTTGAAACTTCCGGGGCTTCCGCTCAGAGTAATCAATATTGTAGCAATCGCAATGCTTAATGCCGGCGGGCAAACTAAAAAAGACGGTGCTAAATTTATTCTTAAATCAAACTTTTTCTCCTCAAATATTGAAAAAGTTGCACGTGAAGCGTTATATGGTGAGGAAAAAAAACAAAAAACAGCCTCTTCAGAATCTCTTGAAACTCAGGCAAATGAGCAAATGTATGCAACAATGCCGCAGATTATTTCAAATAAATTCATGAAATCAGCATTTTCTTCAAATTTCAATGATGTAAATTACAAAAAAATATATAAAGATATGCCTCCGATAAAGGGCTGAAAAGGTACGAAATTTGTAGTGATAAGTTAATAAAGTCTGCTTTTTTGAAGCGGACTTTATTAGTGTTTCTATCAATAATAAGAGTTAAGCCAAAAAGTGTTTAATATGTTTTGCATTAAGATACTTTTTCCTGAAAAAGTTATTTTAGAGATTTTAACTTATTACATTTCCCTGTTCTATTTTATAAATAAGTACATCTTTCAGAAATTCATCTTCAAATAAAATCGTATCGACGGATGTAATTATAGTTTGAGTATCTTTATTTATGGATTTTAAAAGATAATTCTGTCTGATATCATCCAACTCAGCAAGAACATCATCCAGCAGCAAAACCGGATTATCCCCTGTTTTTTCGGTGATAATATCAAGTTCCGAAAGTTTGAGCGCAAGTACAATTGTTCTTTGCTGTCCTTGAGATGCAAATTTTGTAGCTTCGTTATTGTTTATAAAAAATATAATATCATCGCGGTGCGGCCCGACACAAGATTGACCGCGTCTGAGTTCTTCAATTTTTCTTTCAGCCAGTGCAGCTTTGAATGATGAAGCAATTTCTTCCACTTCATTTTCTGAGCCGTTCAAAAACGAACAATCATAATTTATTTTTAATTCTTCTGTTTCGCTGATGATACGATGTTTATTTGCTGCAATTTTTTCAATTTCGTGCAGGAATTTTTTTCTCAGATAAATAATATTGCTGCCTGTTATTACAAGTTGTTCATTGTAAACATCAAGCAGAGTGTCATTTGAGTATCCTGTTTTAAGATAATCTTTCAGGTAGTTATTTTTTTGAATTCTAATTTTGTCGTATTTGCTCAGTCTGTCATCGTAAGCAGGATAAACCTGTGAAATTGCTCTATCCAGCCAATCACGTCTATCCTGAGGAGTTCCGCGTAATAAAAGCAAATCTGTTGTTGAAAATAATACGGTTTTTAAAACCGATTTAAAATCTTTCGGTCGGGAGTTTACCCCGTTAATTTTCAGTTCACGTTTTTTTTCATTAGTATAATTAAATTCAAGTGCAATTTCGGTATCAGCTTTAATAATATCCGCATGAATATTTGTATAAGCAGACTCAAAGTTAATCAATTCAATATTATTTGAAGTGCGAGGACTTTTTAATGTGGACAAAAAGTAAATACTTTCCAGAATATTAGTTTTTCCCTGCGCATTCTTGCCAATAATAAGGATTTTGTTAGTCTTAAATTCCAAACAAATATTCTTGCAATTTCTGTAGTTAGTTAGTTTTAATTCCGCTAATCTCATATATAATAATATTTTAGCAAATACATTTTCTAATGTATAGACGAGGTATAAAATTTAATATATAATTTCAGATAATATGGTAAACTATTATCCATAGGACAAGGAAAAATATATGATACCGATTATTTCAGAAGAAAACGCAGCAGAAGCATTTGTTGAAATTTTTCAGGATATGCCGGCCTGGCGAAAAAAAATGATACATTATATCAAGGACGAAAATCCTGAAATAAATACCGCAATAATAGAGGCGGCAAATAAAACAAATCTTGATCCCAAAGCAGTGGCTCTTGGTGCATATATGACATATAAACTTGTTGAGCTTGCAATGAAAGAAAATGAAGCTATTTTGAATTTTGGTGAATAGTAAGAGGAATAAATAATGCAGATAGAAGATTTATTGGAACAATTAGTAACGTCAGGCGGCAGTGACTTGCATATAACAAGTAATCTTGAACCTGCCGGTCGTGTCGATGGTAAACTCAGAAGATTTGCCTGCCCGCCATTTTCACCGCAAGAGGTAGAAAATTTGCTGTTTCCGATGCTTTCAAACGAACAGAGACGTAAATTGGAACAGGAATGGGAGCTGGATTTTTCATACGGTGTAGAAGGATTAAGCCGTTTCCGGGTAAACATATATAAAGATAAAGGTAATTATGCAGCTGCATTCAGAACGATTACAGATACTGTTCCGTCGTTTGAATCGCTTGGTTTGCCTGATGTAGTAAGAAAGATGGCTGAAAAACCACGCGGACTTGTGCTGGTTACAGGGCCTACAGGTTCAGGTAAATCAACAACGCTTGCTGCAATGATTGACTATATCAATTCAACCAAATCAGAACACATTCTGACGATTGAAGACCCGATAGAATTCGTGCACAAATCAAAACAAAGTATTATTCACCAGCGTGAATTAGGAATGGATACCCGTTCATTTGCAAACGCGTTGAAATCAGCACTCCGTGAAGA
Organism: Candidatus Gastranaerophilales bacterium; assembly: GCA_944324235.1. Taxonomy (GTDB): domain Bacteria; phylum Cyanobacteriota; class Vampirovibrionia; order Gastranaerophilales; family Gastranaerophilaceae; genus CALUVN01. The sequence continues at coordinate 18,876 of CALUVN010000036.1, forward strand.
CCCTGATATCATTCTGGTAGGTGAGATGCGTGACCACGAGACTATTGCCCTTGCATTGACCGCTGCAGAAACAGGTCACCTTGTTTTCGGCACACTGCACACATCTTCGGCATCACAAACTATTGACCGTATTATCGACGTATTTCCGGAAGGTCAACAGCAACAAATTCGTGTACAGCTTGCAAACTCACTTGTAGCTGTATTTTCACAAACCCTTATTTCAAAATTACAGCCAGATGGAAGTAAAAAAGGTCGTGTGATGGCTCAGGAAATAATGATTGTTACCCCTGCAATTGCAAACCTTATCCGTGAGGCAAAAGCTGCTCAGATTTATTCAACTATTCAGATGAATCAAGGCTTAGGTATGCAAACTCTTGAAATGGCTCTTTCTAAATTATATAATGACAAACTTATTACGCTGGAAGATGCAATGTCAAAAACGTCACGTCCTGACGAATTGAAACGACTTTTACAGGGATGAACTTATTAAACATAACAAAGGAGGTACATTCCGGCAAGGTTTGTACCTTTTTTTGTTTGTGATAGAATTTTGACATAAGGATTATTAAGAATAAGGGAAATTAATATGACACAACAAACAACGACTCATGAGCCGATTTCCGCTCAAGAACAAATAAGACAAACAAGAATACAAAAGTTGGCAGAACTTGCAGATAGAGGTATAAACCCGTATCCGTATTCTTTTAACAAGGATGCCAACGCTGCTGATTTGCAAGAAAAATACAAAGATTTGGAAAACGGTGCTGAAACAGAAGACTGTTATTCTGTTGCCGGCCGCGTAATGGTTATAAGAAATTCAGGAATGTTTATTGATCTGGTTGACCCATCAGGAAAAATCCAAATATTTTCTCATAAGGAAAACTTAAATGAAGACCAGATGAAACTTTTAAAACTTATAGATATCGGTGATATAGTTGGATTTACCGGAACAATTAGAAGAACTCCGCGCGGCGAACTTTCTATCAAAGCTACATCATTAAAATTGTTGTCAAAAGCTTTGCTGCCGCTGCCAAACAAACAAATCAGCAAGGAAAAACTTGAAGAACTGGAAAAATTCCACACCTTCAGCGATGTGGAAACAAAATATCGTCAAAGATATGTTGATATGATTTGCAACGAAGATGTAAGAAAAACTTTCCAAACAAGAAGCTTGATTATCCAAAAAATCAGACAGTATTTAACAGCACAGGGATTTCTGGAAGTTGAAACACCTATGCTTCACCCTCAGGTAGGCGGCGCGAATGCAAGACCGTTCATTACACACCATAATACTCTTGATATGGATATGTATCTGAGAATTGCTCCGGAACTTTATCTGAAACGGCTTATGGTAGGCGGTATGAGCGAGAAAATTTTTGAAATCAACAGAAGTTTCAGAAATGAAGGTATTGATACCCGCCATAACCCTGAATTTACAATGGTAGAACTTTATCAGGCTTATGTTGATTATAATGAAATGATGGTATTGATTGAAAATCTTGTTTCAACTGTTGCACAGGAAGTTCTGGGCACAATGAAAATTCAGTACGGTGAAAATGAAATTGACCTGACTCCGCCGTGGGATAGAAAAACAATGCTCGGGGCAGTTAAAGAAGCAACAGGCATTGACTTCAATCAAATTTTCACAATTACAGATGCGAGAGCAAAAGCAAAAGAAGCCGGAGTTAATGCAGATGATTGCGAAAACTGGGGACAGGTAATCGACAGAATTTTTGAAGAAAAAGTTGAGCCAACATTAATTCAACCTGTTCACATTATTGATTATCCGCGTGACATATCACCGCTTGCAAAAGTTCACAGAGATAACGACAGACTGACAGAACGTTTTGAAACCCGCGTAAACGGCTGGGAAATCTGTAATGCATTCTCCGAACTTACTGACCCTATTGATCAGAGAATGAGATTTGAAGCTCAGGCACTTGCAAAGGCTAACGGAGATGAAGAAGCAATGGAAATTGATGAAGACTTTATCTGTGCGTTAGAACACGGTATGCCTCCTACAGGCGGTCTGGGTATGGGAATTGACCGTCTGGTTATGCTTTTAACAAATTCTCCGTCAATTAGAGACGTAATTGCATTCCCGACATTGAAAAAAAGAGATTAAAAAAAGAGCCGAAAGGCTCTTTTTTTTGTACCGCTAATCTTGCCTTTATAAATATGAAGTTTTGTTAAATATACTAACTTAAATTAGGTTAAATATTAAAGTTTACAACAGAGAAATCCGATTATAAAAGTGTATACGAAAGGATTATCGATAATATGGGAATGGCAGCTTCACAGGCAAGATTATTAAGCATCACGATGCGATTGACGAGCAACGAATTTCAATCGCAGATGATTTCGAACAGCAAAACCCGGCTGGCGAATGAGACTCAGGCTGCAAGTGAAGAGTATATGGAAGCGTTGAACGCTACAAAATTTGAGTATATTTATTATGATGCAAACGGTAAACAAACATCCTACAATTTGACTGCCAATACTATTTATACTTACCAGTCTTTGAAGAATCAGTATGGTATTGTTGATAAATCCGGCAGATTGGTAGTAACTGCACTTGACGGTACTAATTTTGCAGAAAGTACCACCAAAAGCGAGTTTTTACAAAAGTATGGTATTCCAATGACGGACAACCCTGCGTATAAAAGACACCTAAAAGACATTTACGGTGATAATTACGAGGATTGGTTTGATAAAAACAACGTCGAAGAATGGTATGGTAAAACAAACGGAGCAATAGAACCGAATTTTAGTAATATGGGCTCACAAGATTGGAATACACTGACAGAAGCAGAATGGAATAATCTTGTAAATGAGCACAATAACAATATGAACGATTTAAAAAATCAATTTGGCGGCAAAACTCCGGAACACGCATACGGAGATTGGATAGATAAATTATCCGATCCGCCTGATTTTGTTGAAAAACCGCCAGAACCGGTTTATCCGCCGTTTGTACCTCCGGTAAAACCTCCATATCCTGACCTGATTGACGAAGCTATGGGGCTGATTGCGCCTGCTTGTTGGGATGGTACAGGTATTACAGGTAACCTTAGAAATGATAAAAATAGCAATAATGATACAAACACTTGGCACATTGAACACGTTTTGTCTCAATATTTGTGGTCACCGAATTCAAGTGATACTAACTATGCTAGTGGTGGTACAATAACGGTTACTATAAACGGAAAGACTCAAACCTTAACTAATGACCCTGGACAGTGGGCTATGTCTTCAGGAGGTGGTAACGGTCAGGACCCGAAAAATGTTCGTGGAATATTAGCAGATCCTGCAAACGCAGAACTTAGAAAAAATTTGGAAGTATTGTATTATGAAGTTTGTAAAGCTATTGATGAACGTAATATTAATAGCGGGTTAACATCAGGTTCTATTACTACAGACGGAACGCCTGCAAAATCGTCTGCTGAAATTGGTGCAGAATACTATGACTTGATGTTGGAATTGTTAAAACTTGTTGCAGATCAGGATCCTAACTTTATGCAGAATTATCAGGATAAATGTGATGCCATAGATGAGCAGTATGAAAAAGATTATAAAGCTGCAGAGGATGCCTGGAAGGCACAATGTGATGCTATTAAAGATGCTTATGATGAAGATTTGAAAGACCATAATAAAAGCGTACAGGAAATCCGTGAATGGATTCATGACTGTGAAGATGCAGAAAAAATTTATAAAGATTTAATAGATAGTATTCCGCCTGAAGAAATTCCGGATGAAACACATGAAAAATACGAATGGTATTCAAATCTCTGGCACCGGATGAACGGTGATGACGATGAAGAAAAAAATCGTGATGAAGAACAATCCTGGGTAATTATGGATGACAAGTTGGTCAACAGTCAGGAGTGGCTGAAATTTGCATTAGAAAGCGGCGAAGTTACACTAGAACATGTAAAATTCATAGAAGACCCGGAATCCGGTACCGGTTTAGAAAATGCAGCGTGGACTGAAACAGTTTGGTCGTCAACTTCTGATATTATAGAAGTTGAGGATGAACTAGCGATAACAAGAGCAGAAGTAAAATACAATCAGGCAATGCGCGAAATACAAGCAAAAGACAAAGAATACGATAATGACATAAAGAAATTAGACACAGAACACAACGCATTGCAAACAGAATACGATTCAATAAAGAGTGTAATGGACAAGAACATGGAGCGTTCATTCAAAGCCTTCTCATAGGGCAAACATAACGTTTGGCAAACGAAACGTTTGCATCAAGATGAGTGAATAGTGAATGGTGAAGAGTGAATAGTCCTTTACAGTGCTACGCACAATAATACTATTCCCTCTCCCTCAAGGGGCGAGGGAACTATGAAATACGGTTTATACAAAAGCCGCCTTGTAAAAGATGTTTAAAGTTTTTTGAATATCTTCGAAAGGCGACTTTTTGAAACTTGAAGAGTCGTATTGATGCAAACATTATGTTTGC
>CALUVN010000037.1 GCA_944324235.1 Candidatus Gastranaerophilales bacterium
TGCAAGTCTGCTTGATGTCGGGGATATATTAGTCGCAGACGGGCACAAACTGGCGTTTCAAGTGATTAATCCGTTTATGGGCAAGCCTTGTCGGGCAACTTTAGTTGGATTTTTGGATTGGAAATCAACAGCACTGGTCGGTTATGAAATTATGCTTGAAGAAAACACCCAATGCATTGCAAGTGCCCTAAGAAACGCAATAATAAACCTTGATATGATACCTAAAATTGTCTATCAAGATAACGGCAGAGCATTTAGAGCAAAATACTTTACAGATGAAAAAGGATTTGGAGAATTAGGCTTTTATGGGCTCTATGCAAAACTTGGGATTGAAACGGTATTTGCAAGACCATATAATGCAAGGTCAAAGGTTATTGAGAGGTTCTTCAAAGAATTTCAAGAAGGCTTTGAAAAACTAATGCCAAGTTATGTCGGCTCATCAATTATCAACAAACCTGCATACTTGAAACGAAACGAAATTTTTCATAAAAACTTACACCAAGATTATATCCCAACTATAGAAGAAACAATCAAAATGATTGATATGTGGCTTAAGTTCAAGAACTCTCAGCCCTGTACAAATGCACCGAATATGACAATCACAGAGGTTTTAGAAAATCGAAAGAAACAAAATATTGATATAAGTTTGCTTGACGATTTGATGCTGGCAACTGAAGTCAAAACAATTCAGCGAAACGGCGTAAGGTTCTTAAATTGTGACTATTTTGACGAAAGACTATACGGGCTGAGAGGAAAAGTTTTAGTAAAATACAACCTGTTTGATCTGACTAATGTGAAAGTTTTTACCCAGAAAGGCGAATACTTATGCACAGCTGGGCGGGTAACCGAAACCCACCCGATGGCAAAGATTTTAGGGACTGTTGAGGATTTAGAGGATTACAAACAAAAAATCCAAAAACAACAAAAACTGAAACGGAAAACGATAAACTCGGTTAAAAAATTATTGACGAATGATGAAATAAAACTGATTGAAGCAAGATCGAACCAAGAAGAAATGGAGAATTCTAACAAATTTCAAAAAGAGTTCAAAGCTCGTTCAAATGGTGTTCAAAAAATAAACAACGGAGAAAAATCACTCCCTATCTTTAAAAACAATTCAGAAAAATACGAATATTTGATAAAAAACGACCCTGACAATCCTTGGATAAGTGAATTTAAAAAGACAAAGGAGTATGAATTGCTTTATGCGTAAAATCTTTGTGAAAACAAATAACGTCAAAAATTTTATCGGACTTGTAGAAAATTTGCAAAATAAATCCAAAAACATCCCTAAAATGGGACTTATATATGGCGAACCGGGGCTTGGAAAATCTCAAACGGCTTTATGGCTTGCGTATAAATATAATGCGACATATTTAAGAGCAACTAATTTGATGACAGGTCGCTGGCTGTTAGAAGAATTAGTTAAAGAATTAGACGAAATACCAAGATATTTAACTTCCGATAATTTCAATTTAGTGGTTAAAAAGCTAAAACAAAATCAACAGATAATTTTTATTGATGAAATTGATTATTTAATGAACAATTACAAATCTATTGAAACCCTTCGGGATATTCATGATGAAACGGATTGCCCGATAATCTTTGTCGGGATGGGCTTGGCTCACAGAAAACTTGAACGCTACAAGCACCTGTATGACAGATTTAGCGAGATTGTAAAATTCGAAACCTTTGGGGTAAATGATATTGAACAGATTATAAATCAGTTGGCCGAAATTCAATTTACTCCCGAATCAATAGAGTACATTCATAAAAAATACAACCGATTCAGGCAAATCGTCCAGCTTATAAATCAAATGGAAATATTTGCCAAAGATAACAATTTAACCGAGATTAATTTGGAGGTAATTCAACATATATTATGAATATTGAGAAATTAGCAAAAAGATTAAAAGAATTCACACTTGATGAAATAGAAATGATTGCTGAGTGCGATTGCAAAACAGAACTTGATCACCTCTTGAACGATGGTAAAATAGTCTTTGAACAAGGTCAGTATAAATATGTAGAGAAACAAGAAGCAAAGATGTTTGAATTGTACCCAAAACCAGAATTAAAAATAAACAAAAAGGTCTTATTTCAAGATATTGCATTGAGCTACATTACAAATAAAAAGTTAACAAAAGATACTCTTAAGGGTTACAAATCACAGTTAAAATACAATATTTTGCCATATTTTGGTGAGATTCAAATTAATAAAATCACGTATGAAATGATTGTTGATTTTATGCAGAAAATGAAAAAAAGATATAAACCCAAAACAGCGAGCAATGGTGTTACTTTGCTTGGAAGCATTTTAAAATATGCGTTTGAGCTAGGCTTAATTAAGCATAACCCTTACTATGGTGTAAAAAATTCTATGTGCAGATAGGAAATTAATATGACAAAAATGAAATTTTATAAACAAGCGAGAACTATGTATATTGAGGAAAATATACCAATTGATATTATTTCTCAAAGTCTTAATATTTCCAGAAGAACTTTGTTTTACTGGAAAAAGAAGTACGAATGGGATAAAACATACGTTGAGAAAAAGCATAATAAAGAAATTTTTAATCAGGAACTATTAGAATTTACTAAAAAAATTATGAACAAACTTTCAAAAGATATAGATAATCACATACCGTTTTCACAAGCAGAGGTTTATTCCTTTTTGAATATTTTAAAAAATACTCCTATAAGTAAACAATTTAAAATTTCGAAAACTAAACAAAAGCAACAGAAAGTAAAAGATTTATTTACTCCGGAATATATAAAATATATTGAAAAATACATTTTAGGAATTTAATAGTTTTACGTCCATATTTGTCGCAGCCATAAATTATTATGTCTATGTAAATACAAAGGAGACCAAAATATGGACGAAATAAAATTACAAATCAAAGGTAAGGAACATGATACGTACACAATTCATTATTCTTGCGACGGATTTTATAACGGCGGAGCTTATGCACCGGCAATATGTACTATCACGTTGGTTAATTATGCCACAAAAGAATTGCACTCTTTTTCTCTGAATAATTACCTTGTACAGGGTAAATCTCTGATAGAAAGTGAACAGCTAATGCTTAAAGATTTTGTGGGTTTTTATCGAAATTTAAATAATCCGATTTTTGTTCACTGGAATATGGACGGACTGGAATATGGATTTAATGCAATTCGTGCCCGTGCAGAAAACTTTGGCATGTATGATTTTGATCTAACTAAAATAAAAGATTACAATTTAAGCACTGTTTTTCACACAAATCTTATGACCAGTCTGGAACAAAATAATTGCAAGCGTATTACTGTCCTAAACGGTAAAGATGAAGCAATTTGTTTTAACAAGCGGGCATTTGAAATTGTCAAAATGTCTACCGAGAGTAAAGCTCTTGGATTATCCGACTTATTTGAAAAATATCTTTCAAATGATTTAGCAGACGATGATGAAGACTACATATATTAGTAATTATCCAAATTTTCTTTCAAATATTCTCGATATTCATCTTGCAATGATTTTGGTGCAATTATTTTACATCCGCCTCCCCACTTGAATACATGCCAGATAATTTCTTTACTTCCGCTTGCTTTAAAGTTCACGGTATATGTTCCATCTGCATTCCATTTACCGGATTGTGTGGGGTGAAAATTGAATTGACTTGCCTCCTGCGCTAATTCTTGCGAAAACAAAAGTTCTACTTCTAAAATTTCACCGTGGTAAACTCCAAATGATAAGTTTGTATATTCTTGCAAGTCAAAATTACCCTTATCAAAGGTTTTGTCCGTAAGTTTTAAATTCTCAAACTTATGCAATAAATAGTTGTATATCCCGTCACCTTTTGCTTTTTCTCTTGCCACAAGATAAATTTTCTCACCGTAAATCATTCCCAAAGGTTCAATCAACCTCTCCTTGTTGTGGTAAATTCCTGTAACCATTTTTGAGTGCTGAACGGCTTCCCGAATAACCTCTAATGCTTCAAGACTAATTTTGTACTGAGGCATCTGACGGACGGCATAACCCTCTGTCTGCATATAAAGTTCAATATTGTTTTCTAATGGCAGAGAATGCTTTTTGTTCAGGGATTTTAGTTTTTCGATGGTTTTACCAAGCTCCTCTTTCATTTCTTTATTTGTGGTACGCCTTTGAAGCTGCTCAATATTTGCAATTTCTTTTGGTGTAAATGAAATCAGGTTTGAAATGGAATAGTTTATAAAACCCCAGTGTTTTTGATTGTCATCTGTTTCAATTTCGTCAACTGACGGAAAAATACAAGTCAGGCTGTCACGCATACGTTCAGCCGTCCTGCGTGAAACATTGTACCTTTCAGCAATTTCCGAAATTGTGACACCTTGAATTTTTGATGACATAAAAATTGCAAGGTCTAAAATATCTGATATTCTTGAGTATCTTGGTTTGTCTGACATGATTTTCTACTGATTTAAATTTATTATATACCAATATGACCATTTTTGTCGCAATGTAAAATTAAAATATAATCGAGGTGATAATATGACAAAAATTATAGATATGAAAAAATATCAAAAACGTGGAAAAATTGATAGAATTTTATTATATTGTGTTGATAACAAAATGGAAACTCGCTATATTACTGCGGAATTTTGTGAGAAAAATGAGCTGTTAATTAAGCTGGTTCACTATAACAATATTGATTCTTACGACAGATTAGATTACCTTTATATCTTTTCAAAAAAAGAAAGTAATAAATTAGTAAAATTTTTTGCCGAAAATAAATCAGATTTTTTATATGAACTTAAAGCCAAATTCAATACAGCGAGTGCTTGTAGTGATTTAATACACTTCGCTGATATTCACAACATAAAATATAAATTTGATGACCTCTCTGACAATATATATTCATCTTTTTTGGAATTAGATGATATTTTTTTACCCGATAATAAACTTTATTATAGTAAAGATAACTTATTTATTCCAAATTTGTACATACCGCCAAGAAACGGTGTTACAAAAATTTATACACCCGAAGGCTATTTGTATTTAGAAATATCTTACAAGAATGGTTTAAAGAATGGTATAACAAAGTGTTACTTTGAAAATACTAAAATAGTTGATTGGAAGCAAAATTATACAAAAAATAAACTAAACGGAATTTCTAGAAGTTATTTCAAAAATGGAAACTTAAGAGTAACAGAAACATTTGTTAATGGCGTAAAAGAAGGCATAGAAGAAACATATAATCAAGAAGGGTTTTTAGAATATTCCGAGATGTTTAAAAATAATGCAAAAAACGGGAAATCCATTAAATTTTACACTAATGGACAAATTGAAAAGGAAGCATATTTTAAAAACGGGAAACAAGATGGAGAAACCAAATGGTATTATGATACCGGAGAATTAAAACTTGTTGCATATTGGAAAAATGATAAGTGTGATGGAGAAAGAATTACTTATCATAAAAATGGACAAATTAAAGCCATTTCTACATATAAAAATGGTTCATGCATATCTGATGAATACCAATATTATGAAGATGGTACATTAGAAGCCATAATTCCTGCAAGAGATACCGGCATTGAATTAGTGTATTATCCAAACGGAAAACTAAAAAGTGAAAGAAAATACAATAAAGGTAAAAAATGTGGCAATGGCAAATATTACTACGATAATGGGGAAATAGAAGCTGATTACAATTATAAAAATGGCAAGAAACATGGGATATGTAAAAAATATCACTATAATGGAAAAATTCGTTCTGAATGTGAATATAAAAATGGGAAAAAACATGGAATAGAAAAACGATATTATAATGACGGTCGATTAAGTTATGAACGACATTACAAAAACGGTTTGCGCGACAGCTGGTCTATAAGTTATGAAGAAAAAACCGGTGAAATACAATATAAAATATTCTTCCGTAAAGGAAAAGTTGTAGATTTTTATGGTATTGACGGTATTACCGGAGTAAAAGGTTTGAAAATTGAGTAAAGAAAGGATAAAAATTATGGATAAAGATATGCCGATAAGTGCAATTAATATAAGGAAAATTTCTCGTGGAGAAAGCTATTTTGACGGAGAGCACTTTGAAGGACACGGTGATAAATGGGTTGCACTTTGGGGCAATACCGAAAAATTTACAGTAGAAAACATGAAGAAATGCATCACCTCCGGCGATATTATTTTTAAACAAGAAAACATATTAAATAAAAAATTTGCAGGAATAGTCTATCCAAAAAATGAATTATTATCTGTGTTAAGTTTGATAGAATTAAAAGAAACTTGCAGTGAATATACTTCCGCATATCCTTTATTAATAGGAATTAATAACGAGGTAAAACTTAAGGAAGACTATTGCTGGCAAAATGGAGGAGAAGGTGAATTCGCAGTCGAAGCAGGAGATGATAAAGTTATAAATTTCTTTGATCCGTTTTATGCGATCGATAAAGCCAATTTTAAAACAGATAAGACCCAAACAATATCACTTGCCGGACTTGCATATAGTTTAGATAAACTGAAAGAACAAGAATTTGTTATTGATAAAGGCGAGTTCTATAATGTTTCCAGAGATGAGTTCTTAAAAGAGAATCCGGATAAAACTGAGCAAGATTTTGAACCGCCGGTTGTAAAACTTGAGGCAGAACATTTCAGGATGCTTATACCTAAACAATATGCCTGTGAATATGAAATAGCAACTCAAATTGAAAATATAAAATATTTTAAAATACTTGGTGAAGAAATTGCCCAATTAAAAGTAAATCTTGAACATTCTGATAATGAAAAATCTTTATATTGCTTTATATATGCATCAAAACATGTTCTAGGCAAATACAAACCTCAAGTAGGAGATGGGATAAATGCCATTGTTTGGTTGAGTGGATTTTTTAACTAAGGAGTTGGTTATGACGAGATTGACACAATCGTATATTGATAAAATACAAAATTTATTACAACAAATAGAAAAAGACAAAGATATAAAAATTATCTTTGCAATTGAAAACGGAAGCCGTTCCTGGGGTATGGCAAGCAAAGACAGTGATTATGATGTCCGTTTTGTATTCTATCGTTCGGTAAAAAATTATATTTCACTAAGTCAGGAAAAAGATGTTATAACTGCTGCTTACGATAAAGATTTGCAGCCTTGTAATGTTCAAGGTTCTTTAATTGATATTAGTGGATTTGATATATTTAAATATTTGAAACTATTATTAACCTCAAATCCGACAACTATTGAATGGCTTTGTTCTCCGATAGTTTATTATGGTAATAACAACTTGCCGCTTCGAGAGTATATGAGAAATAACTTTAATCAGGAAAGATTATTTAAACATTACTTCTCTTTATTCAGAAACAACTATCGGGAATTTATTCAACAGGCTAAGGCAATAACATATAAAAAATATCTTTATTCTATGCGTGGACTTTTGAATGCAAAGTATGTATATGAGTTTGATAGAATTCCACCTCTTGATTTAAGACAGACAGTAAAGGAACTTGAAAATATTGTTCCGGTAGAAGTTTATAAAAGAATTCAAGAAGTAATAGAAATAAAATCACAGGGGTTAGAACGTGATGTAATTTTGCGAATACCTGAATTTGATGAGTTTTTTAACGTTGAGCTGCAAAATGAATACAGTAATTTCAACTCAAGAAAGCCAGATGTAGAAGTTTTTAATAACTTTTTACGAAAGCAAATCATACATCCATATTTGACATAGTACTTTGATAATATATTAATATCTGATACGGTAATCTCCCTACCAAGCCAACTGGCGACAGAGGGGTGATGGAGCCCTCATAATCAGGCAAGCCGGTTGTTGTAGCCCGTAGATGTCAGACGGGCGGTGGGCAATGCATTATGTATCCCTCAAGAGCAGGGTGGCGTCTGTTCCTCAACCGGTTTATATAGTACTTAATTAACAGGCAATTCAGCATGATGTGCATGGCTAAATCACCATGAACCGTTTCAGACGTGAGCTTAAGTGGACTTGTCTCTGGCAGATGCAGGAAACAAAAGAAAGCAGTTTGATTTATCATCTGCGGATCTCTTTCCTGTATTGCGATAGCAGTAAGTAAAAATTCTTAGGCAACAGTATAATTTAAGTTTACAATAATAATTTTTTATAACATATTAATTTTTGCAGATTCAATAATTAGTTGTTTACCAATTTCCCAAGCATTTTTGATTGCAAAATTTTTAACTTTATTTAAAATGGTATCATTTTTCAGTATATCTAAAAATTCATAGCCATTCGCGGTAATTCTATATAATGGATTTGACATAGCATAACCATTATTTGTATTTTCAAAACCATAATAACCCCGTTTATCACTACTTTCAATAAAATAGTTATCACCTAAAATCTTTATATGTCCGACAAATTTTTCTGTTAATTCTTCATTTAAAACATGTCTTTCATCCATAACACCTATTTTTTGCATAAGATCATAGCACCTTATTTGATGAAGTTTATATTCTTCCATTGCAATCAATATGGATTTTAAAAATTTGTAATCAATTTTCATTTGTATTCCTTTATTTTGTTAATTCCTGATACATTTGCATTAAGCTGGCGACGGTTTCGGATTCGGTCAGCCAGCGATATTTACCGGTTTGTTCATTCTTTATGCGAAAGCCGTATGCTTCCATAACCGCTTTATCGTTCTCTTGATGAGCTTTTCTGAGTTCAGGCGGCATTGTGAGTTCGTCATACAAATCCGCAAGCGAACTATCAGGGTATAAGGCACGGGCATCCAAAATCCCTTGTGCTGTTTTTTCGATTTTTGCTTTTTGCTCTGTAGTAGGATTGCACCACGGGAAGTTGTTGTAGACAATATCTTTTGAATAACGGTAGTCGCTTTTCAGTCTTCCGCAAACAACTCTTGTCCATGCCATATGAATGTTAGAGGTGAGTATTCCAAAGTGAAATTTACTGCAATCAACAATAATTACAGCAGAATCCGTAGGAATGGTTTCTGTTCCCAAATAGCCTATGGGTATATATTTTCTATTTTCTGAAGATACACGAGGCACAATAGCATATACTAAAGGGTTTATTTGTTCTCTGAATAACCAAGGAGTAGCTGCCAGTTTTTGTCTGTCCTCGGCTCCATTTAGTCTGTCTTCTTTACATGCTTCGACTCTTTTCATGACCTCTGGCATTTCTCTTAGTTCTTTAGGAGTTATTCCTACCAGCCATAAACAATAACGAGGTTTATTATTAATAAATTCCGAGGCACCGGTCAAACATTTAATATATTGTTTTGCTTTTGGTTCTTTTTTTATAAATTCTTCATAATCTTCGGCTTCTATTATAAGATGACCACCGTCAGCAGGACGGTTGCCTGTTGTCATCTTGGGAACATTACATATCGGTTGATTTTTGCTTTCTACAAAAACATTCGGTGCATCAATCAAATATGCATTAATATTATCAACAAGCTGCATTCGCTCATTTGTGTACAATTTTCTTTTGTTATTATTCGATATACAGCTAAAACCTACAATCACGCAATGGACATGAGCTTTTGAGTTTGATTCACTATCCCATCTAAAGGTTCTATGTGCAAAATCAATATGAATATTAAATCTGTCAAATAATGGTTTCCAAACCCCTGCAACCTGCTCACCCTGAGTAATTGAATTTGTCGAAACAAGAGCGGTTTTTATATTTGTATTTTGCATTAACTCCGCAGATTTAAAATACCAGCCTGCAACATAATCAATTTTACCTGAGGTTTTGTAAGGTTTACCATTTTCATCAATATAAATTGAGAGAATATCTTCTTTTTGTTCTTTTGTTTGCAAAGAATACCCGACAAATGGAGGATTTCCCATTATATAATTGAGTTTGTCCTTTGATATTACATCTTCCCAATCTATCCGTAAGGCATTTCCTTCGACTATGTTTGCATAGGTTTTTAAAGGCAAGAAATCCAAATCCATATGAACAATATCTTCTGTTTTCTTTAGCATTTGAGATTCTGCAATCCAGAGGGCTGTTTTTGCTACTGTTACTGCAAAATCATTGATTTCAATCCCGTAAAACTGCCTTATCGAAACTTTTATCGGATTTTTAACCGCACCCAGCGTAACTTGCCCTTTTTGAAGTTCATACAGAATCTCATTTTCCAGTTTACGAAGCGAGATATAAGTTTCTGTTAAGAAATTTCCGCTGCCGCAAGCAGGATCTAGGAAGTTAAGGTTTGCGATTTTATCCTGAAATTCTGCAAGTTTTTTATCTCTGTTTTTATTGTGAGGTAATGCCTTAATTTCTTCAAATTCTTTATTCAAATCATCCATAAACAGAGGGGCTATAACCTTATGGATATTTTCGATTGATGTATAGTGCATTCCGCCTTTTCTGCGAGTTTCAGGATTCAATGTGCTTTCAAAAACCGCACCAAAAATTGTAGGGCTTATTTCTGACCAATCAAAGTTTGCACTGGCTTTTTCTAACAGCAAAGTCCTTATTTCTTCTGTAAATTGCGGTATTTCAATATGTTCCTGAGCAAAAAGCCCACCGTTTACATAAGGGAATTCTTTTAAATCATCTTCCAGATAAGGATCTCTGTCTTCCGGCTTTGTGTTCAATACTGCAAAAAGTTCAATAAGAGCTTTACGCATTTTTGAAGCATCATATTGCCGCAGATAATCTAAGAAAATATCGTGCTTGCCAAATATTCCCGCATCTTCCGCATACAAGCAAAATACCAGCCTGACGCATAAAATATTCAGACTTTTCAATGATTCTTCATTTGTACAGTCCTTATATTGTTTTAAAAGTGCATCATATAATAATCCAACAATCTCTCCGGCCTTTATAGAAACTTCCATTTCTTTTTTGAGATGTTCGCTGCCTGTATCAACCAAAAATGAAAGTCTGTAATATTCCTTTTCTAAATCTTTAAGTAAAATTTCCTGTGGTTCGCCGTTCGGACGTTCCATATCATAAACACAGAATTTTTGAAAGTTGCAAGTAACAACCCAACGGGGATGTTGAGACAGCGGCAATTCTGTTATGTATCTTTTTGCCTGTTGAAAAGGATTTAGCAAACTGCCGTCAGATTGTTTAATTGCTTTATATAAATCTTTATCAGAACTTTTTTGTTCAATCAAAACCTTTGTTGCAGGAATTCTTGCATCGATAAAACTCGTATGGTCGAGGTGAACTTGATCTTCGAAAGAAATGAATTGTTCCGGTGTTTCAACACCCAAAACTTCCCTTAAAAGTTGAATCCAAAACTTCTGGCTTTCACCTTTTTCATAGCCTTTTCCTGTCCAATCTTCAACAAACTTTTTTGCTGCTGTACGTTGCTTTACTTCCGCCATATTACTCCTTACAAGTTCAATAATAGCATGAAAATACAAATCTTAAATGTTTTAGAAAGCTTTTATTCAACAATATAAGACAGTCCGTAAATTTTAAAAGTAATTATTATAGAAAATAAATATAGATAATGCAAAAATAATCCTTTTGGGTCATTGAAATCCATTCATTTTTATATTAAAAGTATCTTGCAAGATACTTTTAATTCAGAAATAAATCATTGAAAATAATTCTTAAGAGGGGTTGAATTTTAATAAAAAATATGTTATAATCGGTATTATACATAATACCGATTAATCAGAATGAATAAGAATAAATCGACAACTCAATTAAAAATGGAAAAGAATAAAGAAAATATTCTTTCATTTTTTAATGAAAAAGTTGAATTTTATAAGATCCGCGAGCTTAGAAAGATTTATAATGAATGCATCGATAAAAAGTATATTTATTCTGTAACAACTTTTACTGCTTTTCAAAAATTTTTAATTCATAACAATGTTTATAAAGAAAAATTTATATTAGAATTTCCGTCAAAAACATATACAAGATATTTTGTAGAAAAACCGAGTTTATATAGAGCAATACAAAGTATTAGCCCAAATGCATATTTTAGCCATTATTCAGCAGTGGAATACCATAATTTGACAAATAACATTCCCAAAACAATATTTATATCATTAGAAAAATCAAAACCATTAAAAGAACTACCTAAAAAACAACTTATTCAAGAAGAAATCAATAGAGCTTTTTATATGCCGCCTAGAATTAGTAAAAACCTTACAATTAAAGATATCTATTCAATAAATCTATTACAAAGCAAATACAGCAATAAATTAGGTATAATAGAAACAAATTATAATAATGCAAAAATTAATATAACTAATATAGAACGTACACTAATTGATATTACAGTAAGTCCGTATTATTGCGGTGGCTGTTTTGAGGTTTTGAATGTTTATAAAAAAGCAAGGGGAAGAGTAAATATTCAAAAACTGTATGATATGTTGATAAAGTTGGATTATATTTACCCGCATCATCAAGTTATTGGGTTTTATTTAGAAAAAGCTGGGTTCAAAGAAGCTGATTTACAACTATTTGACCACAATAAAGAACTGCGTTTTTTTGTCCAGCGAGAACTTAAAGAAAAAGAACGAAAATATAGTGAAAGATGGAATTTATACTACCCAGAATTTCTCTAAATCATTGATTAAGCCCAAAACATACTCAAAATAAAAATCAAAATGAGTTGGATATTTTTTGTTAGCAGCATCTGTTAATTGAACATTTCTAAAGTCATTTTCGTGAATATGGCGTTTTTCTTCAAGTTTTAATAGTAAGTTCATATCTACATCTTTTGCATCAAAAACATGTTTTAAAATTTCTCTATTTTCTTGAAGTTTAAAATCCGCCTTTTGCAAATTTTCCTGAACCAAATAAATATCCCAAAAATCTCTAGCTCTGGGTAAATCTATATCTTCCGGATTATTTCGGTATTCTTTCATTTTTTGACAAATTGCTCTTAATTTCTCACAAATTATCATTATCGGCGGATAAACATATATTTTATGTCCGTCAATTTCTTTTTCTTCTTTGTTTTGTGTGTATTCAAATTTGCTTATATCAATAATAAAATCTTTTTTATCAGACTGTCCAAGGGATAATGCACGATTCCTTAATTTATCAATATTATTATTGAACAGTTTATGAACATCTGTTGAAACCAATTTGAACGACAAATTATAACCGGTCATTTTTATATCAATTGGCATATGGACAGGTTTATTCTTTATCCTAAAATCAAAAGCATAATAACCTATTTTGTAGAAATTCTGGTTAAATATTTCAGGCAAATCGTTCATTATTTGTTTAATTTCTGCATCTGAAAATTCATTATCAATAGAAAAATCAATATCTTTTGATGAACGACAATGAATTTTATAGGCAAGTTCAAGGCATGTACCGCCTTTTAATACTAGTTTATCCATTAAAATATCATTAGAAACCAATGATATTAATGCCAATTTTTTAATTTTTAAAAACTCATCTGTATCTATCATTAGATAATTATAGCATTAACAAAAATATTATTCTTTTATCCAGCTTTGCGGCACTAATCTGTTATTTAAAGTCCATTCTTCTAACGGATTAATATCATTTATACCTTCTTTATCTTTCCATACATCCGGTCCAGCATGATCAAGGACTATTATTTGTAAATTGCTATCAAATACTTCTTCTGTTTCGTATTCAGTTCCATCTTCTGCTACATTTGTAACTATTTTCTTCAGTTTATTATCACTTATTGCTTTACTCATAATTTTAAACATCTCTTGAACGCATTCAAGATCTGAAAACCCCTTATCAATATTGTTGGATTTTTTCTCATCATTAAAATCAAAATCTTTTGTATGTTGATAATTAACTTTAGGAAAATATACTTGACTCGGTTGGTCAAAGATAATAAAGTTAAAAACAGGTGTTTTTTTGTAGATAAAATGCTTATGAAGACCTAACATCGTTGCAATATGGTAAGCTACCCAGTTAGAACCACTTCCTGTTTCCCATAAAAAATATGACTCTGATGAATATTTATTTTTTACTTTAACTGTTAAATCTTCTTTTGAAAAAGATGCAATTTCATCAAATTCAGCGAAATTAGGTACATAACTATTCGATTTATTAACAATAGATGTCAATTGTTTTTGCCTTAGTTCATCTATGTCAAAATTAAATTTTGCAATTTCATCATTTAATTCTTCAATTTGTTGATCTAAATCATTTTTTTCTGATATTTCATTAATTATTTTTTTTGCACCACCTATAATTTTTACATACAAATCTTCAATAAGGGATTGGGTTCCAATTTTTTCTTCTAAAATATCTTTATTCTTGGTTAAAATATTTATTTTTTCGGTCTTTTCATTTATTTGCTTCCTTATCCTATTTAATTTTGATTCATATATGCCTTTCCCAAAGATGTTTGCATCAATAAGTTTATCCTGAACAACTTTTAAATTATTATATAAATTATCAACATCGTCTATTACATCAGTGTCAGAAGAATTCTTTTTACAAAAATCTCTTATAAATTCTGCTATTTCCAAGCGAGAACACTTTTCTTTTAGTTGTTCTTTATTCTGTTCTTCTATACCCAACAATTCTTCAATATTGTTTCTTTCTTGTTTGAGTGCACGAACTTCAAAATGTAAAGAATCCAATTGGTTTATTAAATTGTGAATTTTATTTGCTATTCTTTCATTCGCTTCATCACTAAATTTTATATCTCCAATATTTTTTTCAGAAATTTGTTTCAATAAAATTTCTATATTTACAGTATCTGAAATGTTTATTTCTGTTTGTGAAATTAAACCATATTCAATTGCTTTATATAATAAAGGTTCTGCTGCTTCTATTCTTCTTTGTATATATGATTCATGTCTACTTTTTTGTTTTTGAAGCTCTTTTAATTTTTCCATAAGTTCTTGCTTCTTTAAGCCAGCATATAATTGTTCAGAAGTCATTGCTCCAATAGCGTAATCAAAAATCCTTCTTAAATAAAAGCGATATTCTGCAAGATCCATTTTATATAATAAACAATTAGGATTCGCTACAATACTTTGTGTTTGAAAATTAAATGCTATGAGATCTCTAAAGCTTGGATTACCTTTATTATTTTCATGCTCATCTGCTATTTCAGAAAATGAAACTCCGAACAAATTATTTAGATAGATTTTGAACTTATCAGTATCAGTAATTTGCCATTCATTATCATCTATCTCATCAAGGCTTTTTGAAGATAAAGAGTAATGAATTGTTTTATATTTTTCCCCAGAAAACCTTTTAATTAATAGATTGTTTTCATCAAGTGATAAGTTTATTGCGTATGCACCACAACTATTTGATATTATTCCTTTTGGAATTCTATTATGAGAAGAACACAAACAATAATCAATGATAGGTATTATTGCAGATTTTCCTGTTTGAGAAGCTCCATGTATAATGTTTAACTTTCCTTTTTGAAAAGAAATAAATTTGTGTTCTTTTAAATCTTTTGAATATATTCCAAATTGTTGTAGTTGTACATTCATTATAAATTCACTCCTGTTGAATTAATTAGTTTCATAAAAGCATCTTTATCAGCCGCATATAATTCTCCCAATTTATATGATGTAGCTGATAACATTATCAACGACCCAATAGGCATTTAAAGTCTGTTGAAAGTCCATAACCCCTTCTGTATAAACAAGCTGATTAAAGAATGGTCGTTTAAATAACTGCATACTGCCGTAATTCCTGTTGTATATCTGCTGTACTGTATTGTAATTAATCATGTTTCACCTCATTTCTTTTGTCTATTAAAAGTACACTTTTCGTGGACTGTTTTTATTCTGCTTAAATCATTAATTTTTCGGGGGTAATTTTTATTGCAAAAAGTACACAAAATGCACTTAACTTTTTATGGACTCTGCGTACTTATAGAATGTACTTTTTGCAATGTTACACATGTTCATTACATCCTTAACCTTTATCAATCCATTTGTGTAAAGTTCATACGCTCTTAGAAAATCTTTCGGAATTTCTGCTTTAGGACGACCAAACTTAACCCCTCTTTGTTTTGCAGATGCAATCCCTTCTGATTGTCTGGTTTTAATATTCATTCTTTCACGTTCAGCAACGTAACTAAGCAACTTTAAAACAATATCTGTTATCAAACTGCCTGTTAATCCATTTTGATTATCTCTTGTATTGAGTACCGGCATATCAAGCACTTGAATATCAACTCCCATATTAACAATGGCTTCCCACTCGTTACATATTTGTTTATAATTTCTTCCAAACCTATCAATGGAATGTACAATAACAAGGTCGCCGGCTCTTAATTGTGCCTTCATCTGCTGATACTTTTCACGACCGACAAAGTTCTTCCCAGAAGCCTTTTCAATAATGATTTCATCAACTTTAAGTTCTCTAATGCTGTCAATCTGTCTATCTTCCTTTTGCTCACGTGTGGAAACTCGTATATATGCAAATACTTTACCCATTATTTACCTTCCTATTACATACATTCTAAAGATATCTTTATGTTATAGATGTTTTGTTCAAGCGTATCTACCAATGCAAGTATCCCTGTAAATTTCCGCTGATTATCTTTGCCAATGCCTTCAAATTTCCAGATAGTATCTTTTAAAACAACCATAAGTCCGTATGTTGTTTCAGTTAATTCCTTTATTTCACGTTCTTCCATTTTTTACCTCGCTGCCTGCTTTATTTATCGTGTAGGGGGGTGCCCCTACACGATATCGAATTTCATATAACTTGATACCTTTAACAACGCTTTGTAAAGCTCTGCATACTTAGTTTTTAAAGTCTTAGTGTCTACGTTGTTTCTTGTAACTTCTGTTAATTTAAAAGTAAATGCACCTGCTTGAAGTTCAAGAACATTAGCCTTGTTCATAATTTCTTTAACTTCTGCAACTTTTTCATCTCTAAGCTCTTTTAGTTCTGCAATTTTTGCTTCGATTGATTTGATAACTCTTGCGTTATCTTCTAAGTTAATGTTTGTCGTAATTACTTGTGCTGTCATCGTTTACATCCTTTCTTTTGTTTTATACCTTACGTTATCATAATGTATCGACTTTTAGTATTTGTCAACAGGTCTTTTATGTTTCCGACACAAAACTTTACGAAAACGTGAGATATTTATAAAATGGTGTTATACTGATTAAGTGAGGTAAACATGAGTAATCCAGAAACACCCAAATATATTGCTACAGATGAACGAAAAGAACAGGCTAGGAGGCTTGTAAAGGACTTTTTACAAGAACAGCACACATCTATATATAGATTAGCAAGAATGCTAAACGAGAAATACGGTCGCTCGGCTTCTGATTCAAACTTGTTAAATAAACTTGCTAGGTCGTCTTTTAAAGTAACAGAACTTATGGACATTGCAGAATTATTTGACCATGAAATTAGATTTGTGCCTAAACACAAGATAGAGGGGCATGAGAATATTACATAAAAATTCTAAGTAAGGAATTGACAAAGAAATAAGCCTTTTAGAAATTTATGCACCATTTTGGATTTAGTGTTACAAAATTTATTATAAATTGAATGTACTTACTTGTTTTTTATAATATCTAAAAATATTTTGTTCCTAGATTGAGCATCTTTACATATAGAGTTTGTTGATACAATATAAACATGACAACCTTTCTTATTGTTTTGGGAATCTTTTAAGTTTCCATTAAAATAATAATACATAGGTGCATTGCCGGTAGTAAATAATGCTTCAACTCCGGGCTGTGCCTCTAGATACTCACAAAACTCATTATCTAGTTCTGTAATAATGTATCCATGCATAGTTCTTATATTATCTATACCCTTTAAAATGTATTGGAGGTTCCTGTTTATTTCAGAATAAGCAGCAATTTTTCTATCCGCTGAAACATTTAAAGCTTTAAATTCTACCATTACGATATCTTTATGTATAGAGTCCACATTATTATAAAATATTGTCATATCTGGTTTTTTAAGTTCGCCAGTGATTTTTTGCATATTCTGTGCTATCTGTTCTTTAATTTTGCCAATTTCAATATCACTATAGGCTTTTAAATACGGCATAAATTTATCGTCTAACAACCAGATATTGCTGTCATATTTTGAATATTCCGAATTTTCAAAATCAGATATAGTGCCTTTAGGCATAAAAAGTTCATGTAAATCATTTTCAATAGATGAATTGTCTTCTATTAGTTTATTTAAACCCAAAATAATTTGTTCCCTGTATAAAAAATACTCTGCTAATTCTCTTGCTGAAATATCATTTACTTTACTAATATTTTCTAAAAAAATTGCCTTGTCTGTGTATTTTTTGTTTTCAAGCATTTTTGCAAAATTTTCTCTTATTTCTATCTTTTCTTTTCTATAGGCTTTTTCTGCATCATTTAAAACTTTAGCTTTTGTTTTTATTTTGGTATTATCCAGTCTAATATATTTTCCTAAATAGGGTCTTTCTTCAATACATTCTTCAATAATTTTATCATTGTTTTGACTAAGATTAGGGAATTTCTCTAATAAAATTTCATCAATGACATGTTTTAATCTTTCATTGATTTCATTAAGTGGGATTGGATTAACGGTAGTCCTATTAACTTCATTCTTACTAAAAGAAAAATCATTTCTTTCTTCAGTTGTTCTTTCATCAAAATATTCAGAAGTTAATAACATATTTAAATTTAAGTTTGAGACTGGTAACGATGTTATCTTTACTGTATCAGTAAATGGTGCGACTAATCTTCCTGCGGCACAGTATGACTGTATCGCTGGTTTACTATTACTTTCAAAATAGTTGTAAAACAATATAAAATGGTAGTATTTAGGATTTAAAGACACATCTAATGTATCCAATATATCAAATTCTTTTTTACTTAATTTAGTAATATTGTCATTTGATATAACTGTTTTTTCATCACCAAGTTTTAAAATTATTTTAAAGTTCCTTTTTTCTTCTTCGTGTAAAAGAAAAAATTTTACTAGGAAATGAGTTGCAATAAGTTCTTTAATCGTCTGTAAATTTGCAATAGTTCTTTCATCAATATCTTTATCTCTTTTATTTTCAGGCTTTGCAAATCTTTTATATTGTGTTGTAACATTTGAAAAAGTTATAGAAGTTCGTTTGTCTTGTGAACTTTTTTTAATTGGCATAATATCATTAACAGAAAAATTTTTATTAAAAGCGAAACTCACATAACTATCTTCTGTTTGACTTTCTATAAAAATATCTTCATATACTTTTAACCAGGTAAAACGTCCTACACCCTTACAACCCAGTTTTCTTTTTAAATTGGATTTAAACTTTGTAAAGGAATCAATATTTTCTGGGGTAAATCCATTGCCGTTATCCGTTATTTTAAAGCCATTAATTCTTCTTACAATGTTTATATTGCTATCTTCTACATGTTGTTGACTGTCATCAACAAATAATTCTATTTCAATTTCTGTAGCTTCTGCTTCCAGTGAATTTGCAATAGTTTCAATTAAGGGTTGCTCAAATGGTATTGGTTGTTTAAAGTTTTCAAGAATATCACCAATAGTATATTTTACGTATGCAGTATCAGGCATTTTACCTCACTTGATTTTGAATATATGGTACCATAAACATAGAGCAAGTATTTGTACTACTTATTATGTTTAAATGCACATTCCATTTTATTAATTTCGGACTTTGATAACCCTATATTTTGAGCAACCTGCCGCCATTGTGCGGTTTGTTTTTTCATATCTGTAATAATATTTTTAGCCGTCTCAGGCATGATATCAAAATATTCACTTACTTCTAAAGCTAAATCCAAACTTTGTGAGTTATCATATTCCGTTATATAGGTGCTTAAAACATTTTTATTGTCATTGCTTGGATTGACATCATACAGTGGGGATAATCTCCATCCGCCTTCATTTACATATAAAAATCCGTGGTTTCTAAGGTGGTCATCTGTGTTTGATATTAGAATTGAAAATACAATTCTTTTCCATAATTCTGTCAAATCCTCATTAGGAGTGGCTCCGTATTGTCTTATTGCATCTGCAATTTCCATATAACTGTGAGTTTGACTGTCATTATCAACAGCATTAAGCATACTCATTGCAGATAAGAATGGGACTCGTTGTTCGCCTTTTCTGTCGAAACGTTTTAAAACAATTACGTCTTTAGTTCCCGCTTTATGTAAAGACCATTCCTGAACTTTTAAACCGCAGTTTTTAGCGAGCATAAGTGCAACCGCTTCCCATAAGACGTTATTTGTAAAGTCATCCTTTTTAGGAAATTTCGCAATACATAAATTCCCTTTTTTATCAATAACACTGGCTTTTGGTCTGGCACCGCCCAGAGATGAACCCGGTGCTAGTAACAGTTGCAAATCACTATTCTTTTCTTCTGAAGCTATAACCTTTTCTGTTGCCGCAAGTAATTTGGTTAGATTTACCAATGGGGGTATGGATTTTAAACTCCCCGGATACAAAAATTCTTCACTTTCTTCTGTTTTGAATCGTAAAGCACCCTGCCTTGCATAATCATTTACATATAAAAGGTAGTCGATTTCATTTAGGGTTTTCGGACTTCTGTTTTCTTCTTTTGCAAGCTGGTTTTCGTATCTTCTCATAAGGATTCTGCCCCAGGTATCAGGTGCGGAGTCACCAAATGAGCCGAACAATGGTGTTTGTCTCGGGTTTACCTGTTTGCCGGAGCCAAAGAATAAGCCCGGTTCTAAAGAAAATGCTTTATTGTTATTTAACCATTCCTTCGAATACTCGAAATCAGACGTTTCTTTGCCTCTGTTAAAATGCGACCAGAGAGTTCCAACAAAATGGTTTTCATTATTCAATTCTATGTAAACTAAAACTTTTTTATCAGACATAAATTTTATCCTTCGTCCTTTTTGTAACGGACTCGTTGTGGAAGATTATCTTTATCATATATCTTGCCTACCGTATCACTATCAGGGTCTGCAAGGTTGTAGAGGTTATCTATCAAACCAAGTACAAACATAACTTTGGCATAAATTCCCATAGAAACACCTGAATCGCCTTTTTCCACTTTAGTTAAGGTAATATGTGTAATTCCTGCACGTTCCTCTACCAGTGCCATTGTAAGCCGTCTTTTTATACGGGCTTCTTTTAAATCTGCACCAAGCTTTTTTAATGCTTTATTAACAGGTATTGGTATTACGGATGTTTTTTTCATAAGGTTAAAATATATTATCGTGTATGTTATACTACTTTAAATATATTATAATATATTTTATTTAAAATTTCAAGAGGTAAAGCTCATAGATTTATATCTATGAGCTTTTAATAAGTTAATAATTACCTGATAGATTTTTCATATCTATTACCATTTGATTGTACGAATTTTTATCCATGTCGTAATCTTCCGGCAGTTGGAACCATTTATTATTTACAACGACCCTTCTTAAACGAAAATCCACTTTGTATTTTATATTAAGAGGTCTTAACTCTTTTTTGGTAGCTTCCTTTGAGGTAAGATAGGATTCTATTGCTTTTAATTGTTCTTGCGATTCTTTTTTAGCAATATTTTGCAAAATAATAAAATTGTTTTCTATTGCAGTGCCTTTAATTTTCTCAACACTTTCACTTGTAAGATGTTCTGCTATTTGCAAATGTGCCTGTACCCATCGTTGCGACTTCTTTGCTTTTTCTGACATATCTTTTGTAAAACTTTTAATGGAGTATACCGAAGCGAAATTATTTCGTTTAATACTTTCAGCTTTACTATCAGGATATATTTCTTCATATATCACTTTTCTTTTTTGCAGTTGTTGTGCGGTTTCCAGTGTTGTTAAATTATTTCTAATGAGATTTTCATCAATTTCAACTAATTCTTTATTGATATTTTTGTCGATTACTCTTGCTGGGATTTCTGATTTTCCTAAGTCTTTATACGCTAAAAGTCGGTGATAACCTGCTACAAGATTATTATCTGCATCAATAATAATTGGGTGTATTAAGTCTCCTAGTGCCTCAATACTGTCTTTTATTGGTTTTATATCACCGGCTGAGCGTAGACGTTTGGATTCATCGACTATAATATCATTAACATTTATCATTTGAGTTTGTGTATTTTCTTTGTTTTCAATAATACTTTGTAATTTTTTTGTTGTCATTTTTATTTCTCCATTTGTTGTTTTATTTTTATATATGTTTTTGGTAGAATCTGAATATTAACAATTCAAAATTAAGACATAGAAACTGTGTCCATTCTGTGTCCACTTTATATGCTAATTCAATGAAAAATGATTTAATTCAAGGAGGTCTAGGATGCAGGATTTTCGCCCAATTTATCAAATTCGTTGGGTTCGAATCCCACCTCCTCCTTATAAAAACGGGCTGAGTTATCTCAGACCCGTTTTTATTTTGTGTGGAGAGGATGAGAAACACATTTACGTGGGTTGCGTGAGCGAGCTGAGGCTGGAGCGTTTTTGTTTGAAGCGATGAAATCGCAGAAAACAAAACGTGGAATTGCCGTTAAACGCGAGCGAGCAAGACCGATCCCACTTCCTCTTAATTTTAAAGCCACCTTTCAAGGTGGCTTTTTTAATTGCTTTTGGACATATCTTAATGTATTTGTATGTCCGGTTCTTTGTATATAAAATAAATTGTCGGTTGGGCATACTTGCCCAACAACTCTAAATATTTGTCGTAGAAAGCTGCTTTATGTTGTATTTTTAAACCGGACGACATCGGACTTTATTAGGACATAAAATTACAAAGAATCTTTTTAAATCAGACTAAAAACTTCCAAAATCAATGAAAATTTAGACTCCCATTAATATCTAATTTTATTGTTGGGCTGAAAGCCCAACCTACAAGCTTATCCATAGATTAATCATAGCATAAAAATATAAATAACAAGTGACGCACGGCCCGCGAATAGTGAATTGATATTT
>CALUVN010000038.1 GCA_944324235.1 Candidatus Gastranaerophilales bacterium
GACAGACAGACAGACAGACAGACAGACAGACAGACAGACAGACAGACAGACAGACAGACAGACAGACAGACAGACTACTTGTTTTACTGATTAAAGTTTTATGTTTTTTAATACCAGTTTCAAAATGGAGAAAAAAAGCTGAAACACATCTTTTGGATAAATTGAAACCAAACGAATTTATTCTTGTGAAAGAAGATGGTACAGTTGTAAAAAATCCAAGAATTAAAGGTTTAGCAGTACGATTCAGGGGACAAAACTCTAGAGTTGAAATACACGCGCCATACCATTTCAGAAAATGCAAATTTATTCTCGGGAATAACGCCACTGTCAAAATTGGCAAAACTAAATATCTGATTAACAATTTGGATATTACGTATATGAACAATAACACAGTCGAAATAGGAGAAGATTTTTCTTCATTTAACTGCAAAATACTTATGCATGATGAAAAAAACACCTGCGTAAAAATCGGTAATGACTGCATGTTTTCTACAGATATTGTATTTTTGACAAGCGACGGGCATACGGTTTTTGATAAAGATACCCGTGAAGTTCTGAATAAGCCGTATGGTATAACAATCCACGACCACGTGTGGATAGGTCGCAACGTACAGCTTCAGAAAAACACTGAAATTCCTTCAAACTGCATAGTTGGAAGCCATGCAGTGGTCACAAAAAAATTTACGGAAGAATACACCGCAATCGGCGGCTGCCCTGCAAAGGTGATTAAAAGAAACATAAACTGGGACAGACGTCATACTGACGACTTTGAATAAAGTTCTTCCCGCGTAAGCGCCTTAAAAACAGGCTCATAATTTTTTAAATATTCAACCGCATCATGCGGATTTTTAGCAACATAATAAAGCCCGTAGTCGTTACACTTGCCAAACTTTTGCTCTACTATCACATTAAAAAATTCAATTAATTTATCATAAAATCCGTTTGTATTTAAAATAACAATAGCTTTATTGTTGTAGCCGAGCTGTTTTTGAACAATCATTTCGGCAAGTTCTTCTAACGTACCGAACCCTCCCGGTAAAGCTACAAGAGCATCCGACAATTCATCCATTCTTGCTTTTCTCTCACGCATCCCCTCTGTCAGGTGGAATTCATCGCAAAGTTTTGAAGAAACGCCGAAATCACAAAGTTTTTGCGGCATAACGCCTGTAATTTTTCCGCCGTTTGATTTAACAGCGTTTGCACAAGCCCACATCAGCCCGAGCGTACTTCCGCCGTAAACCATATCCATGCCGGCAATAGCAAGCAGCTCACCAAGACGCGCTGCATCCTTATAATAAATACTTTCCAAATAATCACTTGATGACGCAAACACGCAAACCGTTTTTATGCTAGTCTTCAAACTCTCCTCCAATCAAATAATAATATGAACAGTACAACCCGCGCCCCTGTTTTGAACAATCCTGCGGGAGCTTATCCATAGGTTTTTCTGATCCGATAGCCGTAACCCTGCTGTCGTAAACAACAATTCCGTAAACATCCATTCCCCACGTATTTGGAGGGAGCATACCGTTCACATCAAACATCATTATAAATACCGGTTCATCTTTGGATTGTCTGTTCAAATCTTTTATACCAACAATCATACCAGTGTCCGAATAATAATATTCCTTAAAAAACCAGTCGTCACCGGATGTAACACGGTTTTTGTTCATATATGACACATGATACTGCCTTGGTAATTTGGCAGGTTCTAAACGAAGATAAGGTTTAAGCAGCATCAAAACTATCTGTTCTTTTTCTTCGGATGTTTTAGCCATATTGTAATTCTTAATCATATCGTCTGAAATATGAGCACGTATTACCTGTATAACATATTCCATACGTGAATAGGCTTCTTTCCATTTTGATATAAAGTAAGCCTGACGGGAGCTTTCAATAGATACAGGCGCTATCATAAGAAGCACACCTATAATAACAAAGATAGTTACAGAATATTGAAGTTTCCAAAAACGTTTTTTACCCATCAGCGCCTCACTTATATTTTAAGCCATATCAATATGCTTTTTCTCTTCGATTAATTTATCATAAACCCAGTCAGGCACGAAATTTTTACCGAGAATAATCTGACCGTTCATAATATTCGGAGCGTGGAAATCAGAACCGCCAGTAACAATCAATCCTAATTCTTCTGCCATGGATGAAAAATATTCAACGCACGCCGGTGAATGTTTTCTGTGATAAGCTTCAATCCCGCGCAAACCGTAATTCATCAATTCTTTAATAAGAGTTTCTGCTATATCCAAATCGTGCGGGTGTGCAATTACAGGAATACCGCCTGCGTCGTAGATAATTTCAACAGCATCCTGAGGCGAAACAGTTTTTCTCGGGACATAAACAGGAGAATCATCGTGGATGTACTTTGCATAAGCATCCATAATACTGTGTGTACCGCCAGCACTTGTTATGGCTTTTGCAATATGCGGACGTCCGATACTTCCGCCTTCTGCAACCTGCTTTTTTATATCTTCAAATTTAATTTTTATCCCTTCCTTTTTGGCAAGGAGTGATATTATTTCTTTTGTTTGTTTAACACGGGCGTGCTGCTGGATTTTTAAAAGGTTTTTGAAATCACTGTTTTCTGTATCCATAAAATATCCGAGAATATGTATTTCGTAATTTTTATAGAGTGTATTAATTTCAACACCCTGAATAATTTCCAGCTTATCTTCCTTACCCTCTTTTTTCAGATAATCTTTTGCTACTTTATATGACAGGACATTATCGTGGTCAGTCAGTGCAATCACCTGAAGTCCGACGTCAATTGCGGTATCAACGATTTTTTCAGGCGAAAAGACACCATCCGAATAATACGTATGAATGTGCAAATCAGTTTTCATTGACTTTCATCCTCTTTTTCATTATTTCTACTACAAAAAATCCTTTTAATAGCACGGGCACAACCTGTAATCACATCAATATCAATTTCAACGGCGTTGATTTGCACCTCATTGCCCTCTGCTACTTCATAACGTTCCGGAATGCCTGTTATAAATCGTGTTAGCGAAGTCTTGTAATCCATTCCTATAACACTTTCAACCGCGCCACAAAATCCTGCGTCAGTAATATATCCGGTCGTTTCATTCAAAATCGTCTCATCGGCTGTCTGTACATGTGTATGCGTACCTAAAAATGCGCTGACACCAAATTCCGAACAGAATTTGCCGAAACAAATTTTTTCTGCCGTTGCTTCTCCGTGAAAATCAACAATTACAATCGGCGTAATTTCTTTCAAACGTTTTATCTCATCAACTATCATATCCCATTGAAAATCAACAAGATTTATAAACACTTTTCCCAAAACATTCAAAACCGCAATTTTATATTCACCGCATTCAAAAATACGGCTGCCTGCTCCCGGTGTTTCTTTAGGGTAATTTATAGGACGCACAAGTTTCTCCGCATTAGGGATATAAGAAAAAATCTCCCGCTTATCCCAAATATGATTACCGGAAGTCATCGCGTCAATCCCGTACGAAATAAGATCATTATAATTTTTTTCGGTCAATCCGAATCCGTGAGAGGCATTTTCCACATTGGCAATTACAAAATCATATTCGGCTCTGTGTTGTGCGAGAAAATCTCTGACAGCAAACCTTCCGGGTTTACCTACCATATCTCCGAAAAATAAAATTTTTATTGTTTTATTATCATCACCTGACATAATTTTCCTTGAAAAATGAGCAGGATAAACCTGCCCATTTTATTATTTTGCTATTTCTGTTGTTCTGAACTCACGAACTACAGTTACTCTGATTTGACCAGGGTAATCAAGTTCGTCTTCAATACGTTTGGCAACATCTCTTGCAAGTTTTTGAGACGCTAAATCATCAAACATTTCTGATTCAACGATAATTCTAACTTCTCTTCCGGCCTGAACTGCAAAAGACTGTTTAATACCGTCGTAACTGTTAACTATTTCTTCAATCTTTTCAAGACGTTTGATATAAATTTCCAAAGTATCACGTCTTGCGCCGGGTCTGCCTGCTGAAATAGCATCCGCAACTTTTACAAGTACAGCTTCGATTGTATTTGCAACAACGTCGTCGTGGTGTGCTTCTATTGCATGAATTACATCAGGTCTTTCACCGTATCTGGCAGCGAGTTCAACACCGAGTTGAATATGTGTACCTTCCTGAGTCTGGTCTACGGCTTTACCTATATCATGCAAAAGTCCTGCACGTTTTGCAACTGCTACATTTGCGCCGAGTTCGGCTGCGAGCATTCCTGCAATGTGACCGACTTCCAGCGAGTGTTTCAGAACATTTTGACCGTAGCTGGTTCTATAGTACAAACGTCCGAGGGTTTTAATGAGTTCTTTATTCAAGCCCATAACACCCATATCAAGAGCGGCGCTTTCACCTTCTTCCCAGATTTTCTTTTCAATTTCTTCGCGGGCTTTATCAACCATTTCCTCAATGCGGACAGGGTGAATACGTCCGTCAACGATAAGTTTTTCAAGTGCAAGTTTTGCAATCTCACGGCGTACTGGATCAAAACTTGATAATACAACGGCTTCCGGAGTATCATCAATAATTAAATCAACCCCTGTTAATGTTTCAAGGGCTCTGATATTACGTCCCTCACGTCCTATTATACGACCTTTCATCTCATCATTCGGCAAAGCTACAACGGAAACTGTTGTTTCTACAACCTGTTCTATCATACATCTTTGCATTGTTGTTGAGAGAATTTCTTTTGCTTTTTCAAGAGAAACTTCTTTTATTTTTGCTTCATTTTCTCTAATGAGAGTAAGCTGTTCCTGAGCAAGATCATGTTTCAACTGTTCCAGAAGCATATTTTTTGCGTCTTCTGCTGACATACCTGCAATACGTTCAAGCTCTACTGTTTGTTTTTGAACAATTTCAGCTAGATAATCTTCTTTTTCAAGAAGTTCATCCAATTTTCTTTCTACCTGAAGATTTTTATCGGTATATTCCTGAATTTTATCTTCAAGCATGTCTTCACGCTTCATCAGTTTTTGTTCTTGTCTTGCAAGCTCTTGTCTTCTTTCTCTTTCTTCTTCGTTTAATTTTTCTCTGTCATCTTTTAGCTCTTCTATGGCTTTAATTTTAGCTTCTTTCAGAAGAATTTTTTCTTTTTCTTCAAGAGCCAGTCTCTCTTTTTCGGTACTTTGCAATACGGCTTTGTATTTTGTGTGCTGAATTGCAAGCACAGCGATTAATGCTATTACTGCAATAATCGCAATAATTGTTAAAAAGTCCATAAAGTTTTTTTACCTTATCCTTTTCTATTTTTTAAAATAATACACGCAATGCCCGATACATTTAGCCTATCGAGCGTCTTTTTATTTGGTTATTTAAAAGAATTTCATTGCATATATATCCAAAAAATATTGTCTACTACATCTGTCAATATCTTAACATGGTTATTTAAATTTGTATAGTAAATTTTTATATTTTTTCTACAGTTATTTATTTTTCTTCCAGATAGTAAATGCATCAATATACCCGATAGATGCACGTATCCTTCTTGTGCAGATAGGAGAAAACCTTCCGTCCTTATTCAATGCGTTATAAAGAGGCGAATATTTGTAAACATCTGTAGCATAATAGCTGGCTAATCTTTCACTTTCTGTCAGATGTTCATCCGCAATATACAGGTGTTCTTTCTCATTATCACCAAGAACAAATATTCCGCCCGGCAAAAGTTTTTCGTATACTTTATCAACGACTTCGTTTATAACTTTTTCCTTGTTTACCTTGTTATTTAGCTCTCTTTCATAATTAAATTCATTAAGGGTAAAATTGTTTGTAATGATATAAAAGGCATTGCGAAAAAGCACCGCTCCCGCTTTTTTATCCGGTAAAATTTCATCAATATTTCGGATATCACCGACATTGAACGTAAAGTTATTTCTATATTTATCTCTTATTTTAAAATATTGTATTTTAAAATCGCCTTCGTACATTTTAGAAACAAAATCAATAAAATCAGGATCATTCATCTTGTAAGAAGGAGGAAGTGTTGGTTCCATTAATTCTTCAAAAGCTTTTTTTAATGCTCTTTGCCTTTTATCACGTGTAGACACTGCCAGCAAAAATGCATCATCAGCCGCTGCACTATATACAGGATGAGTCCCCAGTCGAGCAATTTCAACTATATTTCCAGATACATCATAGCAGTGGATTGTGTACTTTCTTTTCTTTTTATCATTCAGGAGTGCATGAAGGGAAATAGCTTCCTGACCTGATGAGGAGGCAAAATCCATTATATCTGTTCCCCGCGGAAAGTTTTTCTGCAGATAATCTGCCGTCTGCGAAAGCGTTTCAACATCTCTGAAAAATGAAGTATCACAATAGTTGTTATCCCCTGCCTTATATTTCAGACTTGTAAAATTCGGCATAAAATTTGCACTGTAATTTTCCGCTGAAAGTTTTGTACTATAAGAATTTACAGGACATTGCACCGACTGTTTTTTGTCATTTTTCAGTGTCGGTTTAGAAGTATAAAATTGTATAAGCGGAGATATTTTCATAAATTACTTAACCTTCTTCCATATAGTTGGAACATCAAAGGTGTATCTGTTCCAGAGTGTTGTTGTATAAAAAACAGGCTTAAATCTTTTGTCTTTTTTTAAAGCTTGATGAAGGGGTGATTTTTTATAGATTTCAGTTTCAGGGTCTGCCATGCAGTAGTCTATATCGTAATCAAACATTGGAACTTTATCTATAATAATTTTATCCTTTTTAGGGGTATACTTATCTGCAAGATAGACGTGCTCAGCCGGAATTTCACCCACTACAAAAATTCCGCCGGCAGGCAGTCTGTCATAAACTTTATCGACAATATTATTCAGGCAAGCTGTTTTATCAATATAAACATTATGTCCGTCACGTCTATCCATTATTCCGCAGGATAAGTAATTTCCTGTAAGCAAATACAGCGCATTTCTGAAAAATATCGCACCTGCTTCTTCTTCAGGGAGAAAATTATCAACATCAGTTATATCCAATTTTACAAAATCAATATTTTTTCTATGCTCATCTTTCATTTTAAAATATTTGATTTCACGGTCAACTTCAAATAAACTGTTTTTTTCATTCAGTTCAAAATCAGGTTTCGGAGCTGTCTCCATAACACTACCGAAAAGTTTTTGCAAATTCACAAGCAAAGAATCATCCTGATTTTTAATAAGAAAATCGTCTCCGTAATTTTCCAATACAGAATAAATATTTTTATCTGCAAGCTTCAGAGCATCATCACTTTTATCAAACCCGACAAGTTTATACCTGTGAGAATTTTGCAGCAGCGAATACAGAGAAATCACCTCTTCCCCGCTTGAGCAGGCACCGTCAAGTATCATTGTACCTTCCGGGAAAGTTTTATTGATAATTCCCGCAGCAGCGATTAGAGTCGGGAAATCACGGTAAAATCCGCTGTGTAATGGTATGTTATTCTTTGAATCCCGCCTTTCAAGAGAAGAAAATGACGGCATAAATTTTGCGCGCACTGCACTTGCAGGAACTTGTGTAACGCCGGAATTATCCGCTATACCCGATTTTTTATCCTGATTATA
This sequence comes from Candidatus Gastranaerophilales bacterium, assembly GCA_944324235.1. Lineage (GTDB taxonomy): Bacteria > Cyanobacteriota > Vampirovibrionia > Gastranaerophilales > Gastranaerophilaceae > CALUVN01. The sequence continues at coordinate 7,559 of CALUVN010000038.1, forward strand.
AGAAGATAATTTTGGGTAATGATTACTTGTGAAATTATTTAAAGGATAAATTTGCATAATGATATAAAACCGCTGAAAATATTTTTTGCTACCCGCCAAAACAATTTACACAGTATATAAATGTGCTATAATAAAACTTGAAAAAGGAGAGCACTATATGGAAATTAAAATTGTATCAGATGTGCGCAGCACCGAATGCGACGTTATAGTCGCAGGGCTTTATGAAGGTGAAAAAACCGCACACGAAATTGCTAATACCTATGCAATAGAAAAAGACGGCTTTGAAGGTAAATTCGGACAAACTTACCTTCTGCAAACATACGGAGCAATTCCGGCTGCAAAAATCCTTGTAATAGGTCTTGGAAAACGCGACGAATTCAACGAAAATAAAATGCGTGAAATTTCCGCTAAAGCTGTAAAAAAATGTCAGCAAATCAAAGCTAAAACTTTAGCCTATGATTTTGAGACTTCATTCGATTACGGCTGGTCTGCAACTATCGGAGCATTCATCGGAAATTATGCATTCGACAAATACAAATCAGAAAAAATTGACAGAATAGAAAAAATTATGATGTCTAATGTTTCTGAAGACGGAATTAAGTCAGGCAGAGTATTTGCAGAAGCAATGAACTTTGCAAGAGATTTAGCTAACGAACCTGCAGAATTCGCTACACCGGAAAAACTTGCAGAATACGCAAAAAGTTTTGAAGGTCTTGAAACAGAAATTTTTGACTATGAAAAAATCAAACAAATGGGTATGGGTGCATATCTTGCAGTTGCACAGGGCAGCCCTAAACCGCCTAAATTTATACACATGAAACACTATTGCGAAAACCCTAAAAAGAAAATCGCAATTATCGGTAAAGGTATCTGCTTTGACAGCGGCGGACTGGATATCAAACCGCCTTCATCAATGCTTACAATGAAAGATGATATGTCAGGTGCAGCATGTGTACTTGCTGTTATGAGAGCGTTGAAAGAATTTAATCCGCAGGTAGAAGTTCACGGTATAATTGCCGCCTGCGAAAACATGCCGAGCGGAACTTCTTACAAACCGGGCGATATTCTGACCGCTAAAAACGGTAAAACTATTGAAGTTGACAACACTGATGCAGAAGGCAGATTAACTCTTGCTGATGCATTGTGCTTTGCATCAGAACTAGGAGTTGATGAAGTTATTGACATCGCAACATTAACAGGCGCTTGCATGGTAGCTTTAGGTACAGTTGCCGCCGGTATTATGGGTAACGATGACGATATGATTGCAAAACTCATTGAAACAGGCTGCAAAAACGGTGAAACTATGTGGAAACTTCCAATGTTCCCTGAATACAAAGACAGCCTGAAAAGCGACATTGCCGATATGAAAAATACAGGTTCAAGAAACGGCGGCGCATCAATCGCAGGTGTGTTCTTGAAAGAATTCGTAAAAGATGTTAAATGGGCACACATTGATATCGCCGGCGTCGCATACCTTGATAAACCGCAGAAAGAACTGATAAAAGGCGCAACAGGAGCAGGTGTAAGAACCTTGCTGAATTACATCCTGCAAGCATAATTCAAAAGTGCATTCGCGGAATACAACATAAAAAAAGACCCGAAAATTTCGGGTCTTTTTATTTTTTATTATATATAATTAACTATGCATTCAAATCAGCTTCGCGAGCTTTTTTATTATTGTTTAATTTATCAACAACTAAACCTGCTGCTGTTAAAAGAATAACAGGTGCTGCAATAACTGCAATTTTACCGGTAGCTTTGCCGGCTTTTTTCATATCAATCTTGCTGAAAGCTTCTCCGATTGAATTAAAGAAAGCTTTAATTTTGTTTGGTTTTTTAGCTGTTTCTGCAGCGGCATCTGCAACTGCTTCAGCTGCTTCTGCTGCCGGTTTTGCTGCAGCATCAATAGCTTCATCAACTGCGGCTGTTGCGGCTTCTGCGGTTTCTTCTGCTACTTTTGGAGCTTTTTTGAATAAATTCGGAATAGTTTCTGTGAAGAATTTACCAATTGATTCAATTACTTTTTTACTATTTTCTTTTCCTAATACATTACCAATAGCTGCTCTATTTTCATAAGCTGCAATACCGGCTGCGGCTGCAAGTCCTACGCCCAAACCTACTTTTGCAAAAGTATTGGTTTTGTTGTATTCATTTCCTTGTTTTGTGTAAGCTGTTTTACCTGTAAATGCAGGGGCTGTTACGTTCATTTGCATAATTATTACACCTTTCTACTTATAATATATATGTTTTTGTATTCTCATTAAAATACGAAAATATTTTTTTTTGCTAATTTAATATAGAGTTTGTTACATATATTAACAATTAATTATTTCATCCGCATCCGCCAAAAACTCTATTAGTGACTGAATCTTTGGGACTGATTTTTTCCCGATTGAACCTTGAATAAGTCCGAGAATACAAGCAGGACAAGTTGTCAGGATAACATCGGCATCTGTTGCTATTGCATTATCAATTTTGGCTGATGAAATTTCTCGGGAAATTTTAGGGTTTTTCAACGCAAATTCTCCGGCAAATCCGCAGCACTCATCATAATCCTTCATTTCAACATATTCGACATTCTCACATTTTTCAAAAAGAACTTTTACAAAATCATCTTTTCTCAAATGGCATGGTTTATGAAATGTGACTCTGCGCTGATGTTTAAATTTAAATTTAATATTTTGTTTTGAAATAATTTCAAGAATATTGATACATCTGATATTTTCACCGTAATTATTAAGTGCATCCTGACAGCTGGCGCAATCGGCAACCAGATAATCAAACTCGGTTTCTTTAATCAGGCGAAGATTTTTTTCTTTAACTTTTTCATATCGTTCAAGATTTCCGCTTGACAGAAACGGAGTTCCGCAGCAGTCAAAATTTTTTTCGACGATTTGAATACCGGTATTTTTCAAAATTTTTGCAATGGCTCTGTCCGCTGCAGGATTAACCTCATTTACGCAGCCTTTGAAATACAGTAATTTTAACGTCGGGTTTTGTGCGTTAAAAATTTTTCGAACTCTGAATAACTTCAAAAATTTAAGAACATTTCCAAACACAAATTCAGACTCCAGAAAAAAGATTACTCTACCCCAAAAAGATTTTCTTGCGCATTCGTGTTTCGCCGTATCAAAAATTTTACAAACATCAATATCGCTCGGACAAAAATCCTTGCATTTGCCGCACTTCAGACATAAATCAAGATATTTTTCTATATTTTTATTTAACTTTAAATCACCTTTCAAGACGCCGTCAAGCATAACAAATTTTCCACGTGAAACAGCGCAGTCATTGCCCGTAATTTTATAGACAGGACAGACAGACTGGCATAATCCGCACTTTGAACATTTATTTATATCATCGGCATAATCCTGTAGTTTTTTCATACAAAAAATTTTAGCACGAAAGAAAAATATAATAAGCAGAGTTATTAAATATAAAACAAATGAAGAAGAAAAATTATTTTCAAAACACGAGTCGAACTTCGTTCGCTCTATCGTCCTCAAATAACATTTCTTCTTATCTTACCTAAACAATAGCGCCGTGTGAAGCGTCCTGAACATTTTTCGCGTATTTTGCAAGATAACCTGACTTGACTTTTGGTTCAAAAGGTTTGAGAGCTTTTCTGCGGAGTTCAAGTTCTTCTTCTGACACAAGAAGTTCTATGTTTCTGGAATTAATGTCAATTTTAATTCTGTCACCATTCTGTATAAGTGCGATTACGCCGCCATTAGCTGCTTCAGGACAAATGTGGCCGACACAAATTCCGCGTGTTGCGCCTGAAAATCTGCCATCCGTAATAAGAGCGCATTTTTTGCCAAGACCTTTTCCGACAAGAAGAGATGTTGGCGCAAGCATTTCTCTCATGCCGGGGCCGCCTTTAGGGCCTTCATAGCGAACGACAATAACATCTCCTGCCTTAATTTCATCATTTTCCAGCGCAGACATTGCCTCTTCTTCACTGTCAAAAGTTCTTGCACTTCCTTCAAACTCATAACATTCAGGCGCGACACCTGAGGTTTTTATAACGCATCCGTCTTTTGCAAGATTCCCGTACAAAACTGCAAGTCCTGCCTGAGTGTAAGTAGATTTGTCATAAGGAGGAATAACTGATTCATCAGCCCAGGCTGCATCAGCTATGGTTTTAACCGACAAGCCTGATACAGTTGGGGTATCAAAAAGAAACTCTTTTAATGATTTTAACACTGCCGGAACTCCGCCTGCGTTATGAAAATCAGTCATAGTTAAAGTTGATGACGGATTAATTTTTACAATCTGATGAATTTTTCCGCTCAACTCTTCAAAATCATTAAGAGTAATATCAACTCCGCCGGCGTTTGCAATAGCAAGAGTGTGCAGGAATGTATTTGTAGAACCGCCGAGTGCCAAATCCGCAACAATAGCATTTCTTAAGGATTCTCTGGTGATTATATCAGACGGTTTAATATCATTTTTAACAAGTTCTACCACCTGCATACCGCTTTCAAAAGCAATTCTGCGCTTTTGTGAAGAAACAGCAGAGGCCGAAGAACAATATGGAAGACTCATTCCCATAACTTCAGCAAGACACGCCATTGTATTTGCGGTATACATTCCCTGACAGGAACCGGCAGACGGGCAGGAATTTTCTTCCAGCGCAAGCAGATGCTCTTCTGTAATTTCACCTTTTCTAAATCTTCCGACAGCCTCAAATGAGCCTGTTACCATAGTGAGCTTATTTTCACCTCTGCACATACCGTCGAGCATCGGCCCTGCTGTCACAATAATTGCCGGAATATTCAGTCTTAATGCACCAATCAGCATCCCCGGAGTAATCTTATCGCAATTTGAAAGCAACACAACCCCGTCAAGCTGATGCGCAGCAGCAACACTTTCCACACAATCGGCAATCAAATCCCTTGACGGAAGTGAATATCTCATTCCGCTGTGTCCCATTGCGATACCGTCACAAATTGCAGGGACTCCAAATACAAAAGCCTGACCGCCTGCACTATGGATACCTTTTTCTATTTGACGCTCCAAATCACGCATTCCGATATGCCCAGGAACTAAATCGGAAAAAGCACTTGCGATTCCGATAAACGGAGCATTCATATTCTTTTTGCTTACACCTGTTGCCATCAAAAGACCCCTGTGTGGAGTTCTGGCTATTCCTTTTTTTATACTATCACTTTTCATAATTTTTCTACCTTAATAATATTCCAATCATCATCCCATTCAACAGAACCGGCAAGGTTAATATTGTGGTAATGGTAAGGATTTTCAATTAACTGTTCAAACTCTTCCACGGAAAACAGTAGTCCTGATTGATACAATCTTTTGATGATATCAGGAATCAGGGTAGTACTTCCTGCAATAGTACCCTCGCCAGACGTCGCTTTTACACCGTCATAGAAAACTTTTTCATCAGCAAAAAGCATTTCTTTCTTATCGCTTTTGGTAATAGGGAGGGCATCGCTTACAAGAATAATTTTATCGAGCGGCTTTGATTTAAAAAGAAGTTTCAAAGCATCATCCGACACGTGCACACCGTCTGCAATAATCTCCGCATAAATATTGTCATCAATTAAAGCTGAAAGTGCAGTTGATTTCCCGCGATGAACAACGCCGCTCATCGCGTTATAAAGATGCGTAACACCCGTACAGCACGATAAATCCCCGCCGGTGCAGTGTCCTGCCTGAACTTTTACACCTTTAGAAAGCAGATATCTTGAAAGTTCAAAATCTCTGTCTAATTCAGGTGCAAGCGTTACAATCTTTATAAAGTCATCCTCAATTAATTTATAATTTTCTATAGTCGGCGTCAGGAAATGTGCCGTATTATGAATTCCTTTTTTCTCGGGATTAAGAAAAATCCCCTCAAGATGCACACCTAAAATCTTTGCCATATCAGAGGTTTGAATTTCCGCAGCAGCTTTTATTACTTCAATAGCCCGACGGGTATTTTCAACAGTATCAGTGACGATTGTCGGGGAAATTCCTCCAATTCCGTACTGTAGAATGCACTTTGAAAGTGCAAGGACGTCTTCAACTGTTGCCTTATTAAAATCAACACCGAAACATCCGTGAAAATGCTGTTCAATTAATAATTTTGTTTTCAAAATTACCTCCGCAATATGCAGTAATTTTTATATTACGCTGCCTTCAAAAACCTTTCTGGCTTCTTCTCTGTCGTCAAAGTGAATTGTTCTGTCTTTGAGAATTTGATAATCCTCATGACCTTTACCTGCAATCACTACTACATCATTATTTGCCGCTATAGTTTTTAAAAGCTGAATTGCTTTCCCTCTATCAGGTTCCACAGTAACCTTATCGGAATCTACAGACTTTAATCCGGCAATAATATCTGTGATAATAGTCTGCGGATCTTCGCTTCTCGGGTTATCACTGGTAATAACAATTCTATCGGCAATACGTTCGGCGATTGCACCCATTTTAGGACGTTTTGTAGCATCACGGTCGCCGCCGCACCCGAAAAGACAAATTAATCTGCCGTCTTTTGGGGTAATTTCTCTTGCCGAATTCAATACATTTTCCAATCCGTCAGGAGTATGCGCGTAATCCACAATTACCAGAGGTTTTTTCACAACAACTTCAAATCGTCCTGCAACACCCTTGACGCTTTCAAGCGCTCTTACCGCAACATCAAGATGAATTCCCATTGACATTGCAGCGGCAACAGAAGCCAGTACATTATACACGCTGAACATTCCGTTCATATGAAGATTTACTTTCTTTTCTCCCTCAGGAGTAACAAGGGTAAAAGTTGCACCGTTCAATGAAAATTCCACGTCTTTAGCCATAATGTCAGCAGACTTTTTCACGCCGTATGTAATCTTTCTAACGTCTTCCGGAACAACCGACAAAAATCTTTCACCATAAGCATCATCAACATTTATAACAGCAAACGAACCCTCTTCCAAATGTCTGAAAAGCAGAGCCTTTGCTTCAAAATAATTTTCCATTGTAATGTGATAATCCAGATGGTCTTGAGTTAAATTGGTCAAAACAGCTCCGTTAAAACGGCAACCGCCGACTCTGTTTTGTTCCAGAGAATGAGAACTTACTTCCATCACAACATTGTCAATTTTTTCAACATCTTTAATCATTCTCAAAGTAGCCTGAAGTTCAGGAGCCTGAGGCGTTGTATGTTTAGCATCTCTGTATTCACCGTTAGAGGATAGTTTATAACCTAAAGTTCCTATAAGAGCGCATTTTTGCCCGTTTTCTTCCATTATTTTCTGAATAAGGTGAGTAACTGAAGTCTTGCCGTTCGTACCTGTAATACCGATTAGATTAATCCCCTTTGACGGGCTTGAATAAAATCTGTCAGCAATATCAGCCATTTTATGACGGGTAGAAGACACCATAACCTGAGGAATTTTTATATCCAGAATTTTTTCGACAAGCAGAGCTGCTGCACCGTTATCCACAGCACTTTGAGCAAAATCGTGTCCGTCTGCATATTCGCCCGGAAGGCAAATAAAAATGTCGCCTTTTTTAGTTGTTTTGGAATTGTATGAGATTCCTGTAATCTCAACATTTTTAAAATTTGCTAAATCTTTATAATCCAGATGTTCAATTAATTCTTCAAGTTTCATTGTTTAATATCTCCTAATTAGTCTTTTTTTCAGGTTTAACTTCTGCTTTATCAGGTTTGAGGTTCATAATCCGTGCGACCTGAGAGGCTACTTCATGGAACACAGGACCGGCGACAGTGTTTCCCCAAATTGCACCAACTCTTGCGCTGTCCACCATAACATATATCAACACCTGCGGATCAGATGCAGGAAGATAGCCTATTGTGGAAGTATAATTAAAATGGGTATAACCTGCACCGTTTTCTTTTGGTTTGTTAGATGTACCTGTTTTTGCTGCTACGTTGTATTTATCCATTTTAATTGAAGATTTTCCGTTATTAACTGCGGCGGCAAGAAGTTTCGTAATAGTATGTGCGGTTTCCGGCGACACAACCTGAGTACGCTGAACTCTAATAGCTTCTTCTTCAGGTGAATATTTTATAACGTGCGGAGTCACACGAACACCGTCATTTGCAAGAGCTGAAACAGCCGAAATCATTTGCATTGCAGTTACCGAAGTCCCGTATCCGTAAGCCATTGTTGCCTGTATCCCCTGATCCCAGCGCGGCCAATTCGGCAGAAGCCCGACGGATTCTCCAGGGAGGTCTATGCCTGTACGCTGACCGAAACCGAATTTTTTCAAATAATCATAAAATTCTTTCGGCGACATAGTCTTTGCAATGTTAATTGAACCGATGTTGCTTGAATGCTCAAACAAATATTCAAGAGAAATCATACCCGGATACGGATGTACGCTGTAATCGTAGTTTTTAATTTCCCACTTACCGATAGTCATTTTACCGGTATCCAGAACTTCTGTATTTTCGGTAATTTTACCTGCATCCATTGCACTTGCAACCGTAATGGTTTTGAAAGTTGAGCCAGGAGGGAATACATCCGTGAGCGTCCAGTTTTTTATCTGCAAAGGTGTCGCATTTCTGTAATTATTCGGGTCATAAGTCGGATATACGGCATAAGCGAGAATTTCACCGTTTTTCGGGTTCATAACAATTACCGTGCCTCTCAGCGCTTCTTTTTCGGTAATCATTTTTTCCAGTTCTTTTTCGCATATATGCTGAATTGCAGCATCAATAGTAAGTGTAATATCCTGACCTTTAGGATTCATTGTCGTAGCAACAGCATCTGTTGAAAAATCATAAATAATCTTACCGTCGCGTGTACGTTGATACCTTACGGGATTTTCTACGTGTTCGAGTTTTTCTTTTGCAGTGTACTCAACTCCGTTTGCTATATCTGCATCAAAATTGTAGAACCCGAGAACATGTGCGGCTAGCGTACCCTGAGGATATTCACGGGTATTTTTCTTACCCATACTGATTTCTCTAAGGTGAAGTTTTGCGATTGCTTTTGCGGTATTTTTATCAATATCTTTTTTAATAGTAATAACCGGTCCCGGCTGTTTAAGCTTTTGCAGCAGAGTATCTTTTGGAATTTTCAAAATAGGCGCAAGAGTTTTAGCCAGTTCTTCAGGTGATGAATCATAGATTTCAGGGTGAGCGTAAACATCCGAATAAACTTTATCCGTTGCAAGTTTCAAGCCTGTTCTGTCATATATATCACCGCGCATAACAAAGGAGCGGTTGATACGTTGTTTTCTTGCACGAATTCTGTATTTGCCGACATCTATTACCTGTATAAAAAATAAATATACAGCAAGCGATATTGCAAAAAATATAAAAAATATTTGCAGGCAATATATAAGCTGTTCAAAACGCTTTGTCCGCTTTTCGGCACGTCTTGCTATTTCGCTGTCAGAATCTCTTCTTCTCAAATTCTGTTACCTCTTCCCTTTTTTAATTTTAGCATAACAACACACAAAATAACTTTCTATTAAAAAATATTAATAAATTATTCTTTTCAAAAAATGAGGACTATAATTTAGATATGAAGATTAAATTGATATTCGGTTTAATATTATTTAGTGTTATAACACAACAATGTCTTGCTCTGGATGTTGTCTACCCCAGAAAAAATCAGGTAACCATAAATTCGGCATCGACATTTTTTATAGGCTCATCGGATGCGGCATTACCCCTGACCGTTAACGGCGAAAACGTAACTGTCCATCCTTCAGGCGGATTTGCTTATGTTGTAAACCTTAAAGACGGTAAAAATACTTTTGTCCTCCAATCAGGAGACGAAATTAAAACTTATATTATTGAAAAACCTGTTTCAAAAACTTATACAGGGAAATACACTCCTCCGCCTCTTGTTGAGTACAGTTCAAAGAAAAATTATTATACTGCATACGACGGCGCACCACTTCGCGGAACGCCTATTGATTCAGGAATTAACAGGCTTTCTCATTTTGAAAAAGATGTTCCGCTTTTGATAGACGGTGAAAAAAGCAACTTCTACAGAGTTGTCCTGAACGATAACGAAAAAGCCTGGATTGCAAAAACTAACGTAAAAGCTTTTGAAGGCTACCTGAATTCTCCTGCCACCGTATCAGGCAGAACTTTCACCGAAGATGATAAGTATTATATCTTCACATTTAATCTGGACCAAAAAACGCCTTATGTGATGAGTGAAGGGCCGCTGTTTACTCTGAAATTTTATAATGTAAAAGATTATCCTGATAATACTTACGTGTTTACATTCCCGATACAAGGCAAACTTTTCGGCTATCAGGGGAATTACGACGGCAATAATTTTATTTTAAAAATAAGAAAATACCCGAAAATTGATAATAATAAACCGCTAAAAGGAAGAGTTATTACAATAGATGCAGGTCACGGAGGTACAGAAATCGGTACAATAGGATGCTGCGGACATAAAGAAAAAGACATCAACCTTGCAATTTCACAATATCTGGAACAAGAACTGCAAGCCAGAGGTGCGGTTGTATATATGACAAGACGAATTGACAACAATTTAGGTCTGAAGGAACGTGTCGAATATGCAAACGGAAAAGATTCGGAACTGTTGATAAGTATTCACGCAAACGCCCTGCCGGATGGAGCAGATCCGAACAAACACAGCGGTACAAGTATATTTTACTATTACAATCAGGCAAAACCGCTTGCAGACAAAATATTAGCAGAAGTTACAACACAGGTCGGCACAAGTGATGATAAAGTCCGTCAGGGAAGTCTAGCCCTTGTCAGAAATACTAATGCTCTTAGTATTTTGATAGAAGTTGCTTACATGATTAACCCTGAAGATAACGCAAAACTTATTAACACAGAATTTCAAAAACAATGCGCCAAATCTATCGCAGACGGTATTGAAAAATATTTTACAGAATCCGAACAATAGAAAGAACTAACCAAGCTCTCCCGCTTTTTTAGCTGTTTGTTGTATTACGTCATAGAAAAGTTTATCCGAATTTTCTTCGTTCATAACAGTAATTCCTACGAATGTACAGCCGCCCTTTGTTGCAACATTATCTATCAAAGTTTGCACAGGAATTTCACCTCTGTTCATAACCATCTTTGCAGAACCAGCAGCAGTCTGTGTTGCAAGCAGCAATGATTTGTCATAATCCAAACCTAACTTTTCACCTGCGCGCGCCATATCTTCAATAACTTTATAGAAAAATGCCGGCCCCGAGCCTGAAATTGCAGTTACAATATCAATTTGAGACTCTTCAACTTCAATACATTTACCAATGCTGGACAGCAATTCCATAACAAGTTCCGCATCCTCTTCAAAAGCATAAGCACCGCGGCAGACCCCGCTCATTCCTTCCAAAACAAGGGCAGGAGTATTCGGCATAACTCTGATTACACGATTTCGTCCTATTACTGCCTCAATTTTCTTTGTGCTAACTCCTGCAGCAATTGAAACAACCAATTTTTCAGGAGTAAGCTCCGACTTGATTTCTTCCAGAACCTGAGAAACATAATTCGGTTTTGTAGCTATAAAAATAACATCAGAATCCAATGCAAGCAGCCTGTTATCAGTGATTACATCTATTCCTAACCGAGAAGAGGCCAGCTCTGCAATTTCACAGTTGACTTCCGAACCTTTTATATTTGATGCAGGCAAAAATTCTGAACTGATAACACCCTTTATAATAGCACCGGCCATTTTGCCGCATCCTATAAATCCAACCTTTAAAGATTTATTTTTGTTCATATTCCGTAACCTGCCTCTCTTTTTGTGTTGACTAATATTTTTTTTTATTTTAACATAAAAAGCATACGATAAAAATAATTAAAAGGGAATTAAAATATGAGACGTACACTAGAAGGAACAAAGATTAAAAGACAACACGTTAGCGGATTTAGAGCAAGAATGGCTACTCCTGGCGGAAGAGAAGTATTAAACAGACGCCGTGCTAAAGGCCGTCATAAACTTGCTATCACAGCTAAAAAACGTGCTTAGTCCCGATGCGGATGGGTAATCCGACGCTGTAAAATTTAAGGTAAATCGGATGTTACCAAAACAATATCGTTTAAAAAAAAGGTCCGCATTTACGGCAACATATAAAGTTAAAAACTCCACCCATAAGGGCGGAGTAACTTTGTTTGCAGGGATTAAAAAGAAAACGGAAACACCGACGAAAGTTGGTTTTGTTGTAAGCAAAAAAACTCACAAACGCGCTGTAAAAAGAAATCGACTAAAACGACTTATGCGTGAAAGCTATAGACTGCTTTTAAAAGAAAATGAGCTGGGAAATTCGCAGGAGTTTATGTCGTTAATTTTTGTCGGAACAGAACACGCCTTAGACAAAGATTTCAAAACAATGTATAATATAATAAAATCTTTATTGAAGGGGTTGAAATGTTAGAAGGCTGGTTTGTTAATAATGTTTTGATGCATAAAGAAATTCGTCCTTACCCGCCTCAGCCGCAAGAGACATCAGGAGTTGTACACGGTACTGATTCTATTTACAGATATTCACTAAAAGAATCCGAATACCCGACATTAATTATTGTAGACCCTATAGAAGACGGACGGGGAGATATTATTCCGCCCGGACATTATGAACTTGCGTTATCAGACAGCATGGATTTTTTAATAATAATGCAATCAAAGCAGCCCATGGCAATTATCCCTGTATTCAAAATAGAGGAAGACAAAACAACACTGGATGAACAACGGACATACGAATACAAACAGCGTCAAAAAAAACTGGAAAAAGAGCGCAAAAAAACAAATAAAAAACGAGCAAAAGCAGGTATGCCTCCGGATGAAGATATTCCCAACATGGATGCCAGTATTGAATATAATTCAAAGGGAAATTATTATTTGATAAAATATGAAAAAGGCACAATAAAAGCCTGGGGAGCGATAAAAAAGATATAATGACGTTAAGTACTTGATTTTTGATTTTCAGCGTTTAATAATGGCATGGGAAATAAAAACTAACCCAAAATTACAAGTAAATAACGCGGGGTGGAGCAGCCTGGTAGCTCGTCGGGCTCATAACCCGAAGGTCGTTGGTTCAAATCCAGCCCCCGCAACCATTTATCAAAAGAGAGTTTCAAACACCTTGAAACTCTCTTTTATATATGTAAATATCGTTGGGCAGGTATGCCTGTAATAAAGTGAGTGTTTTGCGTATGACAGATGGTGCGATTATTTCGGGCAATCGGCTTGTGTAGCGGATTTTAGGGGTAGGAAATAATCAAACCATGTGTACCATAAATACTCTTTTTACTCTTTTTCTACTCGGCACAGATGGTGTGATTATTTCGGGCAAAAGGATTACAACCCTCTTTCTGTATCATTGAACAGACATTGCAGGAATTTGATTTTTTTGAACTAATAGGGGTGTGTTTCAAATATATCTTGATTTTTTTAGTCGGAAATCGCTAAAAATGAAATTCCTGAACTGGCAAAAAAGTCCGATTACTGTCCGTCAATGTCTAAAACAAGACAGTGTCTCAAAACCTTAAATGGCGGGAATTTAGACACAGTTCAGGAATTTTGGGACAGTTCAGGAATTTTGGGACAGGACAGTGTTGAAAAATTTTTCAAAATTTTAAATTT
>CALUVN010000039.1 GCA_944324235.1 Candidatus Gastranaerophilales bacterium
AGCCATTCAATCTGTACATGACACAAATCTTCGCCTGTTCGGGCATTTTTTACGGCATGTACAGTCCGTGTCGGAGTTTTAAATTCTACTTCACTCAGGATTGTATTGCCGTATTGAATTTCTTTTTTGAATACTATATCAAGAGTTTTAATTTTATGGCTTATGCGGAATTCAAAGTCTAAAGGCTCAAGCGCCCAGATTATATAATTGCTGTTGTTTACATGGAGGTTCACGTCAATATCTTCATAGCGGATTTCAAAAGTTTTTTGGGCATCAATCTTTTCTATCTGCGGAATTTTTTCAAAAATCAAATCGTTATTACGCTTTTCATGCTGCGGCATGTTGGGATTTTTGAGAACGTTTCCGATGTTGGCAAGTGATTTTGTATTCATATCTACAAGTGACCAGAGACTCGCTGTCCGTCCGAGAAGTTTTTCTCCGGAGTATAATTCAAAATCACGGTAAGCAAACAGTTTTGCATATCCGCGCGGCTCTGTTTTTAACATTAAATCATATACCGATACAGGATAGTCAGTAAATTCCATACGGTATTTTAATAAAAACCACATTAAGTTTTTTTTCGTAATAAAACTGTATCCAAATCCTAAATTTTCAGCATTGTCGCTGGCCAAGTCCTGTAAAAAATTTAAAAGCGCCGAGGGCTTTAATCCAAGCTGACAGTCCATTTCGGAATATTTTACGGAAATATTTTTTATGTAGCCTTTTTTTATCATAAATAAATTTTATCATTTTAACATCTTGACTGCAAATTTTTTTTGAGCTATGATGAAACCCCACAGAAAATTAATTATGATAAATAAGACAAATATACATTTTACCCCGCATTATAATTATCCACAATCATTTACCGCATATGAAAAAACTTTCGTCATGCTGAAACCTGATTCTTTTCAGCGTAATGTCAGTGACACTATTATGAAAAGGATAGATTCAAAAGGACTGAAGGTTTTAACTCAATGGGAAGGCATCGCTCCGAGGGCAAAACTCGAAGGAAATTACAGCCAGTATAAAGAAAAGCCATTCTTCAAAGACTGGATAAATTTCCTTGTCTCCGGTAAGGTTAAGGCTATGATTATCGGCGGCGAGGATGCCATTTCTGCGGTAAGCAGTTTGAAAAAAGAAATAAGACAGGAATTTGCCCCGGGCGAGAAGAGATTTAATCTTCTGCATGCTTCTGATGATTTGCCAAGTGCTAAAAAAGAATGCAAAAACTTTTTTAATGTCGAAATTTAATGACATATTCGTAAAAATATGCTTTAATTAAAAATATGGAATGCAAAGTTTGCAGATGTGAATGTGAAGAAAAGTTTGAAGGCCTTATTCTCGGTAAATATAAGGTTAAGTACTATTTCTGCCCGAATTGCGAGCACCTGCAAACAGAAGAACCGTACTGGCTGAAAGAAGCTTATAAAGAACCGATTGCAGCCGAAGACACCGGTGTTTTACAGCGAAATTTAAATAACAGAGTTGCTGCTGCATCTGTTCTTTCCTGTTTTTTTGATATTGATAAAAAATTTCTTGATTACGCAGGCGGCTACGGTGTTTTTGTAAGACTGATGCGTGATGTAGGCTTTGATTTTGTATGGGAAGATAAGTTTTCTCCAAACCTTTTTGCACGCGGATTTGAATACAAAAGCGGAGATAAAATAGACCTTATTACTGCTTTTGAACTTTTTGAACATCTTGAAAAGCCTGTTGAGGAATTGGAGAAAATGTTTGAGATTTCATCTGATATTTTATTCACCCAGAATACCATGCCGCTGCCCGTAAAACCTAACTGGTGGTATCTTTCGCCGTCTGCAGGCCAGCATATAAGCTTTTACACAAATAAGACTCTGGATTTCCTTGCGGAAAAATTCGGCAAAAAACACCTCTCAAGCGGTGAATACCATTTGTTTACGGAAAAAGATATAGAACAAAAAGCGTTTGAAGAGGTTATAAAAAATTCCGCGCATATTTATCTGCAAAACGCTGTTGATTATAAAAGCAGAATTGCATCCGATATGGAGTATATTTTGAAGCTTAAGAATGACGTAAAAAATATTTAATTATCTGTTTTTTTTATAAAGAATGTAAAAATACTGCACTAAATAAAAGTTTATTATATAATATTTGTAAGTTATAGTTAGGAATAAGGAGAAAGTATGTTCGGGATTATACTGGCCGGCGGTTCAGGAAGCAGATTGTGGCCTCTATCAAGAGAGTTGTATCCAAAACAGTTATTGAATTTGAATTCTGATAAAAGTCTTTTGCAGTCTACATTTGAAAGACTTGAATATTGTATGGATAAACATAATATTTTAAGTATTACAAATACAAAACACGCGTCTAATGTCCGAATGCAGTTGAATAATTTTCTTGATAATCCTGTTATACTTACAGAACCTGTCTCCAAAAATACAGCACCAGCAATTGCTCTTGCTACAAAATATATTGCGCAAAAGTTCGGTGATGACGAAATTATCATCGTTGTGCCGTCCGATCATTTGATTGAAAATAATGCGAAATTTGCAGATACAGTTGAAAAAGGCGTAAAACTTGCAAAAGAAGGTTATATCGTTACTTTCGGTATTGAACCTTCTTATCCGGAAACAGGTTACGGTTATATAAATGTTTCCGATGCTCTTGAAACAGGTTTTATGGTAAACAAATTTGTAGAAAAACCGGATTACGAAACTGCTAAAAAATACATCGCTGACGGTTCTTATTATTGGAACAGCGGTATATTTATGTTTAAAGCCTCGGTTATGCTCCATGAAATAAGAAAATTAGAGCCGCAAATTGCCAAAATTTCCGAAAATTTTGACTTTACCAGCACAGATAACATTCCGTTCACAGAATTTGATAAAATGCCGAGCATCTCTATTGACTATGCGGTTATGGAAAAATCCGACAAAATCGCACTGGTTAAACTGGAAAGCGATTGGAATGATTTAGGTTCTTGGCAGTCTATTTACGACGTCAGCCCTAAGGATGAAAACGGCAATGTGCTTATCGGGCATGTTCTTGATAAAGGTTCTAAAAATTCTTTTGTTTATTCTTCCTCAAAGCTTGTCGCATCTATCGGGCTTGAAGATACAGTTATCGTTGAAACCGAAGACGCTATTCTTGCCTGCAGAAAAGATAAAACTCAGGATGTTAAACATATTTTTGAAACCCTTAAAAAACAAAATGATAATACCTTCCTTGTCCATAAAACAGTTTACAGACCGTGGGGTTTTTATACGGTAATCGCTCAGGGCAAAGGATTTCAAACAAAAATTATACACGTAAATCCGGGGCAAAAATTGTCAGTTCAATCCCACAATTTCAGAAGTGAACACTGGGTTGTCCTCACCGGTATGGCTAAAGTTGTCCTTGAAGGTAATGATTTGATTTTATCTCCGGGACACAGTATTGATATCCCTGTAAAATCTATTCACTCTCTTCAAAATCCGTTTGAAGATGATTTGGAAATTATTGAGGTGCAAAAAGGTGATGTCCTTGATGAAGATGATATCATCAGATATGAAGATATGTACGGCAGAGTTTAAGCATATATAACGTCGGAAAGCTCTCTGTAATAGCCGCTTTTTAATAACGAGTAGAACCGTTCACATGTATACGGCGCAAGTGCTTCTGTCCATTCCCTGTCTATATAAATTCCCTCTACAAGGCGGGCAAAAAGTTCGGCAGGTTTTTCGTAATATTTTTTGTATCGTGAAATTTTGGCGCTAACTTTGGATTGGCGTTTTTGTGCCGAGCGAAGCCTTATATATGCTGCAAAGGCTTTTGGCATGTCGGGAAAATCCTCTTCTATGCGGTCTATTGTGTAAATTGTGGTAGTCTTTTTGAAAAAGCCGCGTTCTATAAGTTTTATCCTGTCATATTTTAACAGGTAGCGAGCTTTTGATTTTTTTATATATTTATCAAATTCTTTGAAACTTTTTGAGCGCATAAATTGCGGGTAATCAGATTTTATTATTTTTTCCAGTTCTTTAATTCTGTTTTTCAAACGGTCTTTATGTTCATAAAGCTGAACAAGAAGCGAAGTTTCGTCTACAAAATTCGTTACTTTTATTAATTCCTCCGTAAAAATTTTGTTTTCTTCTTTGAACAGTGCCGTAAATGTTCCTCCTGTTTTTGGCATATCCGGTTCTATTTGTGCGTGTACGTAGTGCGCAAATTCGTGCAGCAGTGTCGGCACAACCCTGTGCGGAGGCGTATTTCTGGAGACATCAATTCTGTTTTTCAGATAAAATCCCTGATGTCCGCGTGCTTTGGTCGAACGATTGACCGTTAAGCCAAGACTTCTGAAATATTTTACAAGCGTTTTTTCTTCCATTTTTACCTTTTAGAAAATTTTATACGGATTCAGAATATTATTCGGGTCAAAGGTTTTCTTTATTTTTCGCATATAATCAAGTGCGGTTGAATTAACAACTTTTGAAATATAAGGTCGTTTTTCAGAACCTATGCCGTGTTCGCCTGAGAGAATTCCGCCGAGTTTTGCAGTCAAATCATACATTTCCGATTTCGCTTTTTTATAACGGTGGTATTCATCTTCATCGCGGTAATCTATAGGTATTTGTGGGTGAATGCTTCCGTCCCCGACATGGCCAACCATACATACCGTAAGCCCGTATTTTTCACAAATATTTCTTGTCCCGCGCACAAGTTCGGCTAATTTTGAACGCGGAACGACCATGTCATCTGTGGTTACATTTGGTTTTAATTTTGCGCATGAACCCATTGATGAACGACGTGCTGTCCAGATTCTGTTGTATTCTTCCTCATTGTTTGAATATTGAATTGCACTTGCTCCGCATTTATTTAAAATAGATACAACTATATCTTTTTGATAATCTATTGCGCAGGCAAAACCGTCAACTTCTATGATTAAAGCTGCATCTTTATCTGTGAGAAGTCCTGACGGATAGAATTTTTCAATGGTTTGAATCGCATTTTTATCCATAAAATCAAGAGTAGTCGGATAAATACGCTGTTCTATGACGGAATTTACTGCTGTTACGGCATCTTCAATGGTATCAAAATATGCCATAATGACTTTTCTGCATTCAGGTTTCGGGATTAATTTCAATGTGGCTTCCGCAACAATTCCAAGAGTGCCTTCCGAGCCTACAAAAAGACTCCCTAAATTATATCCTGTTGCGTTTTTAATTGTATTTGCACCTGTTCTCAGAACTTCTCCGTTTGCCATAACTACAAGCAAATCTATCACGTAATCTTTAGTTGAGCCGTATTTGAAAGTTCTTGCTCCTCCTGATGATTGTGCAATGCTTCCGCCGATTGTAGATACAGCAAGATTTGACGGGTCAGGCGGATAGTAAAGACCGAATTTCTCAGCTTCTTTCTGTAAATCCCCTACTACAACTCCTGGTTGTACGCGTGCGGTCATATTTTCAGGATTAATTTCAAGGATTTTGTTCATCTTTGAAAAATTCAAAACAATTCCGCCGTGGTCTGTTTTGCATGCTCCAACCACGTTTGTTCCTGCTCCGCGGCAGATTACAGGTATTTTGTATTTGTTTGCGGTTTGAAGAACTTTTTGAATTTCTTCTATTGTGTTGACAAATACTACCGCATCCGGTAAGTTGTCAAGGCTGCGCATGTTTGTCGCATCCTGTGCATAGGCATACCGTTCCTCTATTGTTACAAGCACATTATCAGGGGTCAATTTTTTCTTTAATTCGTTAATAAGTTTGTTATTCGTCAACATAAGAAGCCAGCTTTTCGATATTCATACTTAGTTTTGTCATTTGTTTTTCAATTCTTTCGAATTTCTTATTCAACCTTGCGTCTTCTCTGTCTTCAAGCAGTGCCAGTGCGCGGTCAAATTTCATTTCTAATCTGTCAAGTCGTTGCTGCTGCTCTTCAAAACGGTTTTCCAGTGCTTTCAATATAGATGCTTTTGACGGCATTGCGTCGCGTAAGTCGGTTATTATTTCTTTGATTTCGTCAATTTCTGCTGTTTTTTCGGAAATCGCACCTATATTTTCGCTTGTTGTATCTATCCACTCGCCAAGGTACATCATTACCTGATTCATTACCTTGCCCGAATTTGCAATGACCGATACCATTGCGTTTACGTTATCAAGTTTCTTTTCAATTCTTTCCGAATTTTTTGTATTATCCAGAATGTTAATACGTTCTTCCAGTTTAAGAATGACTTTGCTGAATTCATCAAGCCCGTTATTTAATGCTTTATAAGAATCGTCTGATGTCAGAAGCAGTTTGTTAGTACGTGTACTTATGCTTACTATATCTTCATTCAGGCGTTCGACATCATTTTTTAATTCATAAATCTGATCTGTTGTGAGGCTTGCCTGCAGTCCGTCAATAGAATTTGAAATCCTGCGTATGTTATAAAGAATTTCCATTACATCATCACTTGATGATGTTTGAGACATTTCATTCAATACCATACGAAGTTTTGCAATATCTGATTCAACATCTTGAAGAGTGTATGAGTAATCTTGAAAATCTCCGACACCGATTTGTTTTAACTGATTGCGTACTTCCAGAAGATTTTGATTAATTTCATCTGTTTTTTCTTCTACAAAATCTTTAATGTCTTCTGTTTCTTCTACAAATGAAATCTGATCAAATACTGCTATTATTGCTGACATAACAGATTCTTTTATATCATTTGTATTTTTTGCGGTATTTTCTTCAATACTGTTTCCAAGACTGCTTTCAATACTATTGATTTTATTCAGCAAATCATTGAATTCACTCTTATCGCTTACTTTTGTAAGAATATTTTTGATATCTTCAATTTCAAAAAGTATATCTTCTCCTGAATTATCGGATAATGCCAGTATATCAACTTTATCATGAAGTGCTTGCAGAGTTTCCTGAATTTTTTCATCTTTATTCAGCAGCTCGTCAAAATGAACAGACATTTCATTGTTTAACGATTTTATCTTTTCTGAGATATTGGCATCCCATTCTTGTGTGATTTGGACTGTTAATTTTTCAATATCTTCAGCTTTTAGATTATTTTGTGTTACGGCATTTTCAATGTGTTTAGCAAAATTTATCAGTACTTTATCCACAAAAGCTTTCAAATCAGTTGAAATTTTTTGGATATTTTCGGTTTGCGGCTGATTATTTGAATCGGCTAATCTTTCAAGAATAGCTGATTCCATAGTTTCCATTTTAACAGTGAGTTCATTCTGTAAAATATCAATAGAATCAAGGGCATCTTGATTATCAGCGGCTATAGGAATTAAAGCTTTGAGATCATTAAAATTTGTATTTATATGCTGTTGTAAATCGTGTTTTAATGCAACTAGATATTTTTTTAGTGCTTGTTCATTTTCAGAGTTTATCACTGCCAGTTTTTCTTCAATTTCAGAAATTCCGGTGCGCCATTCAGCAGAAAGTGCAGAAGTTTCATCAAGATTTTTTTCTACAACTTTATTGATATTTTCGATAGTCAGATTCAAAATTTCCAGATTATTTTTTGAAAATTCAGTAACCTGATCATCTATGGCAGTAATTTTTTTAGCTACTTCATGGAATACTGCTTCCATTTTTGTTATAGCTTCCTGACTTGTTGTCAGGTTATTATTCAAATCTGAATTCAAATTAAGATATGATAATTCTACCTGAGTTTTTACTTCTGTTATTATTTTATTAAAGTCAAAATCCAAAATTTGTGATACGGCATCTCTTACAGGCATAAAATTTTCTATTATTGCGGAGGTTTTCGTATCAATTGTTTCTATTATATCGGTATTTACAAGATTAACTTCCTGTTTTATGGTGTTCAATCTTTCTTCAAAATCAGGAATGTTAAATTGTCCGCCGAGGTTTAAATTCTTCAGAATTTTTAACCCGTTAAACAGGTTGTCAAATTTTGCATCAAGAGCCGCCAAATTTTGTTTTATATCATCTTTCAGACCAAGTTCGACAATATCTTTTATTCCGGAGATGTTATCTACGATATCTCCGATTTTTGAATTAATATTTTCCGTAAGTTCGTAGAATTTTACATCCTGACTGTTGTCAATGGAATTGATATCTTCTGCAATTTTTTGCAACTCATCTTTGAGTTCAGAAATTTCTGATACAGAATTCCCTAGTTTAATTTCTGTATCTTCGGCATTTTTTTGAATGTCGTTAATATAACTTGAAAGACTGTCATTTAAAGCGGTTATTTTTTCTTCATATTTTTCTGACGCTTCCGTAATTATGTTTTCTACGGTGTATAATTTGTTAAAGATTTTTTCATTCAAACCGGTGCCGTCGTCTGTTATCATTTGTTGGATTGTTGCGACATCTGATTTTAATTCCGTTAATTTTTCTTCCAGAATTTTTTTGTTTTCTGTAGATTTATTTTGGATATTTGCTTCAACATTTTTTATACTTTCAGTAATCTCATCGAGTGCTTGAACATTACGTTCATCATTTAGTTTGCTTATACCGATAAGTTCTTCCTGACGGGACTGCAGTTCAAGAATTACTGCAAGAATGTGTTCTCGCAGATTAGAAAATTTTTCTTCCAACTCTTCTGACGAAATTGAATTAGAACTTGTTTGAATATCTTTTATTGCATTGTTAATCAGTTCTGTTAATGCATCATTATTGTCTTCGGTCTTTTCAATGATATCGCTTCGTACCATATCAAGTGCTGACAGAGCTGAATCAAAGCAGTCTTTTACGGCATTTACGTCAAGTTTTACGTTTGAATTAATTTCATCAAGTTTGCCTTCGACAGATGAGTTCAGATTTCCAAGAATACTGTTTATTTCTGTCAGATTCCCCGTAAGAACGGTATTAACCTCATCCAGACGTACTTTCAAATTGGTATCAATATCATCAACTTTATTGTTTATATTTTGAGAACTTGCATTGAATGTTTCGGTTATGTTATCCATGCAATCTTTCATTGAGTGGCTCAAATCTTCTACAGTTGCATTGATGTTATTTGAATTTGTACCGAGAACCTGACTGGTATTATTAAGTTGTTCCAAAAGTCCGCCGGTCAGCACGTCAACTTTTGTGTTAAATTTTTCCGTATGTTCAGTCAGCACCTCTTGCATGGAGTCTAACTGTTTAGTCAAAGTCGTATTTACATTTTCAAGTTTTTCATTTATTGTCAGATTGTTTGTTTTCAATTCATCATTGATGCTGTTGAGACCGTTTTGAAGAGAGCTGCTGACATTTTCTGAAACGCTTGTCATACTTGCGGTATTTGAACTTAATGATTCATCCACGGATTTGAGATAATCAGTCATTACAGAATTTATTTCAGCAAGTTTTGTATCTATATTGTATGAAGTTGTATCTATTGACAGATTTATATTATTGAAATTATCTGCAATAGATGTGTTTATATTTTCGATTTTTTTGCTTAAATCGGAATTATTTAATTTTACATTTTCATTTACTTCATTCAGGGTATTTTGAATATTAACTCCTGCTGTATTGATATCTTTAGGCAGGCCTGATAATGTATCATTAACAAGTTCTATTTGTTCTTTAATTTTTTCGGAAAGAATAGCTGTTGAGTTGTCAACCTTTTCCTTAATAGAATTACTGTTAGTCAGAATGGTTTCATTTACAATATTTACTTTATCTTGAATGGTATTTTCCGTTGTGGTCAGAACTGTATTAATACCGTCTGAGGTTTGGTTAAATGCTTCACCTATATTGGACATTTTTATTTCAAGCATTGATGAAACATTGTCTAGCTTTTCATTAATCTGCAGACCGCTCAAATTAACATTTTCATTTACTTTGGTGAGAGTTTCGCCTATGTTTGAAGAAACTTTTTCAAGTTCTTCATTAATTTGGGTATTGCTGCTGCTGATTTTTTCATTTACTAAAGAAAATTGTTCGTGAATTGCGTTTTCCGTATTGCCAAGAGTCAGGTGTACATTTTCTGATGTTTGACGGATTGTATCATTTACGTTATTAAGATTGTCATAGAGAAGATTAAATTTATTAACGGCTTCTGTATCAGCATTTGACAGGGCTGAGGTAATACCGGCCGATGTTTGGGTAATGGTTTCCGTGACCTGATTTAATTTTTCATCCATTGAGGAAGAAAAACTGTCCAATTTTTCATTTACGGTTTCGAAATTAGAGTTTACGTTATTGTTTATATTTTCAAAATGATTGACGGTACTATCTTCATTTATTCTTATGGTGTTTGTAATGTCTTCGAGTTTTTCTCGCAGGGTTTCATCAATCAATTTAAATGAGTCGATAGCATTATCTACTTTATTATTTGTTTTTGAACTTATATCGTTAATAGTTTCAACGATGCCTTTGATTTCAAATTTAAGTTCGGTGAGACCGGTCACTGAATCATCCAGTTTTGAATCTGTAATTTCACCTAATTTTAATATTGAAGATATATATTCGTTTATTTTGTTGTTAAGTGAAATTATATTGTCATCGTATTGTTTTATCCCCTCAGAGATAGCTGTTTCCAGCGAAACAAGTTTTTCTGTTACTGCATTGTTTGCATCATTATTATTTTGCATTGAATGAAGCGTATCTTTTATGGACTCAAGAGAACTTTTCAGAACGGCAGCCTGTTGTTCGATATTTAATTCCAGATTGCTTGATTCAGGGATATTTAAACTGCTTACAGCTTTATGTATTGCATCCAGTTTACCTGACAGTGCGGTATTTTCCGGATTAACTGCAGGAGTATCTATAGATATGTTTTCGACAAGATGTTTTATTGCTTCAAGATTTTTGGCAAAATCGTCACGTATAGTTTCGTTCAGTGCTTCAATTTTTGCTGATGATTTTCCGATATCAGAAAGAATTTGTCCCAAATTCGTTTTTGCAATAGTCTCAAAATTGATACCTGTTTCCGAAATATCGGCAGAGGTTTTTGCAAATTTTTCGTCAATGGCAGTTTGCAGATCATTAATAGCTTTTATTGTAGAAACAGGTTCTTTGGCTATTAACTCATCAATTTTTGTTTCAACTGAAGAAATGACATTGTAGACTTCCTCATTCTTTTTGTCCGAAATTTCAAGTGTTGATAAAATTCCGTTTGTCGTAAGAAAAATATTTTCCAATTCTCTTTTTATGATGTCATTTTGTTCTGTTGTATCCATTGTAAGGATATGTTTTAAAATGTTTTGCAGATTGGAATTAATTTCTATTACAGAGGCTTCAAGTGAACGGTTAAAAGTTTCTACATCAGCCTTTATTGTTAAAATATTTTTAATAATTTCATCACGATCTGATTTGTCGTCAAAAATCTTGCTTAATTTTTCGCTAACTGACTCTAAAAATCTGTGCTGGTTTAATAGTTCATCGTGAAAATTGTTTACGTCAGTTTTTAATGAAGAGAAAATTTCGTCAACTTCTTCCGAGGTAGACAAATTTTCCTGACGAGATATCAACATTTTTAGTGAATCATTCACATCAGAAATTTGCTGTAATGTTTTGCCTCCGTTATTGTTGATAAGAATTTCTATCTGAGGCAGTGCAATATTTAAAATTTCGCTTATTTCGGCACTTTGATTGAGTTCATTTACTTTATTAATAATTTCTTTTTTTTCATCATTGATGAGTTGTACTAAATCGTTGATATCTTCTACTCTCTGTGACATTTACATATCCACTTTCTATAAAATAATATACATCCCTGATAAATATTCTAACAGAACAATAATGAAAAGGGCAATATTTTTAGTGCTATTATTACAATTGTAAACATATATTTAACTTTTTTTGTTTTAAGTGATATAATTAAAATCATACTAGTGAAATATGAGGTGATAATGAGTCATATTGTAATAGATGAAACAAAGTGTAAGGCTTGTTATTTGTGTATAAACGAATGCCCTAAAAAACTTATCAAAGTTAGTGACAAAGTTAATAAGTTAGGTGCACATGTTGTAGAATTTAATGACCCTGAGCATGTTTGTCTTGGCTGTGCCATGTGTGCGACAAGGTGTCCTGATATGGCGATAACTGAAGTTTATAAAGGATAGGTGAAAAATATGGCTGGATGTCTTGCTGAAAATAAAAAAGTTCTTACAAAAGGGAATTACGCTATTGCTCAGGCTGCAATTAATGCAGGCTGTGAATGCTATTTCGGTTACCCTATTACTCCTCAGAGTGAAATAGGTGAATTCATGAGTAAACACATGCAGGATTTGGGTCGGGGCTATGTCTCAGCGGAAAGCGAAGTCGCTGCAATAAATATGGTGCTGGGAGCATGTTCAACCGGTGCGAAGGCTATGACTTCATCTTCATCTTGTGCGGTTGCATTGATGCAGGAAGGACTTTCTTATGCTGCATCCGATGAATTACCGATAGTATTAATCAGTGTAATGAGGGGCGGTCCTGGTTTGGGCAACATTTATCCGTCGCAGGGTGATTATAATCAGGCAACTATAGGCGGCGGTGACGGCGACTATAAACTTATAGTTCTTGCTCCGGCTTCAGTGCAGGAATGTGTTGATTTAACATACAAGGCTTTTTATCTGGCCCATAAATATAAAAATCCGACGGTTCTTCTTGCTGACGGTTTGCTTGCACAAATGATGGAGCCTGTTGAGTTCGGAAAATATCCGTATCCTGAAGTTGATAATTCTTCATGGGCTTTAACCGGTGCAAAAGGAAGACCTTCAAGAAAAATTCGTTCTTACGGCCCGACAGAAGAAGGTCAATGTATTCATATTGAGCATTTATTTGAAAAATATAAAAAAATAGAAGAAAATGAAGTTGATTTTGAAGAATATATGACTGAAGATGCCGATTTGATAATTGTAAGTTTCGGCAGTATGTCGAGAGTTGTAAAATCAGCGGTAAAAGAATGCCGTAAAAAAGGTTTAAAAGTCGGCGCGTTCAGACCAATCAGCCTGTATCCATTCCCTTCAAAGAGGATTGCGGAACTTGCTAAAAGCACTAAGAAATTCCTCGTAACTGAAATTAATATGGGGCAAATGGTCAGAGATGTAAGACTTGCAGTAAACGGAGCCGTGCCGGTTGAGTTTTTAGGCAAACCTGTCGGTGCAATGCTTCACGTTGAGGATGTTATGAATGAGGCAGAAAGGTTAATGGTGTAGATATGGCTGTTCAAGTTTTTAAAGTTCCGGAATCCATAAAGAAAGATTCACAATACTCATTCTGTCCGGGTTGTGACCATGGTGTTGCGATAAGACTTGTAGCAGAGCTTCTTGACGAATTTGGTTTACGTGAGAAAACAATTTCAGTAGCATCAATAGGCTGTTCTGTTTGTTTGTATGATTTTTTGGACGTGGATTGTATAGAAGCTCCTCACGGCCGTGCTTTGGCTGCAGCAACAGGTGTAAAGAGGGCCAGACCTGACAAATTTGTATTTACATATCAGGGTGATGGTGATTTTGCATCAATCGGTTTAGCAGAAAGCTTGCATGCAGCTTTGCGTGGTGAGAAAGTTACAACAATCTGTATAAACAATACAACATATGGTATGACCGGCGGTCAATTAGGTCCTACAACTCTTTTGGGCCAAAAAACAACAACTTCGGTAGACGGCAGAAATGTTGCATATTACGGTTATCCTATAAAAATAGCCGAACATGTCGCATTGTGTGACGGAACAGCATACAGCGCAAGAGTTTCTCTTGATACCGTTGCCAATATCAGAAAAGCGAAACAGGCAATTAAAAAAGCTTTTCAGGTACAAATGGACGGACTTGGATTCGGGTTTGTGGAAATCCTTGCTACATGCCCTACCAACTGGAAAATGACACCGGAACAATCTCATGAAAGAGTAAGAACTCAGATGATGGAAGTTTTTAAACCGGGCGTATACAAAGATATTACACAAAACAACTAAGGGAAATAAGACACATGGAAAAGAATTTTATCATTGCAGGATTTGGCGGACAGGGCGTATTGCTCGCGGGTGAAGTTTTAGCAAATGCATTTATGCTTATGGAAAAATGCGTAACGTGGTACCCGAGCTATGGAGCAGAGATGCGCGGCGGAACCGTTAACTGCGAAGTAGTAATGGGCGATGAAGCCGTAAGTGCAGTTTGTAAAAAAGATACGGATTTTGTCATTGCATTAAACCAGTTATCTTTTGATAAATTCTTACCGAAAATTAAAAAAGGCGGTTGGATGATAGCCAATTCCACTCTCGTTAAAGAGATAAAAAGCAGAGCTGATATCAATTATCTTTTTGCTCCGATTTCAAAACTGGCAGATAATTTGGGTGATATCAGAATGGCAAATATTATGTCGCTCGGATTTTTGTCCAAAGTCAGCGGATTGATATCTGTTGAGGCATTGAGTCATGCCCTCGATACGGTTCTTCCTCCGCATCGGAAACATCTTTTACCTAAAAATTTGGAAGCATTGCAAATAGGTTACGGTTATCAGTTAATCCCTGCCTAGATTTAAAGTGAATAAGTTTATTAATGATATAGAAAGAATATTTTTACCGTACTTTATACGGATATGTTTTGCTAAACTTGTTTTCCGCTGTATCGTATTAACAGTCGCATGGCAGCTCCGTTAAATCATCTTTAATAAGATTATAAAAATTTTTGTCTATTTCGTCTAAAAGAGTTATATTAACGACAAATGGCAAAAGACTTTCATCAAATTTTTCCCTGAGTTCACGTAATTCATCAGCGGCAATATTACCCCTAACCCCTAAATCCAGATCCGAAAGGGTTGTAAAATCGCCGCGGACTCTGGAACCGTATGCGTAAAATCTATACGGGTAAATCTTAATAATATTTTTAATTATTTCAAGTTCTTTTTCGGTGACACCTTTCAGCATTATATATCCTTTTTCAGCTTATTAATAAAAAATTCGGTGTCTGTTATAAAATCAGGGATGATTTTTAGTAATTCACGGGATTTTTCCAGATTGTATTCATGTGAGGTATCATTTCTTCCGGCGTAATAGTTTTTCCAGTTTTCCCAGTTTGTTATAAAACCGTACCCTTTCATAAATCTGAAAATGTTATTTATAGTCAGCTCCTGCTCATTTTTCCCGTAAATTTTTTTCAAAATTCTTTTCATCAGCTTCCACGAAGTCTCAAGTGTGTATTCAAATCGTTTGACGCAGGAGTCTTCAATTATATCCTGTATAGTTTTATCACTGTTTTCATTAAGTTTTTGTACACTTTTTTTTAGTGATTCAAGTGCATTTTCAAGATTAGTACTGTCAATAACTATATTTTCCATAAATAAATGATACCACATATTTAACTAAAGGTAAACCGGCAGAAAACTAGACTTATTGTACGATTTTTGTGATTACGGTAGCAAATCGACTAAAAAGCTGATTTAAAAAATCCTATCATATACTATTCTGTGTATGTGATATACAAGAGGTTTTTTAGTAGTGAAAAAAGAACTTATACAGTCGATAAAAGAAAAAGAACTGCAATTAAAAAAACTCAAAGAACATATCGATAAAAGTTCGGTATGCTCAGAGTTGTACAATAAAGTCGTTTTGGAAAAAGCAATCCTAAAAAAAGAACTGGAAAATTTGGGTAGAAATTCAGTGCTTGATGCTGTAAAAAATTTACTTCCTCGCAAAAAAACTTTAATTTGCGATTATTTTAAAAAGTAATATCTACGTAGTATTTTTTCTCCTGAATATAGGATATATAAATGTTTAAAATCGTATTTTTGTGTTACAATTTTATCAAAGCTAAAAAGATGTAAATTTTATGCATTTTAATGAAAAAGGAGAAAATTATGGCAGAAAAACGCGTATGGCTTTTTAGAGAGGGTAATGCAGACATGCGCAACCTTCTTGGCGGTAAAGGTGCTAACCTCGCCGAAATGACCAATTTGGGGTTACCGGTTCCTCCGGGATTAACTATTACTACCGAAACTTGTATGGATTACATCAACCACGGGAATCAAATGCCTGCAGGCTTGATGGATGAAGTTCGTGTTGCACTTGCTGATGTTGAAAAACAAGCAGGTAAAAAATTCGGCGATACTTCAAATCCGTTATTAGTTTCAGTTCGTTCAGGCGCAAGAGTTTCAATGCCAGGTATGATGGAAACT
The DNA here is from genome assembly GCA_944324235.1 of Candidatus Gastranaerophilales bacterium. Lineage (GTDB taxonomy): Bacteria > Cyanobacteriota > Vampirovibrionia > Gastranaerophilales > Gastranaerophilaceae > CALUVN01. Next base: position 16,027 of record CALUVN010000039.1, read on the forward strand.
ATTCTTAACCTTGGTTTGAATGATGAAACAGTTGAGGCAATGGTTAGATTAACTAACAATCCTCGCTTCTGTTATGACTCTTACAGAAGGTTCTTAACAATGTTCGGATCTGTTGCCTGGGAAATGGACAGACAAAAATACTTCGAATCAGAAGTTGAAAAAGTTAAAGAAAGAGAAGGTGTTAAATCTGATACTGAAGTTTCGGCTGATGGTTGGAAATCTTTAATTCCTATCTACAAAAATGTTATTAAAGAAGTTACAGGCAAAGAATTCCCGCAAGATCCGTACGTTCAATTGCAGGAAGCAATTGAAGCAGTATTCCGTTCTTGGAATATTCCGCGTGCTGTTGCTTACAGAAATATGAACAAAATCGACCACAATTACGGTACTGCAGTTAACGTTCAAACAATGGTATTCGGTAATATGGGCGATGATTGTGCAACAGGTGTTTCATTCACCCGTAACCCTGCAACAGGTGAAAATAAATTCTACGGTGAATACCTGACAAACGCTCAAGGTGAAGACGTTGTTGCAGGTATCAGAACTCCTAAACCTATCGCTGAATTAGAAACAGAAATGCCTGATTTATACAGACAATATGTTGATATCGCGAAAAAACTTGAACTCGGTTACAAAGATGTTCAAGATATGGAATTTACTATTGAAAAAGGTAAATTATATATTCTTCAAACAAGAAACGGTAAAAGAACAGCTGCAGCAGCCGTTAAAATTGCCGTAGATATGTGTGAAGAAGGTATTATTACAAAAGAAAGAGCAATCCAGCTGGTTGATCCATATACAGTAAACCAAATTTTGTTACCTTGCTTTGATACTGAAGCAATGGTAAAAGCCCACAAGATTGCTCAGGGTGTAAACGCATCTCCTGGAGCAGCTGTAGGTAAAATTGTATTTGATACCGAAGAAGCTGCAAAACGTGGTGAAGCAGGTGAAAAAGTTATTCTCGTTCGTGTAGAAACTTGTCCTGATGATATCCACGGTATGGCTGTATCTCAAGGTGTATTAACACTCAGAGGCGGCGCTACTTCTCACGCAGCCGTTGTTGCAAAAGGTATGGGAAAACCTTGTGTTTCAGGTTGTGAAGATATGAAAATCGACCTTGCTAACGAAACATTAACAGGCTGCGACGGTACTGTTTACCACAAAGACGATATTATCTCTCTTGACGGCGGTAAAGGTATCGTTATGGAAGGTGCTGTTAAACTTGTAGAAGCAAAAATTGATGACAACTGGAATAAATTCTTCTCATGGGTTGACGAAATTAAAACAATGAAAGTTGAAGCTAACGCTGATACTCCTAAAGATATTGAAAACGCTAAAAAATTCGGTGCTGAAGGTGTAGGCCTTTGCCGTACCGAACACATGTTTATGGATCCGGACAGATTGCCTTGGGTTCAAAAGATGATTATTGCAGGAACTCCGGAAGCAAGAAAAGAAGCTCTTGCTCACCTTCTTCCTATGCAATATTCAGACTTCTATGCAATGTTCAAGGCTTTAGGCGACAAACCTCTTACTGTAAGACTTTTAGATCCGCCGCTTCACGAATTCTTACCTTCTAAAGAAGATTTGATTGCTGAAGTTGCTACACTGAAAGCTCTCGGTAAGGATGCAAAAGAAAAAGAAGATCTTCTTCACGTTGTAGAAGCACTTTCAGAATCTAACCCTATGATGGGTCTTCGCGGATGCCGTCTTGGTTTGACATATCCTGAAATCAACGAAATGCAGGTTAGAGCAATCTTTACCGCATGCTGTGATTTGAAAAAAGAAGGTGTTGCTGTTAAACCTTGGGTAATGGTTCCTTTAATCGGTCACGTAAACGAACTTAAAGTTGCAAAAGAAACTCTTGTTCGTGTAGCAAGAGAAGTTATGGCTGAAAAAGGCGTAGAAGTTGACTACAAGTTCGGTACAATGATTGAAATTCCTCGTGCGGCTCTCACTGCAGATGAAATTGCTGAATATGCTGAATTCTTCTCATTTGGTACAAACGACCTTACTCAAATGACATTCGGTTATTCAAGAGACGATGCGGAAGGCAAATTCCTTACAAACTATGTTGAACAAAAAATCCTTCCGGCTAATCCGTTTGAAACATTAGACCAGAAAGGCGTTGGTCAATTAATTGAAATGTCAATGGAAAAAGGCAAATCAGTTAATCCTAAGCTTGTTGGCGGTGTTTGCGGTGAACACGGCGGAGACCCTGATTCTGTTAAATTCAGCCACAGAATCGGTTTGGATTACGTATCCTGCTCGCCATTCAGAATTCCGCAAGCAAAACTTGCAGCTGCTCAAGCTGTTGTTGAAGCTAGAAAAGCTCGTGAACTGGTTGGTGTATAATTTAATTTATACAAGTTACGAAAAGGCTCTGATTTTTCAGAGCCTTTTTTGTTTTTCTCGTTATATTTTTAAGTATTTTATGTAAACTTTTGTAACGTTTTAGACGTATTTTAATGTGTCAGCTAAAGAAATACGCTATTAAAGCCGATAATTAACATATTACGTACAATTAAAGGAAATTAGCCTCTATGGGAATGGCAGCCTCACAAGCTAGACTATTAAGTATCACGATGCGATTGACGAGCAACGAATTTCAATCGCAGATGATTTCTAATGGCAAAACGAGGCTGGCTAATGAAACACAGTTTGCAAGTGAAGAGTATATGGAAGCTTTAAATGCTACCAAATTACAGTATGTGTATTATGATGCAAACGGTGAACGGAGCCTGTACGACCTGACAGCAAGCACTTTACTGTTCTATCAGCCGCTGAAAAACCAGTACGCGCTGGTGAACAGAGCCGGACAAACAATGGTTAACCACGGGGACGCGACAACCTTCCAGCAGGCTGCAAACAGAGATGAATTTCTTGTATTGAACAACTGTGCAACAATGACAGAAAAAGAAATAGTGGATCCTGAATGGCTTGCAGATTGGGAACGCAGAAAACCTAAAGAAGAAGATTTTACTACGCAAAAAGAGATAAACAGCTCAACAAATGAGCTTTATGAAGCTTTTATGCGTGAAGCAAGCGGGTGTTACGGAGGAGCACAAGGCGGATCAAACTGTTTTATGCACGTTCTGGCAAGTATGATAGGTCCGGGAGAACACACGAGCAGCGACGGCAATACCTTCACTGTTGTATCCGGTGGTAAATGGAACTGGAATAGTGACAAACATCCTATGCCGACAGTTGTTGCAGGTGTAAAAGATGCAAAATGCTGCGGAGCTGCAGGATGTCCTAATGCTGGAAAAACAGTTTATCAAGCTGCTGTTGATTTACTCTGGGAATCGCATACTACTTATGATGGCTGGGATACTTCATCCCCGTCTGCGACCGGTGGGAAGGCTGAGCAAGAATATCTGGATAAATTTTTCCATCTTATTGACCACGACTTGAAACAGGCAAAGAAAGAAATTATTACTGTTTTTGATGAAAAAGGCTATAATGATGCACTTAAAAAGTGGGAGGAAGAACCTCCTCAGATGAAAACAATTACTGACATAGAAATCACCGATCCTGACAAAGCAGAATGGTACAACAACTTGTGGTACAGAATGAACGGTGCCTACGATGATGAACAGGTAATGCAGAGTGCAAGTGATGATGATTACAATAATCACGACGTATTCCACAAAAAATATTTCGATAAAGTTGCAGAAGAAGAGCAAAGCTGGGTTGAGTTTGACGATACTCTTATAAACAGTTCTGAATGGCTGAAATTTGCGCTTGAATCCGGTGAGATTACGCTGGAAAAAGTTGTGTTTAATGAAGATTACGACACAACAACCGAGCTTGTTAACAAAAGCTGGGTTGCTACAAGCTGGTCATCTACTACTGATATTGTTGAAGTTGAAGACGACCTTGCGATAACCAAAGCTGAAGTAAAATACAATCAGGCAATGCGCGAAATACAAGCAAAAGACAAAGAATACGATAATGACATAAAGAAATTAGA
>CALUVN010000040.1 GCA_944324235.1 Candidatus Gastranaerophilales bacterium
GATTTACCCTGAAGGTTAATCGCCATAAAAAATTCGTCAGGAACATCAAACGGACTTTTTATCCCGAATATTTTAGCCGGAACGTAACCGAATCTCGAATAATATGACGGATACCCTAATAGAATAGAATATTCATAACCTAAAGATTTTGCAATTTTATGTCCATGCTGGATTAGCAATCCGCCAATTCCCTGTCTCTGGTATTTTACCGCAACTGTTAACGGTGCAAGTGCAAGCTGTGTTGTATCTCCTACTTTTACTTGTGTAAAAAGTATATGTCCTATAATTTCATTTCCTAGTTCAGCAACAAGAGAAAGTTCCGGTATAAAACAGGAACTTTCTCTTAATCTTTCAACAAGATTGTGTTCATCACCATCAGTGTGTTCAGCATGTTTAAAAGTTTCTTTTATTAATTCAAAAGTTTTCTTTTTATCTTGTATTGTCTCCTGTCTTATAAGTACTTTTGCCTGCATATATCCTCTTAAATATCTAATTTAAGTACTTGAAATAAACATAAACAGAACTGATAATAAGTGAGATAAATACAGTTACAACCCCGTACTTCATAAATCTCATAAACGAAATAGGGTGTCCGTCTTTAGCAGCCTGTTCTGATACAACGACATTTGCAGCAGCTCCGATTATTGTCATATTGCCGCCAAGGCATGCCCCGAGTGATAAGCACCACCACAGAGGATAGGTATATTCCTGACCCATAACTTTTGAAATTTCAACGAGCATAGGTGACATTGTTGCTGTATAAGGAATATTATCAATGATACCGGAAATGATTCCTGAAGCCCAGAGTATAAGCATACTGGCTGCAGTTTGTGAACCGCTAGTCACATCAATTATCCATTGTGCCATTAATTTGATACCGCCTGATGCTTCTAAGCCTCCTATTATGATAAATAATCCTATGAAAAACAGAATTGTATTCCATTCAACTTTTTCAAAAATTTCGTTTGGTTTTTCAAACAAAAGCAGTACAGCAGCGCCAAGCATTGCAACCAAATATGTATCAATGTGTGTTATATCATGCATTACAAAACCGATAATCACAAGTGCAAGTACTATTATTGAACGAATCATCAATGGTTTATCTGTAATTGTTTTAGAATTATCAATATGTTCAATCATAGCCATTTTTTCCGGTGTCGTTTTCAGATGATGTCTGAAAAATAAGTACATTACAAACAGCATAGCGGAGAGAATGACGATAATAGGTGCAGTCAGTTCATAAAGGAAATCCATAAATGAAAAACCTGCAGCACTGCCGATAATAATATTTGGCGGATCACCTATTAATGTAGCAGTTCCTCCGATATTTGAAGCAAAAACTTCTGTAATTAAATAAGGTACAGGGTCTATATCAAGTTGTTTAGACACAACAAAAGTAATCGGAAGTATAAGGATTACGGTAGTAACGTTATCTAAAAACGCACTGACCACAGCTGTAAATACTCCAAGTACAATAAGTGCTTTAACGGGATGCCCTTTTGTTTTTTTTAGTAATTCGTTAGCCAGCCAGCTGTACATGCCGCTTTTCGTTGATATTAGAACGATAATCATCATTGATACGAGCAGGAATACAACGCTGAAGTCAACAAAATTTATAAAATAATGCGGGTCAAATGCTCCACCCTCTGTCATTTTTGATTGACTTACCAAGCCTAAAAATATTGTTATACCAGCACCTAAAAGTGCAATTGTTACTTTCGGTATTTTTTCTGTTGCGATAAAAATATATGCAAGAATAAGAATTCCTGCTGACAATGCAATGCTATGAGCAGCTACAAAGTTATATAATAATTCCATTTTCCCCTCTCAATTCCTTCTATTTATTTTGATAAGCCATTACTGCCGCTATTGCAAGTGCAACTGCAGAATCATCATTTCCTTGACGTCTCGGAGCGGCGATTTCAGGAACAGCTTCAGGAAATTTTTTATTTAAGTAGCGCATTACAATTGCCATAAGCTGCATTGCAAATACAAGAATTGTAAGAAATCCAAAGACCATCCCCATGCCTATAACTGTAATAATTGCCCCATCTTCTAACAATGCTATACTCATAAGTTCTCCTTTTATAATTTTATTACCCCTGTTTTATTTAATTAAACCTTAAAGTTTCAAAAAGTTCAAGAGCTCTCAAAATTGCTTTATCCATGTCGTAATACTTGTAATCTCCGAGTCTGCCGAGGAAATATACATTTTTAAGCTCTTTGGCATCTTTTTGATATTTATTGTACAATTCGAAATTTTCAGGTTTAGGTATCGGATAATAACGTTCATTTTTACCTTTTTCAAAAAATTCCGAATATTCTTTAGCAATTACGGTTTTTGAAGATTTGTCATTCAGGTAATGTTTGTATTCATGAATTCTTGTAAAATCGTAGTTGCAAGGATAATTTACAACGGAATTTGACTGATAGAATTCTCTGTCATAAGTTTCCATTTTGAAATTTACACTTCTGTAAGGAAGTTCACCGTATTTATAGTTAAAGAATTCATCTATTGAGCCGGTATAGAATACGCGTTTAAATTCTCCTTTGATGTCTTTATAATCCGTATTAAGTTTTACTTGTATATTAGGGTGATTTAGCATTTTTTCAACGACTCTGGTGTAACCTTCAAGCGGGATGCCCTGATACTTGTCCTGAAAATAGCGGTCGTCGCGGCTTAAATAGACCGGAACTCTTGCGGTTACGGCACCGTCAACTTCTTCAGGTTTGTTACCCCATTGTTTTGTTGTGTAGTGAAGAAATACTTTTTCATATACGTAATTTGCCAGAAATTTCAAATCTTCGTCATCCTGTTTTTGAAATTCAAGAATAGGCACTTTTTTGTTGTATTCAAAAGCTTTCAATAATTTTTCTTCCAGACGGTTTGCAAGACTTGCCGGAAAGACATTGTGTATGGTATTGAAATTGAACGGTATTGTTGTTTCTATTCCGTCAATAACGGCTACCACTTTATGCATATAGGTATTAAAATCCGTAAATTTTTTCAAAAATTCCCAAACTTTTTCATTGCTTGTGTGGAAAATATGCGATCCGTATTTATGTATCATAATTCCGTTTTCGTCACGGTAGTCATAGCTGTTTCCTGCAATGTGATTTTTTTTGTCAATTATCAAAACTTTTTCATCAAGAACCGTTGCGATTAAGTTTGCAATTACCGCGCCTGAAAATCCGCATCCTACTACTAAATTACAATTTTCCATCTATTTCTCCCTTTTCCTCAATAATAATTTTATTTTATCAAAAATATGAATTTGTTTCTTCTCGCTGGTGTTTTTAAATTTTTCATAAAAATCATCAGGCGAATTTATCAGTTTCATAAAATCTGTTTTTGAAACATTTTTGTAGAAAGACTCTTCGATTTCGTGATTGTCATAAAAATCTTTGAAATCTTGCGAAAATCTTTTTACAAAATCTTTTTTAAACGCTGCGTCAATGCGTGTTAAGTTCCACATGTATGCGTTATACTGATTGATTAATTTCTGGGTATTAAATAATTTTTTCTTTTGCGGGTTTGCATTCAAAAATTTCGTGATTTCCTCGTATTCATCGCATACGCAGTAAACTTTGGACGGAGTTCTTACTGATGCGCAAGAGTTATCCTGTCTGTAATAAATAAGAGGTTTATCTACAAGTGCGATTTTTTCAAGGCAGGCAAATACTTTGAAAGTAAATGACATATCTTGAAAAGAAGCACCGGGTGTTTCCAGAAATTTGATATTATTTTCTGTGAGAAAACTCTTTTTATAAATGCCGGCCCAGACACTTGAATGGGCTGTAAACAGTTTTAAATTTTCACAGGTTTTTGATATTTCTTCTTTTGCGCATTTTGAAAATAGTTTGCTTGGTTTGCAAAGATTTTTCCCTTCCCACATATTATAGAAATTGCATTTTACAACCGGACAGCCTGTTTCAACTGACTTTTTGTACAAAATTTCATAAATATGCTTATCCAGAATATCATCAGGCTCAAATATTGTAATATAATCCCCTTGAGCCTCTTTAATCCCGAGATTTACCGATGCTCCGTAACCGGAATTTGTTTTGTCGATAATTTGGATTCGCTTATCTTTCGCTGCAAATTCTTTTAAAATATCAAGGCTGCCGTCAGTAGAACCGTCATTGATACAAATAATTTCCAAATCGTTAAAGGTTTGAGAAAGCACGCTGTTCAAACTTTTATGCAGATATTTTTCCGTGTTATAGACAGGAATTATAACTGAAATTTTTGCATTATCAACCGGCATGATTTCTCCCTTCAGCTAACAGCAAATTCAATTTTTCGATAATATTATCCGCCGTTTGGTTATCTTTAATTGTAATCGCCGGATATAAATTGCTGTCAGGAGCCCAGAGGTCTGCTGTATCAATATCAGTTGAATAAGAATAAAAAATATCAACAACAGGGCAGCGGACTGCATTTGCAAAGTGCATCGTTCCCGTATCTACGCTGATTAAGGCTTTTATAGACTGTAAAACTGCTGCGAGTTCCTGAAAATTTGTGGCATCGACTAAATCTATAAAATTCAGGCAGCCGCGTTTTTTCAGATTTGCTGAGTATTTTCTTGCAACATCTCCTGCTCCGAGTAAGAGGACTGTTTTGCCGGTTTTATTAAGTTTTTCTATAAGTTCCGCTGTTACATCAACCGGCATATCTTTCAATACGAAGTTGCTGAAAGGACAAATAGCTATAACCTCTTTTTGTTTTGTAAGTTCTTTTATCTTTTTAACAATTTTTGTTGTTACATTATCTGTATTATAAATAATCGGCAAATTTTTGATTGATTTACCCGTCAATGGTTCAATAAGTGCAGAGCATTTATCTTTCATATGAACATATTCATTCATTTTATAAGGTTCTTTTGTGTGTAAAAATCGCAAGAGATTTTTTGCATGCGATACGATGTGTTTTGCACCGAGAAGTTTTGAGAAAATTAAATTTCTGTCGTTTGCATAAATTACAAAAGATGCGTATGGTTTTTTATACGGAAAGTTTTTAAGAAATTTTATGCAGCTTTTGAGGTTATTATCTTTTTTTCTGTCAAAAAACACAACATCATCGACATCTTTCATATATAGAGCTACATCTTTGTAAGCCGGGTTCACGATAAAAACAATTTTTGAATCAGGATAAAAATGTTTTATATTCTGACACAATGCGTTATTAATCAGAATATCACCGATACAGGCCGTATTAAAAATGAGAAAAACCTTTTCGTTATTTTGCTTTTTCATTTTCTTCCTTTAAGATGTCAATAATCTGCGGATAATACTCTATAATTCTGTCGCAAGCTTCTTCAATCGACATTCCTACACTGTAATTTTTTGTCGAAGCTTTATTTACTTTGCATAGTCCGTGCTGTTGAGTATTTTCGACATAAATAACAGATTCTTTGTCTCCTTTAACGACTTTAACTTTTCTGTGGTTTAACACAGACATTGCCCAGAGCCACACGTCATCATGGGTTGGCAAAAGTTTTTTGAAGGCTGCTGTGTCAGTCACGTCTTTATATAAAGAATGAGGCGGATATAACACTGCCCCATAGCCTATTTGTCTGTTAAAATAACTAGTGTCAGGCGTTCTAGAGCATTTTCTGATTTTACCCTCGACTAGTTTTGTATGTTTAACTCTGTGTGCATGAATAGAGTTTTTATCTTCAAGATAAGATGTATAAAGAGTTTCAATGGTATCAGATGCGTAATAAATGTCATCATCTGTCGTAATAATTATGGCTTCAGGATATTTTTTCAATGTAGGAATAATTTTTTTGTATGAACGTAAATCTTCACAGAATTCAATATCCAGACCGAAATTTTTCAGTGCGAGCAGCTGTCTTGGCAAATCATTTTCTTTGTTATGGAATTGTTCTTCCGCAAGCCATAAAATAACTCTGTCAGGTTTCAGTGTTTGAGTTAAAAGTGTGCGGATAGTTTTTTCTACGGAATTTATTCTGGCAGGAAAACTTGTTAATGAAACAATTACTTCCGGAGACCGTTTTTTGTCGGTTATTCCGCTTGTTTTTACAACCGGACATACGTATTTGTAGCCATGTTTGAATTTTATTTTTATTCCCAGAACGCTAATCACATAATGGCAATCTTTATCGGTTATAGAAAATAAAAATTTGCTCAAATTCATAATACACACATTTTACATTTTAAATACACAACTTCAACTATTTTAACACAAACAATTAAAAAAATCTTCTTTTTATTTTCTTTTTCATACAATCTTTAGCAAAGTTGATAGCATCAATTTCATCTGCAAAAATATTATCAGCGCCTATTTCGTCAATTAAACCGTGACTGTCAAGTTGAGATAGGGCTTCTTTGCCGTTCATAACAAGAAGAATTTTGATGTGTTGAGCTTTCAGTCGTGCAATAATATCTTCAAACGCAAAAATAGCAGAGATATCAAGTTGATCGTTCGTATCATAATTTATTATCAAATATTTAGTACCGAGGAATTCATCGAATTTAGAAATCATTTGAGTTGCAGAACCGAAGAAGAAATGCCCTGAAATGTGGACAACACGGATTTTATGTCTGTAATCTTTTTCAAGAATTTTTTCTAATTTCATAATGTCTTCATCATAAACATTTTTTTCTATAACTTCAGCATTATCGGCAACCCGTTTTGCGTATAAAAGTGCAGCAAGAACGATTCCTGCACCGACAGCTGCTATCAGGTTATAAAATACAGTCAGGAAAAATACAGTGAACAGTACATACAAATCATCTTTCGGCGCCAGTTTTAAGACTTTTAAAAGTTTTGTATCAATGATGTCATAACCTATCTTAATCAAAATTCCTGCAAGAACTGCAAGAGGAATCTGGGCTACAAATCCTGAAAATTTGAATAAAAGTAATATTAAAACAACAGGATTAACAATTGCCGCGATTTTTGTCGTAGCGCCTGCGTTGAGAGCTGCAACAGTACGCATAGTCGCAGCGACTCCGCACATAGAGCCGGTCATTGCACAGCAAATATTACCTATCCCTTGAGACGATAAAAGCACTTTCGGGCTTGTTTTTGTTTTTGTGAGTGAATCTGCAACAAGTCCTGTGAGCATACTTTCTGAGCACATTACAATCGCAAGAATAATTGAATAGTGAAAATATGCGATAAAATTATGCAGGTTTGTTGTCGGCAGATGAAATTTCGGCATTGATACGGAAATCTCAGATATTCTGTCAACATTCAAACCTAATTTTATAGAGATTAAAGTACAAACAACCAGCGCAACAATTTGTGACGGCAGATATTTGTTAAACTTTTTCGGAAAAGTGAACACAATGAACAAAGTCATAGCGCCTATAAGCAACGCATCCGTATTAACCGCGGCAAATCCGCCGAACAAATCTTTAACACATTCTATTGTGTTGGATAGTGTCGGTTTGCCAAGCAGCGGATTCAGCTGCATTATTATGATAATAACCCCGACACCGTTCATAAAGCCAGATATCACCGGATACGGCACATATTTTACAATGTTAGGAAACGGTGTAAGCGCAATTATCATCTGGATAATTCCTGCCAGCAGCATAATAAAGATAACAAGGTTTATGTCGCCTGTCAGAGAGTGCATAATTGATGCAATTACAATAGTGACCGGACCTGTAGTGCCTGAAATCATAGGAACTTTTGTTCCAAGAATTCCTGCCACAAAACAGAGGATAATCGCCCCCCAGATACCGGCACTTGCGCCGAAACCGGTTGCAACACCGAACGCCAGAGCCTGCGGCAATGTAACAATTGCGGAATTTAAGCCCCCTAAAATATCGCCAGCGAGTATTTTTAAACGCGTTTGTATAAATTCACTGTTTATCATTAAAATTATTCTATCATAAACGATTTTTCTTTACTATATTCCTTATCTGCCAGAAATATAGTTGCCCATTTTTTATTCCACCTTCAATATCTTGAGGTTTCCCAAATTCTTTTTCCAACACAAGTGCATTTTTTACTAAATTTTCTACAACATCCCAAACTTTTTTAACATCATTTGGCTGCGTAGCTTTTTTATCTATTAATTTATAGTTTTCATCAAAAAGATATTCTTCATACTTACTATGTTCTTTCTCTATCTTTAATTCTTTTGTCAGTTTATTATATGTAATTTGATATGGTTCAGGTTTACAACATCTGTTTTTATTTATAAATAATTCTATTAATATTTTATTCTTGTCGAAAGGAGCTTCTGTGTATGTAGTAAATGAATAATCCGAAATAATGCCATCTTGTATTATAACGCTCGGTTTTATTAAATCGTCAGGAATGTTATGTTTCTCTCGTGATTTGACCGCAATTGGCTTATTTTTCGAATTCATTACTTTATAAATATCATTTAATAATAAATCTTTAGTAATTTGACAACGTGAATCATATAATCCTGCTGCGGAATAGCCTTCTAAGTCTTCACCGTTAAATGCAGAGCGAACCATAACATTCCGCTGTGTAATGACTTTTGAGGCATAGTCTTTTATTTCATCAAGAATTTCATTATCCTGCCTTTTGTTGTTAGGGTTTTCTGTAATTATATTTTCAACCTTTTCTAAATAACCATAAGGCAGCACAAAAGCATTCGGAATAATTACATCTTGCAACTTTCCTTCGTTTACTAAATTTTTCATCCGTTTAAGATTATATGCTTTATTTCCTACTGTATCTTTTTCACACTCATCTAATGATAAAATTTTATCAACCCTTCTCATTGGAGGGATTTCGATTGTATTTTTCCCTCGGGAGCTTTTCGCGATATTATCTATTTGAAAGAACTCAAGCTTGTTCTTTTTATTTGATATAGAAATTAATTTACCTTCTAAATTGGATAAATCATTTAATATCTTTTTGTCTGCAATCAGCTCTCCAAAAGAAAAATAATCCCTGCACAATGCTGCAAAATGTGATAACAAGTCAGTCGTGCCTGATTTTAATATTATTCCATTTGTTCGATTAAAGTACTTATAACATTTTTCCCATTCTTCATCATTATCACAAATTATAATTAACGGTTCTTTTGTTTTTAAAATTATATCATCAATATTTTTTGCCTGAACAAGTTTCCCTTGTGCGGAACCTTTTGATAAAACTGTATTTGGAGTTTTCTTCATTTGATTTATTAGTGCATGTAATTTTTTGGGTATAAAATATTTTTCTTTTCCATTATTTTCATATTTACCAGTATCCTCGTATTTGATTTTGTATTTGTTATTATCGCAAATCTTATATTCTGTCGTATAATATTTGCCGTCATAGACCATTGGAATTTTTCTATTTTCTGTTTCTAGCACAGGATGAGAACCAAGATTTTCAGAATTATCCGTACTTATGTACATGCCAGAATATTGAGCATATTTTTCTACTTTAAAAAAATTTGCTTTAAAATTTATATTTGGATTAATTTTTACTATATCTACTTTCATTTATAATATACACAATATCCTTATAGCCTGGTTAATGTAGATATAATATGTTAAAATAGTGAATTCTGCAATAGAGAAACATACACGTTTACTATTTTTTAACAGTAATTCTTTCCAGCGCTCTTACAAAACGGACGATTTTCTTTTCGCTGTCTGCCGTGATGGAGTCTACAAGGATAGTCTTACACCCCAGACGCTTTCCGCACAAAACATCCGTCAACGGTCTGTCTCCTACCAGAACTGCTTTTTCTTTATCAACATTGTGTTGTTTTAAAAATTCAATAACAAATTTTGTTTCAGGTTTTGCCGCATTAAAAAGAAGCGGAAAGTCTGATACTTGTTTAACCTTTTCAATGTATAACGGGTTTTTATTGTTTGACACAACCGCAATAAAAAAATCTTTTCTTACTTTGTCGAGCCAGTCAAGAACTTTTTGCGAATATACGCCTGATTTTGATGCCATCAGTGTGCTGTCCAAATCAAACAGCATTGCATTAAGCCCCTGACGTTTTAAATCTTCCAAATCAATGTCATAAATGCTTTTTAGATTATAATCCGGTTTAATAAACATGTTCTTTCACTCCTACCGTGCGTGCAAGCGCGTATTTGTAATCTTCAGGACTTTTTGAAAATTTAATATAAACTTCGTCATTTGTATTTCCGAGTTCAACATCTTCGCCCTCGCTGTTTCTGATACCGTCTACAGTTGCCGTAAACTGTTCGTGCGGGGTGATTATTTCAACTTCGTCATTGAGAAGCATTTTATTTTTAATTTTTACTAAGAAATATCCGTCATCTGTTACTTTGTCCTCTCTGAATTCACACAGAAAATCAGCGCCAGCCAGTCCTTTAGATATATCATAACTATAGCCGTCAGACGGGTGTTCGCCTAGAGCAAAACCTGTTGTATAACCTCTGTTGCCGACTTTTTTCAGTTCAATGAAATATTTATGGAGGTCTGCCGACGGATTTGTTCTTGCCTCATCAATAGCCTGTCTGTAAGCTTTTGCAACTGCTGAAACGTAATATAAACTCTTTGTTCTGCCCTCAACTTTTAAAGAATCTACGCCGGCATCAATTAGCGCAGGAATATGTTCAACAAGGCACAAATCTTTCGGGCTCAAAATATGAGTACCGCGTCCGTCTTCGTTAATTTCATAATATTGATCCGGTCTGGTGCTTTCAACGAGTTTGTAACTCCATCTGCAAGGCTGAGAGCAGTTTCCGTGATTAGCTTTTCTTTCTCCGTTTGTAAAATAGTCGCTCAAAAGACAACGACCGGAGAAAGATACGCACTGTGAGCCGTGAACAAAGCATTCTAATTCAATATCAGGAACTTGACGGCGAATTTCTGCAATATCTTTTATTGCAAGTTCGCGTGCGAGGATTACGCGTGAAGCTCCCAAATCACGCCAGAATTTTACGCTTTCGTAATTCAGTGTATTGGTTTGCGTGCTTACATGAACAGGAGTTTCAGGCATATATTTACGCACCAGATTAAACACTCCGAAATCGCTCAATATGACGGCATCCGGATTAGCATCTTTAAATCTGTCGATACAGCTTTCCAATAATCTTATGTCATCGTTGAAGGCAAAAATATTCAGCGTGACATAAGCTTTTGCACCGAGTTTATGCGCTAAATCAACGGCGTATTTCAAATTGTCGAGGGTGATAAGTTCCCCTTTTCTCATAGCTCTTAAGCTAAAATCAACCACGCCTAAATATACTGCATTTGCACCATATTTTACTGCATATTCTAATTTTTCCAAATTGCCCGCAGGCATTAACAATTCTGTATCTCGCATAGTTGTATATTATCCTAAAGGTGATAAATAATCAACTAATCGGGTGATGCCCAAATTTGATAAATGTAGAAAATAAAATAAAGACCAAAACATTTATGGAGAATATACATTATGCAAACAATTGAAACTGCTACTGCAACCCTGAAAGAAATATGGAATTATCAGCATCCTATTATGCACACCTGGTTTGTGTTGAGTTCTGCATCAATCTGCTTTATGTTCGCACTCCTCTACTTTGTGCTTTAATGCGGTAAGTTCAAAAGTGTCTAATGAATTTTGAATATTCATTATTCTTTAACGCCGCCCTGCATTATGTCATTTATAAAATATTTTTTGCCAAGCAAAAATACCGCGATTACAGGAATTGTGCAAATTACCGAACACGCGAGAAGTTCTCCCCAGAGTGTAATTTCTCTGAAACTTCCTTTAAAGATGGCTAATCCTACGGGTAACGTCCTCATACCCTCGGAATTTGTCACAATCAACGGCCACATAAAACTGTTCCAGCTTGTGACAAATGTAAATATTGCAAGCGTTGCAACTGTCGGAAGTGCAAGCGGAAGTGCTATTTTATAGAAGGTTTGAAAAATATTACAGCCGTCTATGCGTGCGGATTCCTCCAAATCTTTCGGAAAAGACAAAAAATACTGCCGCATTAAAAATACTCCGAACCCCCCGAATAGCGCAGGCAGAATTAACGCCTGATATGTGTCAATCCAGTTAAATTCCCGCATTAAAAAAAACAACGGGATTATATTCACCTGTGGCGGCACAAGCATTGTAATCAGTATAAGCAAAAATAAACCGTTTCTATAGGGAAATTTCAACCTCGCAAACGCATACCCTGCCATTGAGGCAAATACAACCTGTCCGATTGTGGTTAATACTGCAACCAGCAGGCTGTTGAAAAAATATTTGCTCAGCGGGATTGAAGAAAATACATTCCTGTAGTTGTTTATCGTTAAGTCTGTTTGTATAATACTGCCTGCGTTGTTGAAAATTGACGATTCATTTGTAAAAGAAAGGTTTACCATTGCAAAAAAAGGATACAGCATACTTACTGCAATGATAATTAACGTCAAATAACCTATCCATATCCTCAGATTTTTCATAGAATAATTATATCATATAATGTTTTGTACAATAAAAGTGCCGTTGTTTTTAACAACGGCACTTCATGTTTTATACTTTTGCCAGATATCTGCTTTTGAAGTCTTCGTAAGCGATTTTTAAACCGTCTTTGAGCTGAGTTTTTGCACTCCATCCCAGAGCTTTCATTCTGGAAACATCCATCAATTTAAGCATTGTGCCGTCAGGTTTTGTCGTGTCATATACAAGTTTACCTTCAAAACCGACTGTTTCCTTGACAAGGTTTGCTATTTCCGCAATGGTCATATCAAATCCTGAACCTATATTTATAAATTCGCCGATATCTTTTGCGTCTTTATTTTCCATTAAGTAAACAACAGCCTCTGCAAGGTCGCCGGAGTATAAAAATTCACGTCTCGGAGTTCCTGTACCCCAGACGGTTACTTCTTTCAGCCCTTGTTCTTTTGCTTCGTGGAAACGTCTTATGAGCATTGGAATTACGTGCGCATTTTCAGGGTGGTAATTGTCGTTTAATCCGTAAAGGTTGCAAGGCATTACGGACATATAATTTGTGCCGTATTCACGATTATATGCATTGCAGAGTTTTATCCCTATAATTTTTGCGAGTGCGTAACCTTCGTTTGTTTTTTCCAGATAATTGGAGAGAAGGTGTTCTTCTTTCATCGGCTGCGGCGTTTCTCTCGGGTATATGCAGCTTGAACCTAAAAACAGCAATTTTTTAACATTATTTTTGTAAGAATT
Organism: Candidatus Gastranaerophilales bacterium; assembly: GCA_944324235.1. GTDB lineage: Bacteria > Cyanobacteriota > Vampirovibrionia > Gastranaerophilales > Gastranaerophilaceae > CALUVN01. The sequence goes on from CALUVN010000040.1 coordinate 13,107, forward strand.
TTCAATAATGTTATTTTGAATTTTTAAATTTTCAAGCATAAATTCAACAGGATAAGTGTTGTTGCCGTGAATTCCGCCGACTTTTGCAGCAGCAAGAACTACCCAGTCAGGTTTTTCTTCTTCAAAGAACTTTGCAACCGCGTCCGAGTTTGTCAAATCAAGTTCGCTGTGGGTTTTGTAAACCAGATTAGTATAGCCTTTTGATTCAAATTCTCTTTTTATAGCGCTTCCTACAAGTCCTCTGTGGCCTGCTATGTATATTTTAATATTTTTGTCCATTTTACACCTCTTGTGGGATAAGTACTTTATACCCTTTGTCTCTTAATACTTTTTCTTTTTTAGCAAGTTCAAGGTCTTCAGCAACCATTTCTTTTACAAGTTGTTTAAGATCGTATTTAGGCTCCCAGCCGAGTTCGCGTCTTGCTTTTGCGCTGTTTCCTAACAGTAAATCTACTTCCGCAGGTCTGAAATATCTCGGGTCTACTTCAATTAAGACTTTACCCGTTGCTTTATCTATACCTTTTTCGTCTACGCCTGTGCCGACAAATTCAATGTCTATGCCGAGTTCTTCAAATGTCATTTTGCAGAAGTCTCTGATTGAAGTTGTAACACCTGTTGCAAGTACGTAATCCTGCGGTTTATCCTGTTGAAGGATTCTCCACATACCTTCTACGTAATCTTTTGCGTGACCCCAGTCACGTTTTGCTGAGAGATTACCGAGATATAATTTTTCCTGCAAACCAACTTTAATTTTGGTTGCAGCCATGGTAATTTTTCTTGTTACAAAAGTTTCGCCTCTGCGCGGAGATTCGTGGTTAAACAGAATTCCGTTTGCGGCAAACATGTTGAAGCTTTCTCTGTAATTTACGCAAATCCAATATGCATAAAGTTTTGCAACTGCATAAGGTGAGCGCGGATAAAACGGTGTTGTTTCACTCTGGATTGGCTCTTGAATAAGTCCGTATAATTCTGAAGTTGAAGCCTGATAGAATTTTGTTTTCTTTTCAAAATTGTTCATTCTTATAGCTTCCAGAAGTCTGAGAGTTCCGAGAGCATCACAGTCAGCCGTATATTCAGGGCAGTCCCATGAAACTTTTACGTGCGATTGTGCCGCAAGGTTATAAATTTCATCAGGTTCAATGTCGTGTACCAGACGGATTAAGTTTGATGAATCTGACAGGTCGCCGTAGTGCAGTTTGAAGTTTGAATCTTCATGGATATCCTGATACAAATGATCAATTCTTGATGTATTGAATGAAGATGCTCTTCTTTTCATACCGTGAACTTCGTAACCTTTAGAAAGCAAAAACTCTGCAAGATAGCTTCCGTCTTGTCCTGTAATCCCTGTAATAAATGCTTTTTTCATATATTTCTCCTTTAAATATTTAGAATTTTTTAAATTTAATTTTCATACCTAAAATACATAATACTTTATAACAGCCATGATTTGTAATCGAAAATACTGCGTGCAAAAAAGGTTTTATTTTAGGATATAAAAGATTATCGTAAATTTTTCGGTTTAATGCAATATTTTTAAGCGGGGATTGCAAATAATAATGTTCCCATTGCATTGAGTACATTACATCCAAATATTGCCAAGGTCTGGTTTTACTGCATCCTGCGAAATGAATAATTATGCTGTCATTTTCCAGATCTGTGAATGAAAAATAAGTTGTTCTGTAATATTTGTTAATGGTTTGGATATCAAATTTATGGTGATAGAATGCCGTGATTGTTGAATTAAATTTTGGTTCCAGCCAAAGAACTCTGTTTTTGAATACAAAATTAAACGCATCCTGATCCATACAGGTCCATTCCGGATGATTTATTTTTGCCTGAACAAGTTTTTCAACGGAGTTTGTTTTTCTGATTACGTCTAAGTTCAGAAGCATCACACCTGAGTTAAAATATTTATCTACTCCGCATTTGATGTGTAATTTTCTTATTTCTTCTCCGGCCAAATCCCCGACAACTGCAGCACAGTTCAAGCCTAAATCAATATTGTATAATTCAGACAAATCTTTTTGGACAATGATATCACCGTCAAGGTACAAAATTTTGTTTTCATTTTTAAGGATGTTTGCCAGTTCAAATTTTAGTAAAGCTGTTTGCGGAACATGTGAGTGAATTTTTACATTCATCAACTGTAATGCGGACGCGTCTATAAGTTTAATTTTTACTTTGTCCTGTACAAGTTCCAGAAGTTTTTCGCGGGAAACGTCAGTTATGTTTTTAGTTATAATAAATATTTCGTAATTCGTATCAGCATTTTTATTTTTGATGGCAGATGTTATTGCAACAATTGTAGGGATTACGTAACTTTCATCAGTAATCATGCATAATTTTACAATGTTTGGCATTGATTCTCCAATCTTAATCTCACGTCACGGATTGTATTAATCGTATCAACTTGTAAAAGCGCAATATTTTTATTGGTGTTATTGTTTAATAATTTTGTATGTTTATAAAATCCTGAGATTAGAGAGTCGGCTAATTTATTTATTTTTGTATGCAAAGTTGTGAAGACGGATTCTTTTGATGACAGGTTAAGAATATTGTTATAAAGAATAGCTTCATAATAAGGGCTTTTTCTTGCAAAATTCCACCATAAATCAGCAAAAGGTACGTTTGGATTTTTCCACGGTTTAATTTTGTCAGAATAATGAACAATTCCTCGGGCAGCCTGAGCATCAGATAATTCATCATCCGAATACACTTTACTCAAATGTTCGTACGAATAATTTGAGAACGTAAAATTAGATATGTTAAATTTAAACGGAAGATGTTTGATATGGTTATAGCAGGCAACATTGATAATATCTTGATCTTGAGTAGGAAAATTTTTCCCCATCAATTCCAAAAATTTTGGAACAACATTATCTTCGCGTAATTTTTTCAAATTCAAAAGGAGTATACCTGCGTTTACATACTGTTTAAGGTCAGGAAGTCCTAATTTTGTTCTGAATTTTTCTAATCTTTCAGGATTTACATGGTAATTAGGAGTTTTAACACCAGCGATATAGCAGTTTTCGATATCAGTGTTGTACATATCCTGCAAATCACAATTGACGACAGTATCAATATCTAAATAAACACATTTGTCAAAATTTGTGAACAATTCGGGGATTAACAGTCTGTAATATGTGATATAAGTAATATGTTTGATTCGGAGTTTTACATTTTCGAAGCAGTTTTTCATATCAATGAAAGTAATATCACAATTTTGGAATAAATTTTGCAGTTGATTAATCCGACTGGTATTATCCATAGCGAAAGCGTTTGGCACAAGAATAAAAATTTTGTAAAAGGTATTTTTATTAGCGTTTGCGAGCATAGATAATAAAGTAACGTAAAGATAAGGTGCATAATTATTATCAGATGCAAGTACAACAGGTATAACGCATTTGCGTTGAGACTTTACTTTCATTACCAGTAGCAGCCTCCTTCTACTTTATCCGCGCCCTTCGGCTTTTCGGAATCCAGCGGTCTGGTCCAGTGTTCATTGATTAATTTACCGACAGTATTTTTATATTCTGTTTCCCATCGTTTGCCGATAATACCGAACAGAACCTGAGTCGCGCCGCCCATATGAACCGCTTTTTTGCCAATTTTTTTGCAGTGGTGTGCTAGGAAAATTCCGTATGCGCCTGCGCCGATAATAGCGATATCAAAATCAATTGCATCAATTTGTTTTTTCATTGCGTCCAGCGCATCAAACCAGGTTTGATACTGGAGATTATCTTTGTTATCAGCGAGGCTTTGCACCGGTTTCATCGTAATAAGTTGAAAATCCGGCAGGATATTTTTATTATCAAAAAGCAATTCATGTTTTTTGTACTGTTCTTTAATAGACTCTTCGAACGGGTGAATAACCAGAACTTTTTTACCTTTCAGAGCCAGCGACCAAGGATTCTGGTAGGTAATAGGGTTAATGGCATCGAGGCAAACCAGTTTCGCCTCGGAATTCAGATAATTTTCGCAGATAAATTTTTCGCTTTTAGTATTCCACACCCCTATGACGTCGACATCTTTAAGAATATGTAAAAACTCGCAGGAGAATCTGGTTAGATTATATTCATCCGCAGGATAAAACCCTGATAAATCCGCAATCATTTTACGCACTTTATTTGAAAATTTATTTTTCTTATCTTTATTTTTCAGGAACTGACTGACTACTCTCATTTCTGTTCCACCAAAGCGGCAGACAAGAGACGGATTTTCATTAGAAAGATTTTTGTAAATGATATTTTCACCGTCATCACCGTTGTAAATAACTTTTGTTCCGTAATTAAACGGAGTTGTTGTTTCATTTGCATATTTACTGCGGAATTCGCGACGCAGTTTTTTTGAAGGAATAAGACAACTTAATAATTTTATTATTTGATATTGCATATTATTCCTTCTTTCTTTTCTTTAATTTGTTCTAATTTGTGTAATATTTCGCCGGCATCTATTTTTTTATCCTGCAAGTTTACTATGATTTGATTTTTATTTAAATCAGCCGGTCCCCATTTGCTGAATAATTTATTAAAAAATATACTAACAACAGGAGTTTTTAGTGCAAGCGCCAGATGCTGGCATGATGTATCTACGGAGACAAATTTTGAACATTTGTCTATTATGCAGGCTGTCTCTCCATATTGGGTTTTTCCTGTCAGATCAGTAAATTCTGTTTTACATAATTCTTTTAATCTGGCTGCGTAATCCGAAACATCACTACCGCCAACAACTACAATTTTATAATCTCCGTTTTTATTAACAAGGTCTATAAATTCAGCGGCATCTTCAGCACGCATTGTTTTTATATCCTGACCGCAAGCAGGGCAAAAACCAAGAAGTTTTTGCTTTTCAAGCTTGTATTCTTTTAAAAGTTTATTTACATTTTCTTCGTCATTTGGGGTATAAGAAAATGATGTTTCAATATTTTCTTGATAAAGACCGAGAGGTTTCAGGCATCTTGCATAATATTCTGCGACATAGACGTCATTTTTTTCTTCTTTAGTAAAAGGTATAGAGCCTGTCAGCAGAAAACTTCTTAAATTGCATCTTCTGCCTATTCTTCTTTTTGCGCCTGTCATAAAAGCCAGATGTGCGCTGCGGAAAGATGTGTCTAAAATTACTATGGTATCAAATTTCCCGTGATTTTTAAGCGCAAATTTCCATATTTCTAAAAGACCTTTAAAACCTTTTTTGCTTCTGTCAAAAAGATATCTGTTAGAAATCTCGGGTATGCCGTAGGATGCTGTAATCCCTGCAGGAATAGTGATGATAGATAAAGGATTGTTCGGGTAGGCTTTTTTGAGCGCTTTAAAGACCCCCGAGCTGTTTATCACATCGCCAAGAGGTCCTAAAATCATAACCGCAATCTCTTTATTCTTAATTTCCATGTAAATCTGATTAATCCTTTTATGTAATTAATATATAACAGAAAAATTTTCGTATAAATAAAAGTTTAAAAGATATTAAGAAACTTTTACATGACCAATAGTTTACTCATACATAAAACTTTTTTCCACCATGATTTTACTTTTTTGTTGTAGTATTCAATAATAAATTCAGGAATTTGTGTTTCCTCTTTCAGTAATTTTTTTAATTCATCAATTGTAGTTAATTCAAAATCTTTGAGCATTTTAATGATTTTTTGTTTAATTTTATTACAATATTTTGATTTTTCTATGAGTGGGTTAAATTTATTATACAGACAGAAACAATCTTCCACAATGAGATTAATATTCTGTCGGCAGCGCTCTGTAATTTGCGGGCCGCCGCAGCCGAGGGCTATAAGTTCTTCATTAATGAACGCGATATTGTTATTGTGCAATAATGCGTGGATGTAAAAGTCCGTATCATTAGCATAGAGCATATTTTCGTCAAATCTAACAGGAAAAGATTTTTTGAAGAAAATAACGCTGGGTGCGGAAATTCTGTTGGCGAGCATAAGTTCCATGGGGTCTTTTTGCAGTCTTTTGACATATTTCTGCGCACGTCTATGAACGACTTTGTTAGTGCCGCGTTTGAATCCTATTTGTTTGCAGTAGCCAAAGTCAGACTGAGGGTTCTTATCCATAAGCTCAACCATTTTCCTGAGTGCATCTTT
>CALUVN010000041.1 GCA_944324235.1 Candidatus Gastranaerophilales bacterium
TTTTTTGTCTGAAAAATATACTACAAGAATAGTGTATTAATAGTGTAAATTTTACATTTATTTTACTTGTTTTTAAGCGCCTGTTATAAATTTTCAATGCATAAACTAACATCACGCTTTCTTTTACTCAGCAGTATGCATATAATAAGACAATGTATTATTAATTTATGTAAAAAATTTATTAAAATATTAAATTATTCAATTCAATTTGCCGATTACGATAATAGGAGGCTGTGATATGATTAGTAGTAATATAGAAACTTTATTTACACAATACCGGCAAAAATATCCTATGTACACAAAAGAAGCTATTGTTGATATAATGCTTGATGATGGAGTTATAACGTTTAATGTTGCAAAAAAAATTATGTCAGGAGAAAGTTTATTCTTGATTGATAATAATTTTGCGTCAAAATTTGAAAGTAGCGGTGATATAGATATGACTGCGATTATGGGCGGCAGTTTTCATTTACATGACAATGCTCCAAAGACAAATTTTAATCGTGAAATTGAACCGACGATTCAACCTGAAATACAGGGTGATTGCTGGCTTTTGTCGGATATAAATTCTTTATGTGAAACAGATTGGGGCAGGCAGGCTATTCACGATGCCATTATTCCTGATGAGGACGGCAGCGGCGGAGTTACAATAAGGTTTAAGGGGTCGCCTTTAGAGCAAAAAGATATTCATATTACAGCTGAGCAGATTGAAAAAGCACGCTCGAGCGGAAATTATTCTGCGGGTGATGATGATATGTTAGCTTTTGAACTGGCGACGGAAATGACGTTTAGAGAAATGGTCAAATCCGGATTGGGCGAACGTGTCAATGATGACGAAACGCTTAAAAGTTACGGAACTAAATATCGTTCTTTTATTTTTGCGGGGATTAAAACTGATAAATTTGATCAGTATCCTATTTCGGAATTGCTGGGTATAAAAACTGAAAAAATTGATTTCTGGCTTCTGAAAGAACACCCCGGTGCTGAAAAGGATATTGATAAAGTTTTAAAGTTCGCCACCCAAAACAAAGATAATCTCAGCGGCTGGTGCGATTTTGCACTGTTAGACGGATACGGCGATGCAGAAAGTAAAGATTATATACATGGTTCTCATGCTTACGCAATCAAAAATATTAATTACGGCAAAGAAGTAGTGCTGTCTGATCCGCATTACTCTGATTATGAAATTAAAGTTCAGTGGAATACATTTATAGATTTGGTTAAGAGCATAACTTTTTCCGCAAAAGATGACAAAACCGCTCAGCAGCTTGTTAATAGTCTTCCTTCAGACTATGATGAACAAATAAAATCCTCAAACGAAAAGTTTGAAAATGCCATGGATGAAATTTTAAAAAGACTCGGTAATAATTAAAAGTTTGTAACGTCGAGCCGAGCTATTTCCGTTACGTATAGTCAACAGTTCCAGCGGTGCAGTCAATGGTAAAAATTCTGTTGACGTTTATTTGTCGTCTTTTGATATCGGAATCAATTCCGGTGAGGTTTTATTATTCAAGCCCAGAGCATCTATGAGTTTAAAATAGGTGTTTTGTCCGAGCATGCTGCAATTTAATGTTTCTCTTTTGTGTGTCGCAGAATCTGTTATAAACAAATTACAATCGCTGTCGCAACCTGTTGTTTCAAAAGGATTTTTTATATAAGAATCAAATACAACTCCATTAAGATTATATTTGCGCTTAAGTTTGTTGCGGCAGAATACCTGCATTGTATCATTATCCAGTATAATTTTGATATTATCATTTGCCATAGTTGTATATAGCCAGAACAAGGCGGCAAGTATGCTTATTCCGTAAATGATGAAATTATTATCTGTATAACTTCTTATAACGATTGATAAAAACGCTCCTGCGCTGATTGAATATATTACGATTTTGGTTTTCGTAAATATATTGCTTTGAAAAATTTTCACTAAGTTCTCCCTAAACGTTAGGCAAATCACCTTTTACATCTGCAATTTCTTCGCTTTCAAGCTGAAATTCTTTATGCAGAGCGGCAACAGCGCGTTTTGCATCATCTTTGTCAACAAGACAGCTGATTTTAATTTCACTTGTTGAAATCATTCTGATATTTATGTTTAATTTAGCAAGTGTATCAAACATCGTTGATGCGATACCAGGTCTGTCAATCATGCCGGCGCCTACAATGGAAACTTTGGCGATGTTTTCATCAATTTTAATATCACCTGCGTTAAGTACTTCGCTTAATTCACCGAGCGCAGCTTTTGTTTTTTCCAAATCAGCGCTGTCAATTGTGAATGCGATATCATTTGTATTAGAAACTTTTCTTGCGTATGATTGGATAATCATATCAACAGAAATGCCTTCCTTAGCCAGTTTACCAAAAATCATTGCAGCCTGTCCCGGTCTGTCCGGAACATCACAGACAACTATTCGTGCTTGCGATAAGTCAGCAGCGACACCTGCGACCGGTTTATAGATTTCCATTTTGTCCACTCCTAATATTAAAGTACCTAAATTATCTGTTTTAAAGCTGCTGCGAACTCGAAGCGGCACGTTGAACTGTTTTGCAGTTTCAACGCTGCGCGGGTGAAGTACGTTAGCACCGGCGTGAGCCAGTTCCAGCATTTCTTCGTAAGAGATTTCATTTAATCTTGATGCATTTGGAACAACACGCGGATCGGTTGTATAAACACCTTCAACGTCGGTATAAATATCGCAGCGTTCAGCATTTAAAGCGGCAGCAAGTGCTACAGCAGATGTATCTGAACCTCCGCGACCGAGAGTTGTAATTTCTCCGTCAGGTGTTACTCCTTGAAATCCTGCAACTACTATAATTTTACCTTCCTGCAGATTTTTTTTCAGTTTTTCTGTTTTAATATCTACAATTCTGGCTTTTGTATGAACATTTTCAGTTACGATACCTATTTGCATCGCGTTAAAACTTACGGCATCATACCCTGCGGCTTGAATTGCCATTGCAAGCAGAGCTATGGAAACGCCTTCTCCTGTTGAAAGCAGCATATCCATTTCACGTGCTGACGGATTCGGGCTTAAATCTTTTGCCATTTTGACAAGATAATCTGTTGTATGACCCATTGCAGAAACTACTACTACCACATCATGCCCGTTTTGTTTTTCTTTTATTACTGTTTGGGCTACGTTTTTAATTTTATCCGTATCTGCAACCGATGTGCCGCCAAACTTTTGTACAATTACTTTTCTCAAGACTATTCTCTTTCTTTCAAGTTATTTAGTAAGTTTTCTAACTCTTGTTTTTCATTGTAGTAGTTAAACGCTTCAGGATTAATTTTTATAATGTTATCCGCCAGAGCAACTGCTTCTTTAATATTATATTCGCAAACATTTTCTTTGACAAGTGTATAGTTAACAAAAAATTGTAAATTTAACACTTCTAAATCTTTGTCATATATTTTAACAATTTTACGGAGTTTTCTTTTTGCTTCTGCAAAGTCATTGTTTTTAATCAAAAAGTCAGAGTAGGCAAGGCCGTTTTCTTTGTAGTACGGGTTCAGCTCCATTGTTTTTTCGAAGAAGTCAACGGCTTTGGAGTTATTTTTTTGTATCACGTTAATTTTAGCGAGATACGCTGTTATTAAGAATTCATACTCGGCAGGAAGTTCTCCTTGCAGGCTGCGGAATTTTGAAGCTGCATTTTCGTAATCTCCAAAATTATAATCACGGATGGCTCTAATTAATACCAGAAGCTGTTCAGGTGCTTTTCTTTCTTCTGCCATTTGTATTAAAGCTTCATCGTCATTCCTGTTTATCATTCTTGTGAGGGCAAGATATGCCATGCTTTCTTCATTTTCTCCGTCAAATTCAAGGGCTTTTACAAATTTTTCTTCAGCCTCATTGAATTTTGTAAATGCGGCCAGTGATTTACCCCATTCTGTGTACAGGGAGGAGTTTTTCAAGTCGTATTTTTCAGCAGTGGAAAACATTTCATTTGCTTTTTCAAAATTTAATTCTTTAGTGTATATGCATCCGAGAAGCAGGTAGGACGGCAATGTGTTTTTGTTAAACTCAAGAGATTTCAGCGCATAATGTTTTGCATTTTTAAAGTCTTGTTTTAAAAATTTGAGGTTTGCATATTCGTATGTATTTGTTTCGTTCGGGCAGACATTTGCGAGGAATGTCAGTTTTGATTCTGCGTCTTTATGTTCGCCGATTTTAATTTCGCACACTGCAGCAAGAAAGATTGCGGTGAAATTATACTTATTGATTCTGGATGCCGTGACAAATTTTTCGCGAGCTGGTTCATATTTTTGCTGTTTCATTAGCGACATGCCCCAGCCTGTGAAGGTATCCGAATTTGACGGGGCAATTTTGTCGGAATTCTCAAAGGATTTTTCAGCTTCTTCGTATTCTTTGCACGCAATTAAGGCAAACCCGAGTTTTTGCCATATTGTTTTATCGGTATAGCAAATTTGTGCTGATTTTCTGTACGCGTCTACAGCTTTTTGCGGTTCTCCTTTTTTATCATAAATCATCCCGAGATATTTATAGACAAGCGGGTCTTTTTCTGTGATATTCAAAGCTTCCAGCAATATTGTTTCAGCTTCTTCAATTTTGTTATGTTCTATTAATTTTTTCGCTCTGTTTACGTGTGCAACAGACGGCAGCGACTGAATTATCGTTGATTCTTTGTATTTGTCTATGGACAGATTCAAATTTTTTATGTATTCAATTATTTTTTTTATGCTGTTAAACAATCCACAACCTCTCTAAATGCTCCGTTCCCGCCTTCATTTTTTGTAATCTGAATTCCTCTTATCTTTTTAACTTTATCAACTGCATGCGGGACAGTAATTTTATATTTTGCGTATTCCAGACATTCTATGTCATTTATATCATCGCCTATGTACACGTATTCATTCTGGTTTAAGTTGTATTTTTCAACGATTGATTTCAGAACATTAATCTTTATACGGATATCCTGATGCACTTCGTCAATCATAAATTTTCTTGCAAGTGTCTCAATCGCAGCATTTTGTTCGCCAGAGATTATCCCTATTTTAAAATTGCTTTTTTTCAAAATAGAAAAAGCCATGACATCTTTAAAGTTAATTTTTCTTGCCATAGAGAAATCGTCATGGATATAAACGCAATTATCAGTGACAATCCCGTCAAAGTCCGTTATGACCATTTTGATTGTATCAGGCAATTTAATCTTTTTCACTTTTATACTCCGTGTCCTCAGTTTAATGTATTAACAAAGAATTCCGTATTTGATATAATTTTAACATGAAATCCGTCTAAATAAAAGGATAGAGTTTTATGCTGTGGTATTTGTTAAATATTGGTATTATTATTGTATTTATTGTTTTGTTTTTAATTACAAGAAATACAAACAAGCGCTGGTCTAAGATAAATGATTATCTGGGTATGGTTACAAATACTGTTGATTCTGTCAGATACGGTAATTTGACGACAAAGATGGAACAAATTCATCACCCGACATATCAGAATGTTACTGATAGTATCAACAGAATGGTTGAAACTTTGAATGACCGTGAGCATATGATTATAGAGTACCAGAGCGAGCTTATGCGGCAGAATAAACTGCTTGAATCCGTAATTAATTCTCTGTCTGACGGAATTTTGATTGTGAACGAGAAGGGGCAGATTTTAAGAGCAACGCCGAAAATTTCTTCCTGGTTTGGCGTTAAGGGTGCTGAACTTCTCGGGAAAAATGTTTTTGAGTATATAAAAATTGACGGCGATTATTCTTTTGAAAAACTTAATGATGTTGATATTTTTATTATGCATACCCCTACAAATAACTTTATTGTGAATTCTAAGCGTCTTAAACTTGAAGATAAAAAACGTTTTGTATTTATTATTAAAGATGTTACAAATGAACGTGAACTTGAAAAATTGAAAGAGGATTTTGTTGCAACACTTACGCACGATTTGAAAGTTCCGATTGTTGCCGAATCTAATATCATTAATTTCCTGTTAGACGGCAAATTCGGAGAAATTAACGATAAGCAAAATGTCGCCCTAAAAAATATGCAGGCCTCTAATCAGGAACTTGTTGAACTCGTACAGATTTTACTTGAAACTTATAAGGTAAAAGAAACCGGTATAAATCTTTTGAAAGAAAATATTAAACTTAACCAGTTCATATCGCAAATCGTTGATGAAGTTCAGCCTATAGCAACAAACTCGGGTATAAAAATTAATTTTAATCCCGAACGTGACATAAAAGTTTCTGCTGATCCGCTCCAGCTTGCAAGGGTTATTAAAAATTTAATATCAAACGCAATTTCACACAGTAATACAAAGGAAAATATTGATATAAAAACCGGTGAAGTTCCGGGGTTCGTTACTATTTCAGTTATTGATTACGGGCAGGGAATTCCTGAAAATGAGCTTAAACTTATTTTCAATAAATATTATTCAGCTGCAAAAAAATTCCGTAAAATAGGTACAGGACTCGGACTTTATCTTTCACAGCAGATTGTAAAATCCCATAACGGGGAAATTATCGTTACAAGTGAAGAAAACGTTAGAACGGAATTTTGTGTAAAGCTTCCCATATAGCTTTTAATTTTAACTAATGTGCATTGATATCTTTGCAATTTATGTTTTCTCTTTTTGTGTATAATATTTTTATGAAAACATTTTTGCTGGGATTGCTGGATTGGATTTATAAAAAGAAGTGTTATTTTTGCAAAAGCTCAAAAGAGTGCGTTAAAATGTGTTCTAAATGCTATGACACGCTTGAGCATTTAAATCCTGCGGTGAACAGAATTGTTTATTCCAAAAATGTATATTGTGCCGGGGTTTATTCAAAAAATCTTCAAAAATTAATACGCGGGCTTAAATACCACAATCAGCGTGAACTTGCTTTTTACCTCGCTGAATTTATGTATGAATACTGGCGAGAGGTGACGGATGCTGGTGATTTTCAAATTGTTCCCGTGCCGATTTACGCTGCCAGACTTAAAAAACGTAAATACAATCATATGAATCTTGTTGCAGAAGAATTTTCAAAGCTTAGCGGTTATCCTGTTAACGAGAATTTGATTGAAAGAATTAAGGATACCAAAGCTCAGTATAAATTGAAACGCGCAGAGAGAATGGAAAATCTTAAAAATGCTTTTAAAGTGAATCCTCGTATGCTTGACAGGCGTCGGAGAATTCTTATTATTGATGATATTTGTACAACAGGTTCTACCTTTGAAGAAATGATTAAGGAGTTTGAGAAAAACGGTATTTGTGATATAACTTGTTTTGCAGCAACAACCCCGTTTGAGGATTAAAATGATACTCGCCGAATTTTCAAAATATTTGCAGAATAGAAAACAGGAAATCGTTGACGGTCAAACTACAGCCGTTAAAATTTTATGCGATTGGATTCGGCTTGTAATTTATAAAAATCCGAAAAATCACGTTGATAAAATTGTGCATAGAGAACTGATGCTTGCGGAAAATTCCGCGGGAGAGTTTTTAATTGTAGGAAAATCAGAAAGCGGACGGGTGCTTGCAAATGCTTTATATAATTATGCTCAGAGCTATGAACATTATATTATGAGCCGCTGGCTTGCCGATAAAAAGCCTGATGATTTTACCGAAAAGTAATTGCCGTGTTGGCGGATTTTAATATAAATATTACGCTTGTACAATAATTTTGACTTCAATAAAAATTTCTGCAAAAGGAGAGTTGATTATGACAAGTACTATTTGGCAAGCCCCGGTCTGCGAACTCGATGAACTGAATAATCTTTTCATTGAACTTACCGCAAAAAATTGTAATAACCGTTGTAAACATTGCTATATTGATTTCCCGCTCACTAAAAATGTCAAAGATTTTATCCCTGTTGAGGTGATAAAAGATGCCCTTGATGCTTCATCCGGCGAAAAATTACAGTGTATTTATCTGACCGGTGCTGAGCCTATGACACATCCTGATTTTAATACTATTTTGAGGTTGTGTCTCAAATATTCAAATGTATGTATTTGCACAAACGGCAGTTTTATTAATGAGAAAAAAGCCAGATTTCTAAAACGTGTTCAATCAGAAGGTAATAACGAAATCATTTTTCAGCTGAGTATTGACCACTATAATGAGGTGAAATGTGATGATATTCGCGGCAGAGGGGCTTACAGAATCGCCATTTCAGCAATAAAAAATCTCGTAAAATATGATTTTAACCCGATTTTGTCAATTACCGATTATTATAATGAAGGTCGTGAGGTATTATTAAATGAATTTTTGAATATTTCACATAAAATAGGTTTTCCTGCAGAATTAAGCAATTTTAAAATTAATAAATACTACGATAAAAATAATAAAGATAGCCAGCCAGATTATAAAGGCTTGGATACGGATAAACTGGATTGCAGAAATGGCAGAATATTAACAGCCAAAGGTGTTTATGCGTGCCCTTTTCTTGCAAATGACCACCGTGGACGATGCGGTGCTGACTTGAAAAATTATTCTAAGAAAAATATTATTGAAACCGATTTTTGTGCTACTTGTATTCAAAACAAAAATAAAATTTTTGCTATTGATTTTTCACAATTTACTAAATAAAAAAGAGGTAACTTTTGTTACCTCTTTAATGTTGTTATTTTTGTGCGTATAACTTAAGTTTCATATTAATTAATAATATTTTTTTATTTTTTTCGTATGGAGTAATTTCAATTTGTTCCATATCGAGGTAGTGTTCATGTTTATATAAATCCTGCAAAAAGCGTTCATAAGCTTTATAGTCTGCAATCAGTTCAAGAGTGAGTCTGCAGACATGATATTTGTCACCTGCATTAGCCACAAATGAATCATCACCCGGATCGTATTCATAATCTATTGAACGTGCTTTTATCATATTAGCTCGTAAAATTGATAAAATATCCTGCAGTTGATCTGTGATAATACTTTCAGTATCAGAACCGCTGATTATAGGTTTATAGAATTTTTTTGTTATAACATCTGTTTGTTTTGCTTTTTTTTCAGCATCTTGTTTGAGTGTTTCCAGTGTTCTTTTTTTATCATTTAAACTTGTTACCTGCGTTTTATAAGTTTTATTGTTATTGAAAATTGTTTGTATTGAAGGCATCAATTTTGAGAGTATAAATATAAATAAAATTATACCTAATATCAACAGTAATATTGCATTTTTAAATTTTTCAAAATAAACTTTATATTCCATAAATTATTCATCTCCTTGTTGATTCCTGTCGTTCTCATTAGACGTTTTGGAGTCTTCAACGGGTACTGAATATGAATCCCCAACCACCTCAGGCGCATAACCTTCCGGTGTAAGTTTGTTGCCCTGAGAAGAATCAAAATTAACTCTTATATTAAATTCTTTAAAAATAGTTTTTATTTCAGACCTGCAAATCCAGCCTGCTGTTATTATTAATATAAATGCAATTAATGCAATTAAAATATTTTTTTTACTCTGGTTCATCTTCCGGGTTTCTCCCTATTATTTGCCTGTAATTTCTTTTGCGTAGTTACCTGATGATTTTTCTTTAGGTAATTTTGATGGTGCTTTATTGCTTTTTTTAGATACGGATTTTTTATTTTTGTTTTGTTGTTGATTTCCTGTATCTTGCGGCTCTTCGGTGACGCCTAACTCCTCTTCGGTCATATTTGTGATTTCAAATTCATATCCTTGTGACAGCATATTATCTTCTACCAGTTCATCTATATTATTAGAAACAAGTTGAAGTTTTTGTAAGCGTAAGTTTGTATTTACCAAAGAATCTTTCATATTTCTGAAAAATGCATATACATCTTCAACACTTACTGCTGATCCTTGAATATCAAATAGCCCGTTATCTTTTGCCATGAATGAAGTAATCCACAGATTTTGAGGAACTGATTCTCCAAGAGCAGAATAGCCCATTAATTTAATTTTATTATTTTCAAGTGTTGTTTTAATTGTATCTTGTTCATTAAATGTATTTTTAGAGCCTGAATTTGAAAGTTCTTTAATCTGTTTATCAATAGCTTCAATCTGGCTATTAATTTCATTAACTTTAGAGGCGGAACTTTCTGCGTATTTAGGCAAAAAGAGATGCAGCAAAAATACCGGCACCAGTAAAATAGCGCAGATAATTCCTACAATCTTCATAGCGGTTGTCGGCGAAATTTCAAATTCATTTTCACCTATTGAAATTTTAACAGGTTCATTGCTGTCGGTTGAAGATACCGCCTGTTTTTGAACAAAGTCAAATTTAACAGGGTAATTCAACGTACGCGGTACAGCAATCCCGATGGCATTAGCTGAAATTTTCAATACATAATCAGGTAGAACTGACAGGCTAGCCGGTATAAGCTCCTGTTTTTTAAATTGGTTATTATCTAAAAAGTCTACAGTACTTTCAGTGTTAATTTTTTTAGCAATAAGTTCAGCACTGACCAGATTTGTTTCAGAAACAATATAAAGATAATTTGCCGGATAGCTCATAAGGCTGATATTTGCAGAAGAACAAATTGCATTATAAAGCTCATCACCTTCAAAAGTTTTTATAGCGAGCGGTTCTTCATAGTAATCAACGATATGTTTTCCTACCATAGAAATAATATGATAACCGCTGGAACCGATAAGCATCAGATTCCAGGTAATACCGTCTTTCATTTGGGTTTCGGTAACTCCGGAATAATCAAGCGCTTTCAAAAGTGATGTCAGAGACATTTCAGCGCCAAGGAGTGTTGCACCGATTTCGTTAAGAGCTTCTGATATATTGTCAATAACTGATTTTTGTATCGCTGTATATAAAATTTTACGCATGTCATTAGACACACTTGAATTAGAATCTGTCCAAGCAACAACAGGTTCATGTCTTTTAAACACATAAGACTGTTCAACATCGGAGATAAGAGAGCCGGTTACTGCATCATCGCTCAGTATAAGCGGTCTTTCTGCAATTCCGAATGTAACCATCGGAAGATTAAGGATAACATTACTTTTAGTCGATATGCGTAATTCTTCAAATAATTCTTCCGCAGCTGTCTTAAATTGATCGTAATCTACAAGTTCTCTTAAAGATTCATTATAATCAAGCGGTCTGCAAGCGTATGCCGCAACAGTTTTTGTGGTGTTATCCAGTTGAATCATTTCCAATCCCACACCAGGGGTTACGGACATGTAAACTGTACCTTTACTTTTTACACCTAATTGTGATAAAATATTACTTTGTGCTACCATAAATTTTCTAAATTCCTATGCTAATTCCTATTTTTATTATACAATATATTAAGTTAAGTTCTTTAATTTAACATAAATTTACACTAAATGGAGGAAATTTGATTAAATGGCAGAGCTGACAGAGAAAATAAAGAGTTTAAAGAAGGAGAAAAAAGCCGTAATACTGGCACACTGTTATCAGAATGCCGAAATAGATGAAGTTGCGGATTTTGTCGGAGATTCTTTGTATCTCAGCCAGATGGCTGCAAAAACGGATGCCGATATAATTATTTTTGCGGGAGTTTATTTTATGGCTCAGACTGCAAAAATTTTATCACCTGATAAGAAAGTTTTGCTTCCGCGAATGGAAGCAGGATGTGCAATGGCTGATATGATTAATTTAGCTCAATTAAGAGAATTTAAAGCGAAACATCCTGATATTCCGGCTGTTTGTTATATAAATTCAACGGCTGAAGTAAAGTCAGAATGTGACATTTGCTGCACAAGCTCAAATGCTCTTAAAATTGTGGAGAGTCTCGGCGCGGAAAAAGTTTTGTTTTTGCCGGATAAATATCTGGGCAAATGGGTTGAGTCAAAATTGAGCGGAGTTGAAGTTATTACGTATGACGGCTGCTGCCCTGTTCATCACAGAATTGTAGCAGAAGATATTTTACATATTAAAAAATTATATCCGGAAGCAAAAGTTTTGACGCATCCGGAATGCCGTCGGGAAGTTACCGAGCTTTCCGATTATGTAGGAAGTACTACAGGCATCATGAAATTTGCAAAAGAAAATTCTGCACGACAATTTGTTATCGCTACGGAAAAAGGTGTTATAGACAGATTACGCAGAGACTGCCCTGATAAAACTTTTATTCCTGTAAAAGAAAATCTGGTTTGCGAAAGTATGAAATGTACAACGCTGGAAGATATTTATAAGGCACTTGTTGAGGAAAAATACGAGATAAACGTAGACAGGGCACTCTCTGAAAAAGCTCTTCTGTGTATAGACAGAATGCTGGAGGTTTCAAAGTAGTATGGACGATATTATATACGGCAAAAATTCGGTTTTGGAAGCTCTTGTCTCCGGCGAAAGAGAAATTAACAAAATTCTAATTTCAAAAAATATTCACAGTGACGTAAAGCTTAATAAAATAAAAGAGCTTGCAAAAGAAAACGGAATAGTTTTTCAATTTGTAGCAAAGGAAAAATTCCAGCCTTATGCCGAATATAATCATCAGGGAATTATTGCACAGATTTCTCCTGTTAAGTATTATGACATTGATGAATTTCTGGAGAATTCCTATGAAAACAAATCAATGGTAATTCTTGACGGAGTTGAAGATTCCCATAATTTAGGTGCAATAATCAGAACCTGTGTATGTGCAGGAGTTGAGGCCATAGTTATCCCATTCCGTCGTAATGTTCAGGTAAATTCCGTTGTGGAAAAAACAAGTGCCGGTGCAGTTAATCATATAAAAATAATAAAAGTAAATAGCCTTGTTAACGCAGTCCAGAAATTAAAAAATAACAACTGGTGGATAATTGCAACGGATGCTTCAGCGAATGATAATTATTTTGATGTAAATTATAATGATATGAACTTTGCCGTAATAATGGGTGCAGAACACGCAGGAGTTTCAAAATCTTTGCTGAAGCTTGCCGATTATACCGTTAAAATTCCGATGTTGAGAAAATTCAATTCTCTAAATGTATCGAACGCATTGAGTGCAATCATTTTTGAAACAGTGCGTCAAAAGTTAAGTAACATTAAAAAATAGTATTTGCATCCGAAAACTAAAATATATATAATAATAAAAGAAGAGACGGAGATTTTTAAAATGAAGAAAGAAATCGAAAAGTTAGGAATATTAGACACCGAAATTTCCGATGAAGATGTAGATTTTCATCAATTGCAAATGGAAGATATTGATGACGAAGTTCTGGGCTCTGTAGAAGACCCGAAAGTGCAGGAAAGTCTTTCTTCTATCAACTCCGATGATAGTGTGAGAATTTATCTGCAGCAGATTGGTAAAATCCCCATGCTTTCTCCGGAAGAAGAGGCAGATGTTGCAAGAAAAGTTATAGAGGAACAGGATGAATTTGCTAAAAATTTGCTGATAAATGCGAATTTACGTCTTGTGGTAAGTATTGCAAAAAAATATATAGGCCGCGGGCTTTCGTTTTTAGATCTTATTCAAGAGGGAAATTTAGGTTTAATGAAGGCTGCAGGTCGTTTTGATTATACAAAAGGTTACAGATTTTCAACGTATGCCACATGGTGGATTCAGCAGTCTATAACCCGAGCAATTGCCGACAAAGCCCGTATAATCAGACTGCCTATACATATGATAGAATCATTGAGCAAAATCCGCAGGGCTACAATTGATTTGACAACGGAACTCGGACACACTCCTTCAAAACAAGAAATTGCATACCGTATGGGAGTTCCCGTAAGTAAAATTACTTCAATAATAAAAATGGCGCAGTCCACTATCAGTATGGAAACGCCTGCAACATCATCGGAAGATTCTTCAAAAATTGCGGACTTTATCGTTGATGAAGCAACAGTCGCTCCTGACAGCAGAGTTACTCAGGAAAATTTATTTGAAGATATTACAAAAATGCTTTCACAGTTAACCCCTAAAGAACGTGATGTTTTAATTCTGCGTTACGGTTTGGATAGCAGCGGCACAAGAAAAACTCTTGATGAAATAGGTTCTCAATACGGTGTTTCACGCGAACGTATCCGCCAGATAGAAAACAGAGCCATTGCAAAATTGAAAAAACTTTGCAGAAATCAGGAAACCGCAGTTGATTTGAAAAATTATTTCGGCGAATAATCAATATTTTGCCGCGCCGTTAAAGTAATTTTATTGCCTGCTCAAATAGTTAACAAGATTGAAAAAATATTTTTTGCATGCTAATATTAATTTGTTGATTATTTTGGGAAAGGGATATTATATGCTTTGTAAAACAGATGACAAAAAGAGAGTTAAAACTATACAAAAAGCGTTAAAGGCGTTGAATAAAAAGAACTTTGCGCTCATTATGCACGGCGGAAGTTTTCCATCTGCTGAAGGCGAAAATACTGGCTTCGGTACTATAAATTCAAACGGCGGAAAAGAAATTATTGATTACGCATCAGGAATTTTCAATGCTATTCAGCTCGGACCTGCGGGTAAAACTAAAAGTTGTGATGCGTCTCCATACACAGGTACAATTTTTTCCGGCAATCCGCTTTTTGTAGACCTTAAACAATTGACAACTCCTGAATGGAAATGTATCCTCTCAGAAGAAACTTTCCGCGAAATTGTTGATAATAACCCTAACAAAAATTCTACAAAAACAGCTTATTCTTATATATATGCGAAACAGGCTGAAGCTCTTAACGAAGCATGGCAAAATTTCAAAGCAAAACCTGATAAAAAACTGCTGAAAGAATTTCAGGAATATAAAATAAGAAACGATTTCTGGCTGGATAAAGACAGTCTTTACGAAGCATTATCAATAGAACACGGTAATGATTACTGGCCGCTCTGGGATTCAGAAACTGACAAAAATCTTTTCAATCCTAAATCTATTGAAGAAAAAATGGAATTTGCAAAACGTATTGAAGAAATTTCTAAAAAATACGAAGATGACATTGAAAAATACAAATTTATTCAATTCGTTTTAAATAAACAAAATGAAAAGACCCGCGAATATGCACTTGAAAACGGTATTAAAATGATAGCTGACCGTCAGGTTGCATTTTCTGACAGAGATACATGGGCTTATCAGTCATTGTTCTTAGACGGCTGGATGCTCGGCTGCCCTCCTGATTATTTTTCAAAAGACGGTCAGGCATGGGGCTTCCCTGTTATGAATCCTGACAGTATGTATAATGCTGACGGTTCTCTCGGTGAAGGCGGACTTTTAATGAAAAACCTATACAAAAAAATGTTCAGAGAAAACCCTGGCGGTGTAAGAATTGACCACATCGTAGGACTTATTGATCCTTGGGTTTACAAAGCCGGTAAAAAACCTAAAATTGAAGAAGGTGCAGGAAGATTGTATTCATCTCCTGAACATCCGTTCCTTAAACAATTTGCCATAGCAACAATGGATGATTTGGATATGGAACTTGAAGCTGATAAAGAAAAAAGAGTTAAAACTTTATCTAAAAAGCAAATAAAAGAATACGGCAGACTCATTGAAAAAATAGTTATTGCAGCAGCAGAAGAAGAAGGTCTGGATAAAAACGCAATAGTTTGTGAAGATTTAGGAACTTTAACAAACCCTGTAGCTGCTGTTATGAAAGAATACAAACTTCAAGGTATGAGACTCACCCAGTTTGTAGTACCGGAAAAACCAGAACATCCATACAGATGCTGCAATATTGAAAAGAATGCATGGGCAATGGTTGGAACTCACGACAATGAACCTATCAGAATGTGGGCAGAATCTATGATTCACACTCACGAAGGTTATCTCCATGCTAAAAATCTGGCGGAAGACCTTTTTGCTGAATGTGAAAATAAAGACGATATCATTGTAAAACTTACGGATGATGTTGATTTCTTAACAGAAACAAAACTGGTTGAAATTTTCGCATCAAAAGCTGAAAATATTCAAATTTTCTTTACGGATTTCTTCCAAATTTGCGATGTCTATAACAGACCGGGAACATCTGGAGATCAAAACTGGTCTTTAAGATTACCGGATAATTTCAAAGATATGACTCCGATAAATCTTGCAAATATTCTGAAACTTGCTATAATAGCAAGGGGTAGTGAATTTGCACAAAAAAATGCAAAACTCGTTGAGGAATTAGAGGAAATTAGCAAATAGTGAAAAAGAAACTATTAATTACGGCATTTATAATGGCTTTTGGAATGGCATCTTTTGCAGCTGCAGAAGATGTCATTACCGAGGCCAAATTATACTACAATCAAGGGGTAGATCATTATAAAGTAGGTCTTTATGATAAATCTATGGCCGCATTCCGAAAAGCTATTGAGTTAGACCCGAATTATACAGACGCATACTTTAATCTCGGCTCAATTCTTGAATATTTGCATCAGTACGATGCGGCACTTTCTACATTCAAACAGATTATCGTTAGAAACCCTAATGATTATGAAGCAACATATAAAGCTGCATATTTGAGTTCAAAGCTCGGTCAGACAGATAATGCAAAATCTTATCTGTCCATAATTCCTCCTAATGCGCCGATATATCAAAAGGCACAGGAGCTTGCTTATCAGCTTAATACCGATTTACAGACAATAAAAGCGGAGCAGCTGCAAGCAGATTCAGAAACCTCAAAGCCGGGGATATATGAAGATATAACAAGCCCTACCGGCATTACTACGGATAATATGGGGAATCTTTATGTTGCAGGTTTTTCTGATAATATCGTTTATAAAATAACTACAGACGGCAGAAGACTTGTATATTTGAAAGATGCCCGTCTAAACGGCCCTATCGGAATGGCAAGCGATTCTGCAGGGAATATGTATATAGCAAATTACAATAACAACAATATTTTAAAAGTTGGCAGCAGCGGTACTGTTTCTGTGCTGCTTGGTAATGTTCAAAAACCTTACGGGCTTCATATTGCCGGAAATATTCTATACATATCTTCACAGGGGGCAAATTCTATTATCAAATATAAAATTGCCGATTAACAATAATTTTCAATAGTTTAATTTGTGTTATGGTATAAAAATATGATGTTCAAATATTGCCCTGTTGCGGTGACAAATTAATGTAAATAATAATTTTGCTCAATAAAAGTTACTTTTGAGATAAGTAACAGAGATAACTGCTATTTAAAATTATCCAACTCCTTGTAACTTAATTATTCTTGTGTTAGGGATGTGACCTATAACCTGTAAGTAATGTAAATAATTGTAAAAATAAATTTATTAAATAGCATTTAAAAAATAAAAAAAAACTTAAATATTATATAAATATATAATAAAAAGGAAATATATATTATGCCAAGATATATTAATGGTGCTCTTGCAGGGATGTGGGATTCTATTACTAATAAAGAATACCAACAGAAATTAAATGCACAAGTCGCAGAGATTTTGGGTGATAAAAACAGCATTTCGGCAAAAAACTTAGAAAAGACTTCATTATTTAATGAAGCATACAACAAACTTGATGCAAATGGTAAAAAAAGATTTGATTCTTTGATAAATTTGGATGGTGATTCCAAAAATGTTAGCGAAAAAGAACTCAAAACGATTCTAACACTTTTAGATGCTGATTTAACAACCATTGATAATCAAGAAGAAGTATTTTTAATGGATAATGAATTTTCTACAGGTAAGTCCAGCGGAATTTATCAAGCAACAGAAGAAGAAATTCAAGATGTTTATGGGAATATAAAAACCCGTGCAGAGGTGCAGGCAGAAGAAGTTGCAAAATTAAAAGCGGCGGCTGAAAAATTGGAAAAGGTAAATAATGAAATTAACAAAATGGATATATCAACTGGTTCGGGTTTAACAAAAGCTCTTAACTATATCTCTGAAAAGATTAGCTTTGGCAGTTCAGAGGGTATGCAAATGTATGATTCTGCTGTCAACACACTTTTCAAAGGTCAGTTGCAAGATGTAAAAAAAGCTCGTGATGGTGGTTCCACACTTTATACACTGAAAGACGGGACAACTATTTTCCATGATAACAAATTTTTGGGAGATGAAAATGGCTTTGTCACAATAACCAAACCGGATGGTTCAGTTGAAAAATATAATCCTCAAGGTGAAAAAGTTGAATAGTAAAAGCGGGATATATACCCGCTTTTAAGTTTCAGATAAAAAGCCAGCGTGATAAAATAATATTTTATAGATTTAATTATTTTAAGATACTCATTAATATTTTCGGGGTTTAAGATTATATTATATATTAAAATTAAAAATGGTGGGACCGGAGGGATTCGAACCCACGACCAAGGGATTATGAGTCCCCTGCGCTACCGCTGCGCCACAGTCCCGTAGTATTTGATTGTGAGAAGGAATTGTGACAGCGATAGCCGCGCTACCTTTCCTCTCCTCGGAAGATATTTAATCTTCCTCGTCGGCAGAGTGCCACAGTCCCGTAGTATTTAATTGAGAGAAGGAATTGTGACAGCGGTAGCCGCGCTACCTTTCCTCTCCTCGGAAGATACTTAATCTTCCTCGTCGGCAGAGTGCCACAGTCC
>CALUVN010000042.1 GCA_944324235.1 Candidatus Gastranaerophilales bacterium
TTTTTTAATATTGATAGACACTCTGCCTCGCAAAATGATTGAGTATCAATTTGCAAAAAGTAGAAACCGGAGGTTAAAATCCGCAACAAAAAAACTCTCCTCTATAGAGAGTTTTAAAATGCCGATGGCCGGAGTCGAACCGGCACGGGGCGTGAACCCCACAAGATTTTGAGTCTAGCACGTCTACCAATTTCATCACATCGGCATGTTACCTGTGCCTATCTCTATAATACCAGAAACATTTCAAATTTCAAATATTATCTTTACTTTTTTTCTTATATCCTTAAAACTATACATATAATTGATTATTTATGGTTAATTTTCAGTTATTATACTTTCTAGATAGTTTATGTTGAGGTTCTTATGAAAAAATTTTTATCCGGAGTATTTTTCTGTCTTTTATTACTTATAATAAATTCTCCCCAAACTCACGCAGCAATGATGTCCGGAGGTGTCACCAAAAACGGTATTAACTCCTCTAATCAGGTTCTTGATGCTGCTGACAACGCTCCTATCGAAAACGCTAAAATTACTATCCCTAAAAATAATTACAAAACTTATACAGATGCTAACGGCAAATTCGATTTGGACACACAAATCAACGGTGATACCATAATGTCGGTTGAAAAAGACGGCTACAGACCTTTTTCTGTCACTATAGACGAAAACCTTGCTAAACACCCCATAATTCTTGGAATTCAAAAAAGCAATGCCACAGATATCGTTATTGATTCAAATATGGTTCACCTGGGAGACGACAACTATTCAACAGCATCTGCTAACGCCGGAGAATTCAAAATCCCTGCCTGCGGCCCTTTTTATACTAAAACTTTTTATATGACCGCGTCGACAAAAACTGCAACAAATTACTTAATTATCGGCTCTGTTATCGGAATTGATACGGCTATGGCTCGTTCTATGGGACAAAACAGGATTACAAATTCCTTTGCAAGCCCGCCGGAAATCTATTTCAACGGACAGAAAATTGCAGAACTTCAGCTCAACGGTGACGGTCAAAGGATTAAACTTCCAAATGCTCTCATCAGAAGCGAACAGGTTAACGAAATTACTATCAAAAGCGGACGAAATATGATGCAGACTGCTTATATTGATTACGACGATATTGAATTTATGAATCTGTCAATTCAATCTGAATAATAAAAAAGGAAGAAATAATTTAATTTCTTCCTTTTTTAAACTTATTTTTCCTCTTCTTCCGAATCGTCTGTTTCTTCTTTTTTTATTTGAGTTACAACCATTTTTGCCATTTCTTTAGCAATCAAATGCTGCGTAGCCTCAGGACAATTATGAAGCATGTTCATCGCGGTTCTGATTGTTGAATCAATATCATACCAGCGGCCTTTTCTGCTGTCATCAAGCCCTGAACCGACTGCATTAATTATATCCTCAACTGCCTCAAATTTTTCATCTTCAATATTGTGTTCAATAATAATCTTAATCAAATTCAAAGCAATTCTAATCTGAGTTTCATCATCAGATTCTTCAAGTGTTTTTACAGCCTGAGATAAAACCGGATCTTTGTCATACCAACGTCTTTGTTTGTTGCTGTACTCTTCTTTCATAAGCGTCTCCTTTACTATATTCTTAACCTAATTTAAACTTTACACCCTTTGTTCCTTTTGGGTACTCCCAATCCAAACTCTGTCGTTCGCAAGCAATTCTGCATGCACCGCATTCAAGACAATTTTCGTAATTGACAATGAGTTTCTGATTTTCTTCATCCCATTCATACACATTTGCAGGACATACAAATGTACAAGCTTTAGATTCGCAGCATCTGCATTCGTTTTCATCAGGATTTAGATGTGAAACATTGTCCGGGACAGATTTAACTGTAAACAATTTTTCATCTATACTCATTTCAATATACTCCATAACAGTTTTAATAAGTTGCCGCCGTCTTTGATAAGTTCCAGCGGATTTCTATCTTTGAAAACACTTTTGAGGAAATTTCTGTATTTTTCTTTTTTAGGAACACTGTCAACAGAAGTAAACATTTTGAAAAATTCGTTTATCTTTTGCGGGAAGTACCCTAAAAATGATGCGCATCTGCTGTGCATTACATCCATTAAATCCTTGTAAGTTTTCAAATCTTTCAAAACAAAAGACTGTTCCAATCTTTGCTGATATCTGCAAAGAATTTCGGATGTATAATCTTCCTCAACAAGCGCCTGTAATGCAGTTTCAGCAGCATATTTACCGCTCATCATCGCAAGATTTGTGCCCTCCCAATGAAGGTTATTCACAAGCATAGCAGCGTCGCCGACAATCATAACGCCGTCTGCAAAAAGTTCAGGCAGACAGTTATAACCGCCTTCAGGAATCAAATGCGCTGAATATTCAAGCAGCTCTCCGTCTTTAATCAATGGAGCAATAGACGGGTGTGCTTTGATTTTATCTAAAAGTTCATAAGGTTTTACTTTATTTTCGACAAGTTCATTCAAAGTAACACCGAGTCCGATGCTGACAGAATCTTTGTTGGTATAAATAAACCCAAGACCCAGCATTCCAAGCATAGAACCGCCAAACAGCTGATAAACACAACCCTCATCATCGTTCAAATGGAATCTGTCATTAATTTTGTCTTTATCAAGTTTAATGACCTCTTTAACACTGACTGCAACATCGTACGGAGATATATTTTCTCTCAAACCGACTTTTCTTGCCAGAAGAGAATTTACACCGTCAGCGAGAACAACAATATTAGCATAGTAATCTTCAAGTTCGGTTTTGACTCCGACAACCTGACCGTCATCTACAATCAAATCTTCAACAACAGTTTCAGTAACAAGGATAACTCCTTCTTTCTCAGCTTCATCCGCCATCCAGCGGTCAAATTTTCCTCGAAATACACTGTAGCTTACAGCATTTTCGTCATTATTCCTGTATGTAACTTCCGTTGAATCCTCCTCACCTAAAAGAGCATATTTATGAATAATATTCTTACGCTCAAGCGGGGCAGTTTTTTCAAAATCAGGAAAAATTTCTCTTGTCGGCTGAGCATATATAGCACCACCGAAAACATTTTTAGAGCCCGCAAAATTTCCTCTTTCAATAAGAATAACTTCACGTCCGGCACGAGCAATAGTAACAGCACAGGCAATACCTGCCGGTCCGCCGCCAACTACAATTACTTCTGTTTTATTTTCAGTACGCATATAACTCCTGATTAACGTATGACAACGTAATTATACACTAAATTTTGTTCATTGTAAAATAGTTATATGAATATAACAGGCGGTAAATTTAAAGGGCAAAAAATTGCTGTTCCGGACGAAAAAATTACCCGTCCTACACTTTCTAAAGTTAGAATGAGTGTCTTTAACACTCTGCAGTCTATTATTGAATTTGAAGGCAGCTCATTTCTGGATATGTTCTCAGGCTCGGGAGTAATGGCTCTGGAAGCCCTATCAAGAGGATTCACAAATGTTACTGCAATAGAAAAACATCCTAAAGCCGCGGCAGTAATCCGGTTGAATTTTAGCAAATTTTCACCCGCCCCAAACCTGATAACAGGTGACAGCCTTAAAATTCTGCCTAAACTTAACAGGAATTTTGATATTATCTATATTGATCCGCCTTATTTTTCAGGAGTCTACGAAACTGCTCTCGATGCAGTTAAAAATTTTGCAGATATCGTCATACTTGAACATGTTATTGATGTTGAAATAAATAATTTTGAACTAATCAAACAAAAAAAATACGGTGATAAATATATATCATTTTTAAAGATAAAAAGAGAGGCCGATTAACAAATCAACCTCTCTTAAAACTTATTAATTCAAAAACTATTTAACAAGTTCTTTGAATTTTTTACCTGCAGAGAAAGCAGGAACAGTTTTAGCAGCGATTTTCAAAGGAGCACCTGTTTGAGGATTTCTACCTGTTCTTGCTGCTCTTTTACGTGCTTCAAATGTACCGAAACCTACTAAAGTTACTTTTTTACCTTTAGAAACAGTTTTAGAAATAGTTTCTAAAGTAGCTGCAATAATATCAGCAGTAGCTTTTTGTGAAACTTTTGCTTTTTTGGATACTTCTTTTACCAATTCTTCTTTGTTCATCACGAACCTCCTTCTAGTTTGTGCCTACGAAAATAAAAACCATTCTCTCTTCCGCATGCAATAATATCGACAGACCTATTATAACATTTTATTAGGATTTGGCAAGGGGTTATAGGATATTTTTAATGTTTTTAGTTTAAATAAAGGAGTTTTCGGTAATATAAACCGCTAAAACGCACTAACAACCGCAAAATTGCATAAAGCATTAATTGTAAGCAGAGTCATTTAATCTGGCAAATTTTATATTTTTGTAAAAATATTGTAGAATCTGGTAGGCGTTATAGCCTTCTTTAGCCAGATTATTAGCACCGTGCTGGGACATACCGACCCCGTGACCGTTTTTCTTCACATTACCGTCAAAGGACGGGACGGAGCGGATGTACGGCAAATCCTGTCCCCAAACAGAACTAGCATTTGTTGTGCGGCCGCCTGCTGAGGCATAGTAATATGCAGGAATAATTTTCAGATTATAAATAAGCACAATACCTTTAGTATCATCAACAGCCTGATTAGTACGCGGAGTTTCTGCAGAAGCACCGGCGTATGCCTGATCTTCCGGAGTATCATTCAAATCATACCCGTAAGCTGCACGTTTGCCTAAATTAGCCAGTGCATAACTTCTTGCAGCGATAGCCTGTGCTTTATGAGCTTCTATTTCCCATGATGGAGGCATTTCCGCAGGTACGACTCCTTTAACATAATCATCAATATCAATATTATTAATCAAGGTTAATTTATGATTTTTGTTCTGTATTATAAAAAAGCCTCTATACCATTTATTTTTGGTGCTAAGAAAACTATTTTCGTCAGCTTTGATAACGATATTATCCGAATCAATTTTATAATATTTTCCGTCAATTTTAATTGCAATTTTATTTTTATAAGCCCTAATTTCGTATGCAACCATTTTTTCAAGGTCGCACACTTTTCTGTTAGTATTGGCATCAATAATCTGTGCAGGGGTGGCAGAACCTACACCAAGGCGCTCCACATTAGTTTGCAGACCTATCTTTATCGCAAAACAGGGAAGCGCACAGCATAAATTTATTAATAAAGTTATAATCAACAAAGCCGCTTTTTTCATTATGCTATCAGTATAACACAGATACCGATAATCATGCTTAGGTCTTTAGATTGATATTTTCATCTTTTTTACCAAATGAAGCCTGCAAACCGCTATACATATCTTCGCCTATTTTTTGGCCTGCTGCGTATGATGCGATTGAACCGCCGACAAAAAGCACTCCCCGAGCAATAGTACCCAGTTTACCGCCGGCATTATGTTTTGATAATACTTCCATCCACGGTTTACTCAGTTTTGCATCTTTCAGATATTTTACGGCGGAATTTGCGGCTTTCGAATCAAAAACAGCATCAAGCAGTGCTGATTTCATCAAACGTTCGCCTGCAAACATTGTAGCAAGAGATGCAGTCTCTACTACAGCTGCTTTCGGTTTATCGTCCGACATTGCTACTTTCAAACCGCCTGAAGCACAAATTAAAGGGTTAACATTCTTTGTTGCCCATTTTACTGCTTTACCCGTGTAGTCAATAAACTTATTATGTTCTGCAAGAGCATTAAAAGCACTTATTGCACTATCGGCACTTTTTGCAAGACGTGCGTTATAATGCAATATTTTGTCAAAAACATTTATAGCCTGAGCTCCGGCAACAGGAAGTCTGCCTATATCACCGTTTTCAAATTTATCTACATTTCTAACCGCAAATATTGTTGATGAAACTACATTTGACACAGTCGTTTTACCTTATCACACTACCTTACATTATAATAAAGTATTTTTCTTTTCTGAATTTGCCTGATTTAAAAAAAATTGTTACATTATTAATAAAAAAATTCTTCGCCGGAATCATTGATAAGATAAGCGAAGAATTTCATAAGTTTTTGTTTGAGAATATCAATCGATACAGACAGTTAGTTTAAAACTTCCTGTTCATGTTTTTGCTGATTGATTAAGTTTTGCAGTTTTTCTTTAATCTCGTCGCCTTTTTTCTGCATATCAGAAACAACGTCGTCTGCTTTTGCCTGAATTTCTTTAACAGTAGCATCAGCGCGTTTTGCAACATCTTTTGCGGTATCTGCAATCATTGCGCGTGTTTCTTCACCGGATTTAGGTGCTAACAATATACCTGCAACGGCACCTATAGCACCGCCAACCAGAAATCCTGCTAAAAATTTTGTTGCTGACATAATTAATTCACTCCTTTTCTTTTATCATTTTTTACTTTAAGCCGCATTATGGATTTATGCACCCCCGATTATGGCTAATTATTTTTTCGAAAATAATCCCATAACAGTGACAAATCCTTTCATTATACCGTTGAACAACGACTCAGAGAGCATTTTTGTTTTGCCAAATACGCGTTCTACGGCTGTTTTTAAGGAATCAACACCTTTATCTGTACTTCTGATAATGGAATTAACAGCTTCCAATGTTTCCTTAAGTTCATCCAACGTCGGGCGTAATTCCTTGTTCAAAAGCACAGATGTCTCATTTACATTTTTAGCCAGTGCCGATAAATCATATAGAAGCTTGACAAGAAAAACACCAACAACGATTACAATTATACCTGTAGCCCAGGCAAGAAAGGTTAAACCCTGATTTAAAGCAATTTGAGATAGTTCCATTACTTACTTTTCCTTATTTTAGTATTCGTACTCATCATCGGACAAAGACTCAAGTTCTTTTGCTTTAAGCAATTTTCTTGATTTAACCATATTATTAAATTTTCTTAATTGGCGTTCAAGTTTATATTTCATTAAATCAACCGATTCAAGAGCCTGTTTTTTAGCTTCTTTTATAGCCGGAGAATGTTTTTCGTACAATTCGCAGGCAGCATCTTTAAGCTCTCTTCTTGATTCTTCACCCGGTTTTGGTGCAAATAGCACGCCGGCAACGATTCCGCTGACAACACCTGCCAAAAGCCCCATTCCGAACATAAAAGATTTGTTTTTACTCATATTTAACCTCGTCTTTCGTTTTTCTTATTATAGCATATTTTCGGAGCAATTACAATCCGCAGACTATGCGTTTGCGTAATTTTTGTCATAAAAATCTTTTGCCATTGCTATCATGCTGCATATAGATGCAGCTTTTTTGCATCGTCCTTTCAGGCTAAACAACAGGACATACATAAGAACATTTTTTATCACATTTATTGTATACTGTTCTTTTTTTCTGATTATATAATCAATACCCTGCTGAATTTTCTCTTTTGCATCAATAATAACGCATCTGAAGTCTCTGATGCCATTTATAATTAAATCCCGCGATTCAATCGTTTTTTGAGAAAATTCACATACCTTTTTGTCCGCTTTGTTAATGAAAAACAACAGGGTAGCGGTGATAATCAATTCTGCTATAAAAATTATTGCGATAAAGAAATACATTTTAATTATTCTTACTTTTGTATTATATTTGAAGTATAGAATACAAGCAGGAAAATTGGAATACGCTCAAAGTAGTATTTAAATTTATGATTAAAACAATAATCAACAATCTAAGATTTTATTTATCACTGATAACGGCAAGACTGGCTTACACGGCTATTAAGATTCTGGGGAAATCGTCAGGCACGTCGTTTGTCGGAATGCTTGTGTTGAAAATGTATCCAGATTTTCTAAAACAATGCCCGCGTTATATTAAAAATAAAATTGTGACAGTAACAGGCACAAACGGCAAAAGTACAACCTCCGGACTTATAGCACACATGCTGGAGACTGCCAACCAGAAAGTTATTCATAACGTTCAGGGCGCAAATATGCTGACAGGCATTGCAAATGTCTTTGCGTTAAAATTATTTCCGTTCAAACGCTTTGACTTTGCGGTTCTGGAATCTGACGAAGCTTATCTGACAAAACTGTATGACTGTATTCAGGCCGATTTTCTTGTAGTAACAAACCTCTTCCGCGACCAGCTCGACAGATACGGAGAGTTGAACACTACAGCCTCTTTCATTCAAAATGCAATCGATAAAAATGAAAATCTGAAATTAATTTTAAATGCCGATGATCCGCTGGTTGCAAACTTCGGTCACAACAGGGCTGCTGTTTATTACGGATTTGAAAATGTTACATTCTCGGAAGAACAGAAAAATTCCAATGCGCCGCAAGAGGCATTTAACTGTATTTGCGGACAGCCGCTGCACTATGTAAAACAATTCTTTGCGCAGCAAGGGCACTATTATTGCACCTGCGGATTTAAACGCCCTGATTGCAGCTACAAAGCTGATGCAGAAATTCATAAAGATTTTTCAATCATAACTGTTGAACATAACGGGATTAAATCAGAATTTAAAGTTAAATTACTGGGGCTTTATAATGCATATAATGCACTTGCCGCTATCGCTTTAGGTTTTGAAAACGGGCTAAACCAGTCTGAAATTCAAAAATCACTCGATACGTATAAATCAATTTTCGGAAGAACCGAACGCCGTACAATTAACGGATGTCAGGCTCTGATACAGCTTATAAAAAATCCGACAGGCGCAAGCGAAGTGCTTAAAACAGTAGATTTAAAATCAAATATAGTAATAGCAATAAATGATAACTATGCAGACGGACGCGATATTTCGTGGCTCTGGGACAGCGATTTTGAACAGCTGAAAAATGCTGAAAAATTGGTGATTACATCGGGAACACGTGCAAACGACATGGCAACACGGCTCAAATATGCAGGAATTCCGCAAAAAAATATTCTTGTAGTCCCTGATATTAAACAAGCTATTGAAAAAGCCTGCGTCAAAGATGAAACTATTACTATACTGCCGTCATACACGGCGTTGTTAAAAATAAACAAAATGAATTTAAAATAGAAAGAAGGTACAAAATGTTACTCGGCGTAAATATTGACCATGTTGCAACACTAAGAAATGCCAGAGGGGGCAAAGATCCTGATACAATTTTAGCAGCAGAAGTCTGCGAACAAAACGGAGCGACTTCAATTACAACCCACCTGCGCGAAGACAGACGCCACATTAAAGACGAAGATGTCAGAACACTGATTAAAACGCTGAAAACAAACCTGAACCTTGAAATGGCAGTAACAGAGGAAATGGGAACAATAGCGCTTGAGATAAAACCTCATTCCGTATGCCTTGTTCCTGAAAAAAGACAGGAAATAACAACTGAAGGCGGACTTGATGTTGCAGGTCAGCTCGATAAAATAACAAAATTTGTAAAACCGCTTGTTGACGCGGGAATTATCGTAAGCCTCTTTATTGACCCGACTGAAGAACAGGTCAGAGCATCCGCAAAAACCGGTGCACAATTTATTGAAATGCATACTGGCAAATACTCGGAAGCCTTTGGAACTGATAAAGAAGAAGAGGAATTTTTAAAACTCAAAAATTCTGCAGCACTTGCACAATCTCTCGGATTGAAAGTTAATGCCGGACACGGCTTGAACTACGAAAACGTCAGCAGAATGCATGAAATTGCAGGCTTGTACGAGTTAAACATAGGCCACAGTATAATTTCGCGCGCTGTATTTACAGGACTGGCGGCAGCAGTCAGAGAAATGGCCGATTTGACAAAATAAGGATTAATAATATATGAAAAGCAAAGAAGAAGTAATTGAAGAAATGCAAAAAGTAGCAGAACAAATGCGTCTGGATGACATCGAAGAAAATCCTGACATTCTGGATGAATATTTTGTCTGCGATTGCTGCGGCAAAGAACAATGCCTTGCAGGTTCTATCCAGTACGGAAACTACAGGCTGTGTAACGACTGTGTATTACTTGCCGAAGTCGGTTTTGAATTGAAAAAATTTGACAAAATCGAAGACCTAATAGAAAAAATGGAAGATAAAAAACTCGCGGAAGACTGCGAATATATTAAACAAGAAGAACGTAAAAGAAATAATTAATTATGGACAAGAAAATTTCCGATAAAGTTATAAGCCGTCTGACCCTGTATCACTGCATACTCTCAGATTTCATAAATGAAAACATAGAATTTATCTCAAGCAAACAACTTGCAGTGCGTCTGAATGTAGACGACTCTCAGGTAAGAAAAGACATTTCGCTTTTGAATAATACCGGTAAATCCCGCGTAGGATACATCGTGAAAGAACTAAAAGCTTCTATTGAAAAAACTCTTGGATTCAAAAAAGAAAAAAAAGCGTTCATTATAGGTGCCGGTAATCTGGGTTCTGCACTTGCCAAATACGATAACTTCACAAATTACGGTTTGAATATTCTGGCTCTGTTCGACACAGACAAAAATAAAATCGGAAAAATCGTAAACGGTAAAAAAATTCTTGATATAAACAACCTGCACGAATTTGCACAAAATAACAATGCCGATATCGCAATTTTAACAGTCCCGAGAGAATTTGCGCAAAAAACAGCCGAATTCTTAGTAAACGCAGGCATAAAATACATCTGGAACTTTACCCCTGTTGTGCTTGAAGTGCCGCAGGAAGTTCAGGTCTGGAACGAAAATCTTATGGGCAACCTGCTCCAGTTTACTTACAACATTTAACCCTGTTGACATAATATAAATGACGCAACCCCTCAAGAGTAAGCGTAGGGTTTATAAAATCAAACGGACGTTTCATATAATTGGCTATTAGACCTGAATAACCGCCTGTTGCAACAACAACAGCCTTTTGTCCGAGTTCAGCTTCACACTGTTCCACAAGCCCGTCAATCATACAGGCTGTTCCTCTGATTACACCTGATAAAATGGCATCTGTCGTATTGTGACCTATTGCACAGGTTGAAATTGCAACATCCGTACGAGGAAGTTTTGATGTGAATTTGTTTAAAACCTTCATCTGTAAATTAATCCCCGGAGCAATTACACCGCCAATAAAGTCTCCGTCGGCATTTACTATATCAAAAGAAGTGGCTGTGCCAAAATCTATTACGATGACAGGATGTTTGTATAAAACGTAAGCCCCTGCGGCGTTTGCTATTCTATCTGCGCCGGCTTCTTCAGGATTATCAAGCTTAATTTTAACACCTGTATTTATTTTATTTGTCAAAACAAGAGAATCCGTCTTCAAAACATTGTCGACCGCCGTTTTAAATTTTGAAGTCAATTCTTCCACAACAGAAGAGATTATGCAGTCATTAACTTTAAAATCTTTAAATAACGACTTCAAAAGAATTTCATATTCTTCCAATGACAAATCCTTGTCAGAGGCAAGTCTGAATTCCTCAACAAGAGCCTCTTCGTCAAATAAGCCAAGTGTTATACTCGTGTTCCCTATATCAACTGTTAATAGCATAATAAGATAATCCTCTCATTTTCAAGGATTATCTTACCGCAAAAAATTTGAATTTGCAAAACCTCTATGAATAGAAGCAGGTTGCACTTTCGCCGTTGTCACCGCTCACGCCGTTTGTTCTTGTAAATGCCAGATGATCATTCCAGATTGACGGCCCGCCGCCAACATTATTATATGATGGTTTTGTAATAAATTCTTTTTCTTTCTCTTTGTCCAATTTGTCGGTGTATGCAGTGTCACCTGTACGAATTGCACTAATTTTCATATCATCGTTTGCCATAATTATATCTCCTTATGAAATATATTTATACTCTATATGCTATATATATAAAGTTTTTTTATTTCACAGGATTGCCCGATTTTCGAAAAATATTTACAAAAGTTTACATTTTATTAAAAAATCTATTTTCAAGCTCAAGCGCAGTCTTTGTTTTAGCCAGACCGGCCTGAGAGCTTTCTTTTAATGTAGGGGACATAAGTTTGCCGGTTTGTTCCAGAGCGTCAATAACTTCATCAAGCGGAATTTTTGATTTAATGTCAGAAATAGCAAGCTCTGCGGCAGTTACAGCATGGATTGCAAGAAAAGGGTTTCGCTTGACGCAGGGAATTTCCACCAAGCCGCACACAGGATCACATGTTAAACCTAAAAGATTTTTCATCGCAAGCGCAACGGCATTAAAAATTTGCTCATTTGTCCCGCCGAGAATCTGACATAGCGCCCCTGCACTCATTGCAGAGGCAACGCCGCACTCCGCCTGACAACCGGCAACAGCACCTGCCAGTGCTACCTTATGTGATACAATACGTCCGATTTCACCTGCAGTGATAAGCGCATTTATCTGCTCATCTTCAGAAATATTAAGTTCTTCCGACACCGCAACCAGTACAGACGGAACAATTGCACACGAGCCTGCAGTCGGGCAGGCAACAATTTTACCCATTCTTAAATTTTCCTCAATAGTTGCAAGAGCATAAGTTGTAATCTTCTCAAACAATTTACCGAATAAAGCTCCGCGATTTGCATATCGTCTCTGAAGTCTGTCGCAATCATCTCCGCACATTCCGCTAATAGACATTTCTTTGCTGCATAAGCCGGATTTTATTGCATCTTTCATTGCATCAAGACTTTTCTTCACAAGATTGCGCATCGCATCTGTTGAAATTTCGGCGAGTTCCGCTTCTCTTTCCAACGCATATTCCCATATATGCTTATTTTTAAATTCACATATATCCTGTAATTGTTCAAAACTGTTCACGCTTTTTATCATATTAATTTTCCAATTTCTTTATGTATCTAACCATATAAACATCATCAAAGTTCGAAATAGTATCTATTAAGGCTTTATCGACTTCACCGTCAAGACATATACACATTGAAGCGTCATCCCCTTTTGCGTATCTGTCACACTGAAGGGATGCTATATTCACACCTATCAATTTTGTAACTCTGGAAATCATACCCGGAACATCCTTGTATACAAGTAAAAGTGTATTATATTTTCCGGTAAGGTTGACTGAAAAATTGTCGATTTTTGTGATTACAATTTCACCTGCTCCAATCGAATCTCCCGATACCTGCATACTCAAATTCCCGTCAAAAATAAAATCTACGGCGTTAGGATGGCGGTTAAAATCTTCTTTGTACTCAAATTTGTAATCAATCTGCTTTGCAATATCTGAATCAAAAATATTTTTTATCCTTGTATCATCAACACTAAGCCCCAATATCCCCGCAAGAAGCCCCTTATCAGTGCCGTGTCCTTTTCCTGTCAGAGCATACGAATTATACAATCTGAACGTTATCTTTTTAACTGGTGCATTATATACATTCCGTGCCATTAAGCCAAGTCGCACTGCGCCTGCCGTGTGCGAACTCGACGGACCAACCATTATAGGAGATATAATATCCATTATTGATGACTGTCTCATCCCGTAACCTCACTATTTATCACTATTACGAAGATTATAACACCAAATCCCTTAAATGAATAGGTTAACTTATGTAAAAATTTGATTAAAATTATATTAAATTTTGACAATTTTCTGTAATAATATGTTTTTATATAAGAGTGTAGTATTTTTAATTTGTGTGTCTTTAAATAAAATATAAGGAGAAATATGTTTAGCCCTGAATTTATGCGATTTTTAATCAATTATCAGAAACCGGATAAATCCGAAATTGAAACCAAAAAGGAAATTAAATTCAAAGATAACGATAAAGGCGGACTTGCTTACGTTATCTTAATGAACAAATAAGTCAAAAAAAAAGAGCCTTTTGAATTGGCTCCTTGGAATGTAAACTTTGAATCATTCCTCGTAATGTGTGAAGTGTAGTGTGTAGTGTGCTTAAAATTTTTGTGTTTCCTCAATTTTAAGCGTTCCTCGTGTTATATATATAAACGTTTTTTTTCTTATATAATTGCTATATAAGAAATAATTATATTGTATTTTGTAACATAAGTTTACAAAATACCGACCTTGCAAATTGCAAAGTTAACTGTAATAATATAATATAGAGAAAGTTGTTATAAATTATTATGAAGGAGATTTATGAAAATATTAATTTCAAATGATGACGGGATAGCAGCAAACGGTATAAGAGTGCTGACAGAAACGTTATCCAAAGAACACGACGTATATGTAGTCGCACCGGATAGAGAAAGAAGTGCGGCCGGACATTCTTTAACGCTTCATACTCCGTTAAGAGTTGAAGAACTTGAAGAAACCAAGAACGGGGCAAAAAGAACCTGGGTTACTACAGGCACTCCGGGTGACTGCGTTAAAATTGCAATAAGTGCAATTCTTTCACCTGAAGAAATTCCTGACCTCGTTATATCAGGAATAAATCACGGGCCTAATTTGGGGTCTGATATTTTGTATTCAGGGACAGTAAGCTGCGCAATGGAAGGCGCAATGATGGGAATTCCAAGCATTGCAGTGTCATTAGCAAGTATGCAGAGCGATTACGAAGACTTTATTTATCCTGCAAAATTTGTAAACGCACTGATTCATAAACTTAAAGACTTCCAATTCCCGCCTAAAAGTATTTTAAACGTAAACATTCCTGCACTTGATGAAGATGATATTGCAGGTGTTCAGATAACAGAGTTAGGCAAAAAAATGTTCACTGATAACTACGAAAAAAGAGTTGACCCGCGCGGGAAAGTATATTACTGGATGGCAGGTGAACTCATAAGCGAATCAACTAATGCAAAAACTGATATCGCTGCGGTAAGAAATAACAAAATTTCTATAACACCTGTAACTTATGAAATGACTAAAGAAAGTGTTATGGCTGATTTGGATAAGGTTCTCAGAACAGATGATACCAGAAAATGGACATAGGACTTAAAGCACACACAATATAAAAAAGGCGATAAGATAATATCTTATCGCCTTTTATTTTATAAAATTACCTCTATTGCTCAACAAGAACTCTTGCCGGAAAGTTATTTTTCAGCAATTCGTTTGCCGCAGCCTGAGCTTTTTCTCTTGAGGTGAACGATCCTGTCTGGATAGTATAACTGCCGTTAATATTTCTGACAAAAGGATCAATATTCAAACCTGCTTCCATTAATATACCTTTTGCGACCTGAGCCTGCTCCATTGTAGAGTAGCTTCCTACAACTACTTTTGCGGAAATTGTTTTTGTTTGAACTGCGCCTGTTGGGGCTTGAATCGGAGTTGTTGGAGCAGGTTTTACCGTTGACGGATGAATATTGGTTGAAACAGATGCACTGCCCGGCATTGTATTCTGTGCACCGGTAACAGGCACGGCCGGTTTCATATTTTCATTAGCGTTAACCATGTTGTTCAAATTTTTCATTATTTCCTGATGGTGTTTCATCGTTTCATTAATTACAGTTTGCGTATCTTTATCGATTTGCGCTTCTTTTTTAGGAGGTTCTTTCTTTTGGTTGGATGCAGACAGCTCTATCCAGTCAGAATTATCTTCTGTACTTTCCTCATCTTTTTTGGCATTCGAAGGAAGTTTAACTTTTTCTTCAAGTTCAGGCGAAAATGTATCATCTGTTGTTGCATCATAGGAATTATCTTCCATGTGAATCAATTTCAATCTGTCGTCCACAGAAGATTTAACAATTTCTTCTCTCGTCATTTCATTATCACCTATAGTAACATCCACCTCAGGAGATATTTGTTTTGCTATGCCAAGAAAAATCAACAACATCATAAAAAATGCTGACACAAAAATAATCATACCCTGACTATTCTTTTTCCCTACACGTTTTTTATAATCTTTATATGCAATATGCGAAGTTTTTCTAACCTTTGCTTCGTTCATAAATTTAAACTCCTCTAACTTTTGTACTGGCAAGTACTATATCGTCTAACTCTTCTGAATATTTTTTCATAATCTCCAGAGCAAGATTTTCAACATCTGTTATACCTAAATCATTTGTCAAACCGCAAGCTCTGACAGGAGCACCCTCTGAATCAATATTTATACCGGTATGGATTAAGACAGATGTCGCTGATTTTGTCGCGATAGAAACAGTAAGCTTCTTATCGTTCCAATACAAATCATCTCCGTTTCTCGTTAACTTTATGCCGCGCTGTTCCAGAGCTTCTTTAATTATACAAATCAATAATCTTTGTCTGAAAACACCTTCAACAAGCCCTACGTTGAACTGTTCGGAGATAAAACTCAGCATACTTTTACTGTATATAGGTTCATTATTTATAACATCTTCAATATCAACCATTTCGGTCAATTTAACTTCGCATTCTCCGATGAATGCTACAATTGCGTCCCCTTGAATTTTAAAATTTTTGTAAATCCAATGAGGGGCAAGCTGAAAGCCTTCATATTTAATTTCTTGTTCTATAAGTTTTGTTTTCATTTAATTATCCGAATAATATTTTGGTATATTTAGTATCATTATTAGCTTTAAGGGCATTTTTCAGTCTGGTGCAGGATTCACAAAGACCGCAATGAGTTTTTGTATTATTATAGCAGCTTCTTGTTAATTCAAGCGGAACTCCTCCCTCCAGAGCCATTTTCACTATATCATTTTTATTAAAATTAATCAAGGGTGCAGCAACTTTCGGATGAACTAGTGTTGAATATTCAAACTCCGCATTTACCGCTTCAATAAATTCTGCGGTGTTATCCGGAAAAGTTTGCGCTTCTTCTTTATTTGCACCAATAAAAATATAATCATAGCCGTACGAATCCGCGTAACATCCTGCAACATTCAAAAACAAACCGTTTCTGTTCGGGACCCAGACTTTACGGGCAGATTCGTCAGGATTATCCAGTTCAGCACCGTCAGGCACTTTGTCATCACTCACAAGAGAAGTTTTCGTAATACTTTTCAACCAGTCAAGCTTGATTACAATATGTTCCATACCATAATAATCGCAGATTTTTTTAGAAGTTTCAATTTCCTGCGGTGCGGATTTTTGCCCGTAATCAAACGTAAGAGCTGTGATTATATTATATTCTTTTTGTTTCAATCCCAAACTGACAAGAGAATCCAAACCTCCCGAGAGTAAAATTAAAGATTTAGTCATCCAGCTCCTCTCGAATTGCTTCTGACAATGCGTCATTATCTTCTTCATATTCTTCTATAATAGCAACAGCTTCAAATTTTAACACATCCGGA
Source organism: Candidatus Gastranaerophilales bacterium (assembly GCA_944324235.1). GTDB lineage: Bacteria > Cyanobacteriota > Vampirovibrionia > Gastranaerophilales > Gastranaerophilaceae > CALUVN01. Next base: position 16,964 of record CALUVN010000042.1, read on the forward strand.
AAATCCGGACTTGCTAAAACCTCATCCAGAATTCTGCGCCCGCGCATGTTATACAAAGCTATAAGTGCATTTTTCTTAACATCATCATCCTTATCCTGCAGGCAGTCGTAAATAATTTCATATGCCTCAGGATGCTCACTGTCCATAATAGCTTCTATAGCATTTATACGGATTTGAGGTGACTCATCGGCGAGAGAATTCTTCAAAGCATGGAAAACACGTTCATTATCATTAAGTCTGAGTTTTCCGAGTGCTTCAATAACCCGTTCTTTCAAAAATGTAAATTTATCCAGAATTCCTCTTTTTGTTTCAAGAATACTTACAAGCGGGTCAACAGCCCGCAAATCCCCGAGCATCCCCAGAGCTGAGGCAGCAGACTCACGTAAATAAACTGATTTTTCACCCTCATCCTGAACAACATCTATTAAAGGGGCAACAGCATATTTATCACCGATTTTACCCAGAGCATCAGCACATGCCAGACGCACTTTATAATTTTCATCTTTATTATTCAGGCAGTATAGCAAAGGTGTAACAGCAGAAGTATCTTTCATATTTGCAATAGCTTTTGTACAAAGCGCTCTTGCATTGATATAGGCTTCTTTGTCTGCATTGCTTTCAGGTTCAATATTTTTCAAAAGCAGAACATCAAGCAGAACACTAAGACTGGACTGATTTCTGTATCTGTCGAGACTCTTAATCAAAAACATCATGACATCAGGACATTTGGTAACTGATAGAAAATAATTATAAATTTGGACAATAGCATCGTCATCAAAATTTTCTTCAAGCGCAGTAATTTTTTGTATGACAGAAACAGAATCCGAGCTATCATACAAATTGCACTGTTCAGCTAAATTCTTTAATTCTTTCTCGTCCACTAACCTTTCACTCCTACAATTGAGAATACTACAAAAATAGTTTTTTATCAAGCAAACGTTGGCAAACATGATGTTTGCCGTAAGATGAGTGAAGTGTGAATGGTGAATTGTGAATAGTCCGTTACAGTGCTACGCACAATAATACACTTCCCGCCCCCTTGAGGGGAGGGAAGGAGGGAGGGGGCAAACGAAACGTTTGCATCAATATTCTTTCGACAGACTGAAAAGTCGCCTGTATTAGATAATCAAAAACTTATAAAAACTTTCTACAAGTAGGCTTTTGGATAAACTTGAATACCCTCTCCTAAATAGGAGGCTGATTTGCGGACGGACGGCACGAAGTAAGTCCGGATAGCGAACGGAACGAGACTACTAAGTCGCAGGCTTTTTGTCGAGTCTCCGTGAGCGTGGA
>CALUVN010000043.1 GCA_944324235.1 Candidatus Gastranaerophilales bacterium
TTACTCGCAATAAAAGAGAAAGAAATGAACTAAATAAAATATATTAAAGAAAAATCATTTTCGGAACACGCTTCCACTCAGCTCACGCTATTGTCCTTAAATAATTTTTCTTTCTGCAATCCAATTTTAGTGATGTAAACTTAACTACCAGTTTGTTCTGGTCAATACCTGTTTTGCGTTTATGTTAAACATTTTGTCTTTGTACCAGACACCTTGAAATTCGCCGTCAGGTTCATACATATATTGAATGTCTTTTGATACAAAATAAATAGCGCTTATCATTTTTCCGTTTGATGTGTATTGTTTTGACCAGTAAGGAAAATCAGGATAGTTGCCTTCCATTACATCAACAAATTTTAAATGACCGAATGCGTCATAATAAAATGCATTTTTCATTCTGTCTTTGTATTGAAGAGCATAAATTACAAGGATGTCTTTTTTGTAAAAGAACGCACAAAGTTTTGCATAACCTGTGTCAAGCACTCCGTTTGATGCAAGTCTGTAATGTTCTTTGTAGTCTTTATCTTTCAAAAAGTCCCGATATTGTTTTCTAAATTCCTTGCGTTTATATTTGTAAACTTCATTATCTGCAAAAATTATATTCTTATAATTTTCAACAATTTCTTCACGTTTGACCTGTGAAATGTCAAACCAATCAAACGTAATTTCAGCTTGAAGCGGTGCTGACTCTTCTGTTTTATCAGCTGCAGGTGCAAAACTGTTTTGTGCCTGTATGCTCATATCTTCTGCGTTCACGCCGAGTCCGCAAAATAAAAATAATAATATTCCTATAAAAATTTTTTTCATAACTCTACCTCGTATTTATAATTATATAATAAAAGTTAACATATTGAAATAATAATATGTATATGCTAAAATTAATACTGAATTTATTAAAAATGTTAAGGGGATATATGAGGATATATGAAAATTTTTAAAAAATATTATAAGTCGGGCTTTGCTCTTGCAGAAGTTCTGGTGACACTTGGTATAATCGGTGTCGTTGCCGCGCTTACTATTCCGATTTTAATTAATAAGCATCAAAATGCAGTTGCTCTTGCAGGAATCAAAGTTGCTTATGCCAAGATTAATGACGGTTTTTTGTTTATGCGTTCTGATGAAAATGTCGATGATTTAACAAATCTTTCTGTTTTTAAAAATATGAATCAGGATAATTTTACTGACCCTGATATTCAGGCTAATTTAGATTCCCAAATGAAAAAATATTTTAGTATCCTAAAATCATACAAAGCTGGCGAATCTTGTGCAGAATGTCCTATTTATGTTCAAATGAACGGCTCGCTTGCTGATGGCGGTCAGTATGATTATGCTTGGCGCGGTTTTTCGGCAGACGGTATGATTTACTATATGCACCTTAACGGACCTCAGGTTGCTACTAATCCCGGAAAAATTAAATCTTTGCTTGCTTACTTTTTTGTTGACATAAACGGAACTAAAGGCCCTAATAAATGGGGCAAAGATATGTTCCAATATGCGCTGGCGCAGAATGGGATTTTATACTCGGCGTGGGGGAAAGATTTGTCTGATGCAATGCCGTTGTCTCAAACTTATTGGGGCAGAGATGCAAGCGGATGCGGTTCGCCGGAAAATAAAGACGTGAGTACTTCTACAGGATATGCCTGCACAGCAAGAATTATTGAAAAAAGTTGGCATATTGATTACGATTAGTCTGAGTGCTTGACACTGAAACCCAATAATATCAAAACTTTCCGCAATGTTAAAATTTTTTGTAACAAAATTTTAACATTGTTTTGATATAAATATTATATTTTCTTGACTATAAAAATTGATGTAATATGATTAAGTAACATGCAATAGTAGTGCCCTGTATTTTGCGTTGAATAACGGAAAGTTTGACTGCTGGAGCATTTGAGACAAATACAAAAGCTTTTTTTATATATTTGTTTGCACGATTAGTGCAAAAGGTTAACAGCCTCAAGTTAGAATTTTAATTTTAATAGTACGTACACCATTTATAGACGAGGTGAATTGATGTCTAAGACAAAATATGCTGAAAGAGTAACACCAATGGGTATCCCGCATACTCGTTTGGATGATTTACCGGACCTTATTGAAGTGCAGAAAAAATCTTTTGAATGGTTTTTGAAAGAAGGTTTGAAAGAAGAATTGCTTTCATTCTCTCCTATTAAAGACTATACAGGCAGATTGGAATTGCACTTTTTGCCAAACTATACTTTCGATAATGCAAAGTATACAATTGAAGAAGCAAGAATTCATGACGCGACTTATGCAAAACAACTCCGCGTTATGATTAGATTAGTAAACCGTGACAGCGGTGAAATTAAAGAACAGGAAGTTTACATCGGCGATATCCCGACAATGACTGATAAAGGTACATTCATTGTAAACGGTGCGGAACGTGTAATCGTTTCTCAAATCGTTCGTTCTCCAGGTGTTTATTTCAAACGTGAAGTATCTCCTGCAGGAAAACGTTTATACAACGCAACGATGATTCCTAACCGCGGTGCTTGGCTGAAAATTGAAACTGATGCTAATGATTTAATCTACGTTAAAATCGATAAAAACAGAAAAATCTTAGCAACTACTTTATTGAAAGCAATGGGTATCACAGTTTCTGAAATGGAATCACTGTTCACACACTTTGAATTCTTAAAGAAAACTCTGGACAAAGATACTGCAGAAACAACTGATGATGCTTTAATTGAAGTTTATAAAAAATTAAGACCTGGCGACCCTGCGTCTCCTCAAGGCGGCCGTTCAATTCTTGAAGCTCGTTTCTTCGATGAAAAGAAATACGATATAGGTCGTGTAGGTCGTTATAAATTAAATAAAAAATTAAACCTGAACATTCCTAAAAACCAAAGAACTTTAACTGTTCAGGATATCGTTGCATCAATCGAATACCTTATCAATTTAACATACGATGAAGGTACTGTTGATGATATCGACCACTTAGGAAACAGAAGAATCCGTTCTGTTGGTGAACTTCTTCAAAACCAATTCAGAGTCGGACTTTCAAGAATCGAAAGAATTGTTAAAGAAAGAATGACTCTTCAGGATTCAGAAACATTAACTCCGTTGAACTTATTGAACACAAAACCTCTTGTAGCTTCATTAAAAGAATTCTTCGGAAGTTCACAATTGTCACAATTTATGGACCAAACAAACCCGTTGGCTGAATTAACTCACAAAAGACGTATTTCAGCATTAGGACCTGGCGGTTTGATGAGAGAAAGAGCAGGATTTGCAGTTCGTGATATCCACCCTTCTCACTACGGACGTATTTGTCCTGTAGAAACTCCGGAAGGTCCGAACGCAGGTTTGATAGGTTCACTTGCTACACACGCTAAAGTTAATGACTACGGTTTTGTAGAATCTCCGTTCTTTGTTGTTAAAGACGGTGTTGTAACTGATGAAGTTCACTACCTGACAGCAGACGAAGATGAAAACTTCCGTGTAGCACCTGCTGATATTCAATTAAATAAAGATAAAAGCATAAAATTAGATTATGTACCGGTTCGTTATCACTCTGAATTCACAATGTGCGAATCTAAAAAAGTTGACTATGTCGGTGTTTGCCCGATACAGATTATCTCTGTTGCAACCTCAATGATTCCGTTCATTGAACACGATGATGCTAACCGTGCATTGATGGGTTCAAACATGCAACGTCAAGCCGTGCCTCTGTTTATTACAGAAAGACCTGTTGTCGGTACCGGTTTGGAAGCAAGAGCCGCAAAAGACTCAGGTATGGTTATTGTATCCGACGTTGACGGAACGGTTGAAAGAGTTGTCGGTGAAGAAATTATTATCCGTGACATCCACAACCAACCGCACGTATATCAATTAATGAAATACGTAAGATCTAACCAGGATACTTGTATTAACCAGAGACCTCTTGTTCACGAAGGTGACAAGGTTAAAGCCGGCGATGTAATCGCTGACGGTGCATCAACATGCGGCGGCGAACTTTCATTAGGTAAAAACGTAATCGTTGCTTATATGCCTTGGGAAGGATATAACTTCGAAGATGCTATTTTACTTTCTGAAAGATGCGTTCATGATGATATCTTTACTTCAATCCACATTGAAAAATTAGAAATCGATGCAAGACAAACAAAACTCGGACCTGAAGAAATTACCCGTGAAATTCCGAACGTTTCAGAAGATGCTTTGAGACATTTGGATGAACGCGGTATTGTTCGTATCGGTGCAAGAGTTTATGCAGACGATATTCTGGTTGGTAAAGTAACACCAAAAGGTGAATCTGAACATCCGCCTGAAGAAAAATTATTAAGAGCAATCTTTGCTGAAAAAGCAAGAGATGTTAAAGATAACTCACTGAGAGTTCCTCACGGTGAAGGCGGAAGAGTACTCGACGTAAAAGTATTCGACCGTGAAAAAGGTGATGAACTTCCTCCGGGAGCTAATACTGTTATCAGAGTTTACATTGCACAAAAACGTAAAGTTTCAGTCGGTGATAAACTTTCAGGACGTCACGGTAACAAAGGTATCGTATCAAGAATTCTTGCCAAAGAAGATATGCCGTTTATGCCGGACGGTACTCCTGTAGATATCGTGTTGAACCCGCTCGGTGTTCCTTCCCGTATGAACGTTGGTCAAACTTACGAACTTCTTCTCGGTTTGGCAGCATATCTTACAGGAAACTACTACGAAGCTCCTTCATTTGATGAAATGTTCGGGGATGCTCAATCTGAAATCGCAACAAAAGCCGAATTGATAAAAGGTATCAAAGAATCTGGCTGCGATTGGGTAACAGAAGACGGTAAAGTAAGATTAATCGACGGTAGAACAGGTGAACCGTTTGATGAACCTGTAGCTGTAGGTCTTTCTTACATACTGAAACTTGTCCACCTTGTAGATGACAAAATCCACGCACGTTCAACAGGACCTTACTCATTAGTAACACAACAACCGTTAGGCGGTAAAGCTCAATTCGGCGGACAAAGATTCGGTGAAATGGAAGTTTGGGCATTGGAAGCTTACGGTGCAGCTTATACATTACAAGAAATGTTGACTATCAAATCAGATGATGTTAACGGTAGAAACAGAGCATACGAATCAATCGTTAAGGGTGATAATATCCCGAGACCTGGTATCCCTGAATCATTCAAAGTACTTGTAAGAGAATTACAAAGTATCGGTTTGGATATTACCTGTGTTAAAAAAGACGGTTCTGAAGTTGACCTTGTTTCTGATATGGATGATTTGAGAAAATCAGCCCCGAAAAGAACATTATCAGATATTGATTCAGAGTTGTTGAATATCAACTTCTTTGAAACACCGACAACATTCGGAGATTTATAAACAGATTAACAGCGGGGGATAATTCCCCCCGCAACAAAAAGGAGAAACATATAAATGTCTACAAGTATAGATTATTTTGATTATATACGAATAAGTATAGCTTCACCGGAAAGAATTCTTAAATGGTCTTACGGGGAAGTAACAAAACCGGAAACAATCAACTACCGTACTTTAAAACCGGAAAGAGACGGTTTGTTCTGCGAAAGAATTTTCGGACCGTCAAAAGACTGGGAATGCTATTGCGGTAAATATAAAAGAGTTCGCCACAAAGGTATTATCTGCGAACGCTGCGGTGTAGAAGTTACAGACTCAAAAGTGCGCCGTCACAGAATGGGTCACATTAAACTTGCCGCTCCTGTTTCACACATCTGGTTTCTTAAAGGAATTCCGTCATATCTCGGTTTGCTTCTTGATATGACATTGAAAGATTTGGAACAGGTAATCTACTTCAACAATTATGTAGTTCTTGATGCTGCTGACAGCCCGTTCAAAAAATTACAATTATTGAGTGAAGAAGAATACGAAGACTTTATGGCTGAAAATGAAGATTCCGAATTAAAAGTAGGTATCGGTGCAGAAGCCATAAAAGAACTGCTCTGCGAACTGAATATTAAAGAACTTGCAGAAGAAATCAGAACAGAACTTGCCGGCTCGGTAACTTCAGTTCAAAGAAAAAGCAAACTTATCAAACGTTTAAGATTGCTTGATTCTCTGATTTCATCAGAAACAGAACCGTCATGGATGATTATGGATGTACTTCCTGTAACTCCTCCAGACTTGAGACCTATGGTTCAGTTGGACGGCGGACGTTTCGCAACATCAGACCTTAACGATTTGTACAGACGTGTAATTAACAGAAACAACCGTTTACAAAGACTTCTTGAAATGGGTGCTCCTGAAATTATCGTCAGAAACGAAAAACGTATGCTTCAAGAAGCCGTTGACGCTCTTATTGATAACGGCAGACGCGGCAGAACCGTTGTAGGTCCAAACAACAGAGCATTAAAATCATTATCAAATATTATTGAAGGTAAACAAGGCCGCTTCCGTCAAAACCTCCTCGGTAAACGTGTTGACTACTCAGGTCGTTCAGTTATCGTTGTAGGTCCGCAGCTGAGCTTAAACCAGTGCGGTTTGCCGAAAGAAATGGCTATCGAATTGTTTAAACCATTCGTTGTTAATAAACTGATTGAAAGAGGATACGTTCAAAATATTAAATCAGCTAAAAAGAAAATCGAACGTTCCGAAGCAATTGTATGGGATATATTAGAAGAGGTAATCGAAGGCCACCCGGTATTACTGAACCGTGCTCCGACCCTTCACAGATTAGGTATTCAAGCATTTGAACCGAAACTCGTAGAAGGCCGTGCAATTCAGTTACACCCGTTAGTATGTACAGCATTCAACGCTGACTTCGACGGTGACCAAATGGCTGTTCACGTACCGTTGTCTATTGAGGCTCAAACTGAAGCAAGAATGCTGATGTTAGCAACTAACAACATCCTTGCTCCGGCAAACGGTAAACCGATTATTACACCTTCTCAGGATATGGTATTGGGTATGTATTACCTAACTATTCTGAAAGATCCGACGCAAGAACCGAAAGGTTACTTCTATAACTTCCAGGATGCAATCGCAGCTCTTGAAGTTGGTATTATCAGTTTACACGACAAGATTATAGTAAGAAACGAAGACGGTGAAAGATTTGAAACTACTGTCGGTAGAATTATCTTCAACGAAACCGTAAGAAACGCTCTTGCTTAATCTGAAAATCTTGAAAATAAAAATTGAGGAAAAATAGAATGGAAACAACATATACACATGTGAAAAAAGAACCGGAATTCATCAACAAACAGATGGATAAAAAAGCATTGAATAACCTTCTGGCTCAAATGTATCTGGAGTACGGCGGCGCTAAAACCGCAGAACTTGCGAATGCTTTGAAAAACCTCGGTTATAAATATGCTACAAAATCCGGTACAACAATATCAATAGCAGACTTACAAGTTCCTGCAGTTAAAAAAGAACTTCTGCAAGAAGCAGAAAAAGAAATCGAAAAATCAACTAACAGATACCTTAAAGGTGAAATTACAGAGGTAGAAAGATATACAAAAGTTATCGACACATGGTCTGAAACAACAGCAAAATTAACAGCTCAGGTAGTTGAAAACTTTGATAAATTAAACCCTGTATATATGATGGCATTCTCCGGTGCGAGAGGTAACGTATCTCAGGTTTCACAATTAGTAGGTATGCGTGGTTTGATGGCAGACGCACAAGGTCAAATCATCGACTTGCCTATTAAGTCAAACTTTAAAGAAGGTTTGTCAGTTACCGAATACATTATTTCTTCATACGGTGCACGTAAAGGTCTTGTAGATACAGCGTTGAAAACAGCTGACTCAGGTTACCTGACAAGACGTTTGGTTGACGTTGCTCAAGACGTAATCATCCGTGCTGATGACTGCCATACTACTAAATGCATTAATATGAAAGCTATCACTGACGGTGATGCTGTTATCGTTCCGTTAATCGACAGATTACTCGGTAGAACAGTCGCTCAGGATATCGTTGATACTGACGGCACTCTGCTTGTTAAAAACGGAACAACTATGAACCGTGATGATATTAAAAAGATTGCACACCTGAACTTACAGGAACTTAAAGTAAGATCAGGCTTAACCTGCGGTCTTGAATACGGTATCTGCCAAAAATGCTACGGCTGGGCAATGACAACACAAAAACTTGTTGATGTCGGTGAAGCAATCGGTATTATCGCAGCACAATCAATCGGTGAACCTGGTACACAGCTTACAATGAGAACATTCCACACAGGTGGTGTATTCAAAGGTTCAGGTGCTATGAAGACCGTTGATGCTAAAATTGCCGGTGAAGTGGTTTCTAACGTTAAAACACGTGAACTCAGAACCCGTCACGGTGATATCGTTAACGTAGCAAACTACGAAGCAGATATTGAAGTTAAAGGCGAAAAAAGAACTGAAAAATATCACATTCCTGCCGGTTCAACAGTATTCTTTACAAACGGCATGAAAGTTGAAAAAGGATTCAAACTCGCTGAATACGAACCTGTATCTCAAGGTGACGGTTCCCGTTTGACAGAAAAAGCTACAAAAGATATTACATCAGACCTTAGCGGTGAAGTTTTATTTGAAGATTTTATCGCTGATGAAAAGAAAGACAGACAGGGTAACATCTCAAGAACTACAAACAAACAAGGTATTATCTGGGTTCTTGGCGGTGATGTCTACAACCTCCCTGGCGGTTCAAAAGTTCTTGTTAAAGACGGTCAAAAAATCAAAGAAGGCGAAAAACTTGCTGAAACACTTACTATCAGTGAACATGGCGGAGAAGTTCGTTTCGGTGAAGATTTGATTATCGAAGATGTAAACTTTGAAGGCAAAAAAATCAAAAAAATTATTCAAGGTAAAGAAATTACAATCGTAATTGCATCTTTGATGCCGGAAAACGCATCTTTTGAACAAACTAAAAAAGAACAAATCTGGACAGTTAATAAAACAGGCGAAAAATATATCGTTAAAGCTCCTGTTGATACAACAGTTGAAAACGGTATGATTATTGCCGAACTCATTGATGATGAATGCACTGTAACTTCTTCAGGCGAAATCAGATATGTTGACGTAGAAGTTGATGAAAATCAAATCATTACAAAACCTGGTACTGTTGTATTTATTCCGGAAGAAATTCACCAGATATCAAAAGACAGCTCTTTGAAAATGGTTGAAAACGGAACATTTGTTACAGCAGGTACTGAAGTTGTAAAAGACGTATACTGCCACATCGACGGTATTGTAGAATTCAAAGAATATAACGATATTATTCACGAAATTACTGTCCGTCCTGGTGAAGTACACACATTGTCAAGTGTTTCCGAGCTGAAAGTTGACGAAGGCGAAGTTGTTAAAAAAGGAACAGTTATCGCTGACGGCATCAAAGCAAAAGAAACTTCAATTGTTACAATCATGGATTCATCAATGGATGATCTTGATATTGATGATTTGGATGAAGAAATCGATACAAGTCTTTCTCTTGACGAAGACAATATCGCAAACCAACCTATCCAAATTCTTATCAGACCGGTTCAGGTATTGGATGTTCAACAAAAAGACGTTTCAATTAAATTCAACACAACTGATAACTTAATTGATATCGTTCCTGTAACACAACTTCAATACAAAGACGGTGCCAGAGTAAGAAATCTGGACGGTTCAACAATCACAAGAACAAGCCTTGTTCTTCAAATGCAAGGATATCTTTCACACCTGAAAGGTATGGTTGAAATAGATGAAAAAGGTAACTTGAGAATAGTCGTTCTTGAAAACCTGATTGTTCGTCGTGAATTTGAAGGTAATGCTAAATTGCTTTCATCTCTTCAAACAGAATTGCTTGTAAAAGACGGACAAACAATCACTCCGAAAACACCTGTTGCAAAAACTCAGGTTCTTGCAATTAATGACGGGGTAGCATCTATTAAGGATGAAAATGCAGAATCAAGAAGATTACTTTTAACAAGTGCAACTTATGAAGAATCAATTTCTATCAAAGGTAAAGCAAGTGTTAAAAAAGGTGATTTTGTAAAATTAGATGCAATTATCGCAGACAGCGGAGAAAAATCAACTGTTTCAGGTATGGTAACAGCCGTAAATAAAGGCGAAGTTACCGTAAGAACAGGTCGTCCGTACCTTATCAGCCCAGGTACAATGCTTCAGGTAGATTCAGGAGCACTTGTATTGAGAGGTGATATTATTGCGACACTGGTATTTGAAAGACAAAAAACCGGTGATATCGTTCAAGGTCTTCCGAGAGTAGAAGAGTTGCTTGAAGGCAGAAAGCCGAAAGACTGCGCTATATTGGCAGAAGAAGACGGCGTTGCTGAAATTGAAACAGATGATGATCTTCCTCGTTTATATCTGGTTACTGAAAACGGAAGAACTGAAATCAAATATGCAATTGATGCCAACATCGTTGTTCACAACAAGCAGGAAATCAAAAAAGGTCAGCCTTTAACAAGCGGTCCTTTGAACCCGCACGACGTAATCAGACTTTGCGGACCGGAAGCAGCTCAACAGTATCTGGTAGACGAAGTTCAACGTGTATACCGTTCACAAGGTGTAGAAATTGCAGATAAACACGTAGAAATTATCGTTCGTCAGATGACTAAGAAAGTCAGAATTGTTGACGCAGGCGATACTAAATTGCTTCCTGGTGAACTTGTTGAAATGCAAATCTTCGAAAGAGAAAATAAAGAAGCTGAAGAAAATGGCGGTCAACCTGCAACATGCGAATACATGCTGTTAGGTATCACAAAAGCGTCATTGAATACAGACAGCTTTATTTCAGCAGCATCATTCCAGGAAACAACAAGAATCCTTACAGAAGCAGCAGTAGACGGCAAACGTGACTTGCTCCGCGGATTAAAAGAAAACGTAATTATCGGTCGTTTAATCCCTGCAGGTACAGGTTTCCATCACCTTTCAAACGCCAACGAAGAAAAAGAACGCGAAGAAAGAAAACGTGCTGTTGCACAAAGAAATCAAGCAAGAAAACCATCTGCGATTTTAGAAGAAATCGAAGGTATGTTTGGTGCTCCTGATTTCAACCTTGATGAATAATCAAAGAGGATATTAAAGATAATGAGAAGAGTCCGGATTAATTTTCGGACTCTTTTTATTATTTGAAATAATATTTCTAAATCTTACAAATGATATTTCTAAAGTTTTGCAAGTAAAGTCCGATAAGAATAATATTGGGAGAAAGTTTATGGCAAAAATTTTGGAAGGTAAACGCAGAATTATAAAGATGTCTGTTGACGATGTATTAAATATTGTCAGAATGTACCAGCAAATAACAAGAGGAAGCTGCTGTTATGAGCATACCCGTGAACTTTTGGAAAAACAGTCAATATATTTGCCTGAGGATTTGTAACGTTTTTGTGCAATATGCTTAATAAAATAGCAAATTTTTTCATGCTCTGGTTTAATATAAACATAGATTGTGTGTATTTCTCATGGAGGTTTTTATATGAATGTAAGTGCAGTAAACAATTATTCAGCAAGTTTTGGTAATAAACAAGGCAAAATCGCCGATAATCATGCGGCAAAACCCGGTACTGCTCAGGTTGATATTCCTGGCTTAACAACTCCGGCTTCTGATGATGTCAAAAAAGCTCTTAAAACTCAAAAAAATATCGGTTATGCAGGTATAGCAGCTACAGCGCTTGCAGTCGGCGGTTCATTTTTAAAAAACAGAGCACTTAGATTCGTGACAGCACTTCCTGCTATTGCAACTACTGCTGTTGCTGGTTTGATTTTCTTTGCTTCTGCTAAAAAAGCAGAACAATTGATGGATGTTATGCAAACTGCTCCGGCATCTAAAGACGATAAAAAGGCAGAAGAAACACCCGCACCGGCTGCAGATGCAAAACCTGTAGAAGCAGAAAAAAAAGAAGAACCTGCCAAGCCGGCTGAGACAACAGAGCAGGATAAATAGTAGCCAATCAGAGTTATAAAAAATTCCTTTTTATTGTATTATGACGATATAATTAAAAAGGAGTTTTTTATGAAAAAAAATATTATTACCATTCTTTTAATTTTAATAGTTCCAATGTTCGCATACTGGCTTTTGAGTACTCCTGATGCGGAAAACTCAACAACAGTTGCAGAGGCAAGCAATAAACCTCAGATTATCAAATTCACTTCTGCAATGTGTATGGATTGTCAGACCATGAATCAAATTATGAAAGAAATTTATCCGGCATATAAGGATAAAATTACATTGATAGAAATTCCGGTTCAGGACAAAACATCTTTTAATGAATCACAAATTAAAAAATATAATGTGACTCTTGTACCTACAATTATCCTTTTAGATTCCAGCGGACGGCAGGTAAAACGAATTGAAGGCGCAATTGAAAAGGATGTAATGGAATCATATCTTCAGGGACTTAATTAATGCAAAACTACATTGAATTATTTACTTCACAGGGAAATATTATCTTATTATTCTGGTTATCATTTTTAGGTGGTTTAGTAGCGTCGGTTTCACCGTGTTCTCTTGCAATGCTGCCTATGATAATCGGATATATCGTCGGTTATTCAAAAGAAAAGCCGGCACGAACATTGCTGCAGTTAATATTTTTTGTACTTGGGACGGCAATTGTATTTTCGGTAATTGGTATAGTTTGTGCGGTTACGGGTAAAGTTTTTGTATCTTTTGCAGGAGGATATTTTGGTTTATTGATTGCCGCGATTGTTATGATAATGGGATTGAAGCTTGTAGGTTTTCTTGATTTTGAGCTGCCTGTTATCATAAAAGAAATACCGCAGAATCAGACACACAGCACTTATTTATATCCTATTCTGCTGGGGGGAGTTTTTGCGCTTGCCGGAACGCCATGCTCTACACCTATTCTTGCTGCGATAATGGCTTTTGCTTCATTATCTGCAAGTTTGGCGCAGGCTGTTGTGATGCTCTTTCTTTTTTCAATCGGACAGGGGCTGATTTTAATTCTTGCAGGATTTTTAACCTCTCGTTTGAAAAATTGGAAAGGGTTTTACAAGTTTTCTGATATGCTTTTAAAAATAAGCGGTGTGCTTTTAATTTTAGCAGCATTATATATTTACTATAAAATTTTTGCCCCGTTTGTGATGAAGTTGTTATAGTATAAGAAGAAATAAGGAAAGTTATTTTTTTTTGAATACGCGCTCACTTTAAGTTTTTTGCGATTGTTCTTAAATAACTTTCCTTACTTGTAAATTTCACTTTTAATATTTTATTCAGCGCAGCTAATTGTAAATCTATTATTATTAGCTGTATTGATATATGTTTTAGATAATTTACCGTTTGTATTTGAAAATACAGTTGCTTTTGTTTCTGCTACGCTCGGCGTAAATGTAACATCCCGGTAGTTTGTAACCTGTCCGTATCTGTTATAATCTTCATGTATTGTTCTTACTTTATAAGCGCCTTGATTACGGGATGCAGGTCCGAATCCTGCCTGTTCTCTGGCAATTGTGCCTGTACTGGTTACGTTGCCCTTGCTATCAAATGTTGTATGGTACTGGTAATTTTTTCCGTCTTTGAAAATATTTTTTTTACGAACAAGTTTTCCTGATTTCTCATCAATAAGAGTATATTGTTTACCTCCTTTAAAATTTTTTTCAAAACAGATTAAACCGCTTTTAGATGTACGGCCTATTTGTTTTCCGTAACCTTTAGTAATTGCAGTAGCAATTTTGCGCAATGAGCCTAATAAATTCCCCATGACATTTTCTCCTATAACTTTTACCGATAATTAATATCCCTATAATTGTTATAAAACATTTACAATCTCTAAATTGCTTTTTTATAAAAATGTAAATTAATATTAATTTCTTTTCAGATTTTAATAAAATAATTTTGCGACCTCACCCACTCCCTCTCCTTAAAAAGGAGAGGGAGACATTGTTACTTATTATTTAATAATTCTAAAAGTTTTAAATAAACACCATCAATATTATCATCAATATCATTATTCCAAAATCTGATAACTTTGTAGCCTTGTGATATTAGATATTCAGTCCTGATGTTATCATTAGATATATTTTCAGGTATGTTATGCTGTCCGCCGTCTAGCTCTATTACAATATGTTCTCTTCTGCTGGCAAAATCAACTATATAAGGACCAATTGGATATTGTCTGACAAATTTTATACCGTTTAATTGACGATTCTTTAATAAATTCCATAGCTTACATTCCAGCGGAGTCATATTTTTTCTTAAAACTCTTGCTGTAATATATTTTTTATCCATAGATTAATTATATCATATTTGTAAATAATACTCCCTCTCCTTTATAAGGAGAGGGCAGGGGTGAGGTTTTTATATATCTTTACTAACGACTTGTAAAAAAGCCTTGAATATCGTATAATTTATATACAAAAAGGAGCAGAAAGATGAAAATTTACGAAGGACAACTTACAACACAACAAAATGAAAAATTTTGTATTATTATTTCCAGATTTAACGATTTTATCGGAGAAAAATTGTTGTCCGGAGCAATAGATACCTTGAAACGCCACGGCGTTTCTGATGAAAATATTGAAGTGGCAAAAGTTCCGGGAGCTTTTGAAATTCCTCTTGCTGCGCAAAAATTTGCAAAAACTAACAAATACAGTGCAATAATTACACTTGGTGCTGTGATAAAAGGTTCAACACCTCATTTTGACTACGTAAGTGCGGAAGTTTCAAAAGGTGTTGCCAGTGTAAGTCTTCAAACAGGAGTGCCTGTAATTTTTGGAGTCTTAACAACAGACAATATAGAACAAGCAATAGAAAGAGCCGGTACAAAAGCAGGAAACAAAGGTGCTGATGCTGCTAAAACCGCAATAGAAATGGTTAATTTATTTAAGACAATTTAGTGTTTATCAGGTTATATTTTAGTTAGGGGGTCTGCGTATGAGTGAAGTGATGACGGAATACCGCAACGAGAACACAAAAGATATTGATATTCTGCCAACCATCGAAATGGTCAAAAAAATGAACGAAGAAGACAAAATTGTCGCACTTGCGGTTGAGGATGAAAGCGAGCACATTGCTCAGGCTATTGATATGATAGCAAAACAGTTTTTAAAAGGCGGAAAATTGTACTATTTTGGAGCAGGAACTTCCGGACGTCTCGGAATCCTTGACGCATCAGAATGTCCTCCGACTTTTAGCGTTAGCCCTGATATGGTTCAGGGAATCATGGCCGGCGGCGACAAGGCTTTTAGAATTGCAGTTGAAGGTGCTGAAGATGATTTTGAAGCCGGCAAAAAAGATGCTGCAGTTTTAACCGATAAAGATGTAGCGGTTGCAATTTCTGCCAGCGGAAATCCAAAATACCTGCTCGGTGTTTTACAGCAGGCTGACAGTGTTAATGCCAAAACAATTGCGCTTACGTGTAATTCAAAAGCATTAATCGCAGAAGATGCCGGACTTACAATTTGCGTTGAAGTAGGACCTGAAGTTATTGCGGGCTCAAGCCGTTTGAAAGCTGGAACAGCTCAAAAAATGGTTTTGAATATGTTGACTACAGGTGCAATGATTAAAATCGGGAAAACTTATCAGAATTTTATGATTGACCTGAAAGCTTCAAACGAAAAATTAAAAGACAGAGCAATAAGAATTGTTGCCCAGATTGCCGATGTTACGCACAGCGATGCTCTGGCAGCTCTTCTTGATTGTAATTGGGAAATTAAAACGGCAATAGTAATGATTTTGAGAAAAGTTTCGCCTGATGAGGCTCGTCTTGAACTCAAAAAACACTGCGGTGTGTTAAGAAAACTTCTTACCAGAGAGCTTGTATAGACAAACTGCAGGCGTTATTGTAAAATATATATGTAAGGGAAAGAGAATATATGAAATTAACGGTAATAGGTGCAGGATGCTGGGGATTGACTCTGGCGTGGCTTTTGACAGATAATTTTGAAAACGTTACGGTGTGGGGTCGTGCGCAGGATTTATCAGAGGACTTAATAAAAAATAAACACACATCAAAGCCTCTGGAAGTGCAGCTTTCCGATAAAGTTGAAGTAACCTCTGACCTTGCATCTGCTATCAAAGACGCTGATATTATTTTGAATGTGGTTGCAACATCAGGCACTCGTGATGTTTGCGAAAATTTAAAAAAAGCAGGTATCAAGCCTGAGCAAATTTTCGTTAACGCATCAAAAGGTATTGAGCTTCCGTCTTTGATGAGAATGTCTGAAGTTATAAAAGAAGTTCTTCCTGAGCAAAAACTGGCTATTTTATCAGGTCCGACTCTTGCGAAAGAAGTTTTGCAGGGGAAACCTACAGCCGCGTCTGTTGCCTCTGAAGATATCAAGATTGCGGAATTCGTTCAAAAACATTGTAATGTGCCGGGACGTTTCAGACTTTATACAAATTCGGATGTTATCGGGGTTGAACTTGGCGGAAGTTTAAAAAACGTAATTGCTATCGCCTCAGGTTTTGCGCATGCAATGAATCTTGGCGATAACTGTACCGGAACACTTCTTACTCGCGGTATGGCTGAAATCGTTCGTGTAAGTATCAATCTCGGAGCAAATCCTTCTACATTATACGGACTTTCCGGGATGGGGGATTTAATTGCGACCTGCTCAAGCCCGATGTCAAGAAATTACACCGTAGGTTCTATGCTCGGACAAGGCAAAAAAATTGATGATATTTTAAAAGAATTGGGTTCAGTTGCAGAGGGTGTAAAAACTTCTAAAGCAATTTGCGAACTTGCAAAAAAATTAGATATAGATGTACCTGTTTCTAATGCAATTTATGAGGCGGTTTATACAGATATTACTCCAAAAGAACTCCTTGATAAATTGATGAACAGAAAACTGAAAGAAGAAGAAAGATACGTGTAATGACCGAAAAAAAATATGCTGTAAGATATTTGAAAAATACTTATTACCCTGTGATAATTCCTGATAATATTTCGGTCGAAGACGGGCAGATGATTCTTGTGCGTACGGAAAAAGGCGAGGAAGCATTAAAGGTTTTTACGGTTAATTCGCAGATTGCATCTATCTGGGATAACAGCGATTTAAAACCTGAACCTTTCCCGTTTATTCGTGTGATGACCCAGCGTGATTTACAAATTCTGGATGATATCAAAAAAGAAGAAGTTGAATCATTTTTCAAATGTCAGGCGCTTGTAAAACAGCACAAGTTAACGATGAATCTTGTTCAATGCCGTATCACATTTGATAAAAGAAAAATAACTTTTTATTATACTGCACCTGAAAGAGTAGATTTTCGTGCCCTGTTGAAAGATTTAACTCAGGTGTTTACAAGGGTAAGAATTGATTTACGGCATATCGGAGTACGAGACGAAACCTCAATTCTTGAGGGAACAGGCGTTTGCGGCAGGCCGTTTTGCTGTTCAAGTTTTTTGAGAAAATTTGCGACAATCAATGTAAAACTAGCTAAAGATCAGGGGATGCCGATTGCTCCGGGAAAAATTTCCGGCACCTGCGGACGTCTTTTGTGCTGCTTAACTTATGAATATTCAAACTATATAGATGCGGCAAAAGGCATGCCGCCAGTAGGTTCTTCTGTGATGACGCCTGACGGTCTGGGGAAAGTTTATTATCTTCAATTCCTGAGCGGCAAAGTTGCAGTTAAAATGGAAGACGGCAAGGTCAGAGAATTCCCTAAAGGTGATATTGAAATGGTTGATGCTGATGTCAATGTTGAAATTGATATCCCTGATATTAACAACGCATACGCAGAAGACGGCGAACATATTGATATCAAACAACTTGAAGATGACAAAAACAGTTCAACAGGTAACATTTAAGTTTATGCTATCAGGAAATTTTTCCCTCGTCACGGGATTATTGTTCCTGTATAAAAAAAGTTCAAGCAATTTTCAAATTGTTTAAAATTTTTCTTATTTTTTATTCTGGTTATTTTGTTCGGGTAAAATTTTTGTACAAACTGTCAGACAAGTTGTATAAGACTTTCTTTGCATTAGAAACCCTATTTATAATTTTTACTTGTTATAGAGGTGGCATCTGACTGAATGAGTATCTGAAATTTGAGTGCTCTCCGGCGGAAAAGTTTTACACCTATCCATACAGTACGGGCATCGTGTGTGGAACTTGCAGCCTGTTGGAAGATTCGCTGGCGATGGCAGGTCACCTTGCAGGATAATTTCTTCTTTTTTACCGGTAAGCTGCGGCACAGAACTCAAGAGAGCTTT